>PYJC01000038.1 GCA_003635255.1 Candidatus Poribacteria bacterium | reverse complement strand
TTAGCCAACGAAAATGACACTGTCCCAAATCCGATGCTTACACTTTGGGTTTGGGGCATTTTGTTATTAACGTTTGACGCTTTTGGGAAAATGTGATATTCTTAACTTGAACCTGCATTTGCCTTAAGCATTTGACAAAGCCACAACAGTTGATCGCATCTGCCCTATTTCGTGCTATTGAATATGGCGTTTGCCCTATTTTGTGCAGTTATCTTTGGATCTTTCACAAAGAATAGGATAGCGTGGTATTACCCAGATTGGCATGGAAATTGCAATAAAATCAGACGAAAGGAGTTGTCCAATGGAAACCGAAGGAAAATATCGTGTCGCACCCCCAGGATTTACACCAGAACAGTGGAAAACCTTTAACGAAGACGGTATCATCTTCATTGAGGATGCCATCTCCGATGAAGATAGCCAGACCTATATTGACGCGATAGACCGCGTCGCTGCAACCAAGCGAAAATATAAGCCAGGCGGGTATCTTGGCATGCAAAACATCGTCGAACGCGACCCCGTGTTCGCGGGACTCATCGATCATGAACGGCATGTCGGTTATGCTTACGACCTATTTGGTGAACTCCTCAAACTCCACATAAGCCAGTTTTTCTTGAGACCGCCCGGTGGGAAACAGTACAACCAGTGGCACCCTGATGGTGCGCGTGCCTTGCCCTACGGTGTGTTTTCACCGAAATTGCCGTTGCAAATCAAAATCGGGTATTGGTTGACCGATCTCCCGCGTGAGAAGATGGGAAACCTTGTTGTGTTACCGGGGAGCCACCGTCAGCAATATATGGACGGCTACGATACACACAAGAGTCTTCCGGGGGAAATGGTTGTCTGCCCGCGTAAAGGTACAATGACGGTGATGCATTCGAGCATCTGGCATCGCGTGGAACCGAACGAGAGCGATGTGGTACGCTACAATATCTTTGTTGCCTATTGTCCATCATGGCTTACGCCTGCCGACCGCTTTCATTCCCCACCTGAATGGTTAGAGACGCTCAACCGAGAACAGCGCATCATTATGCGAAGTTATAAGAACGCGTATCATAACGCCAAACCACCCGCATCAGATTTTCCACTTTTCCTTGAACGCGACACAGGTGTCGAGGCAGATGAAGACACGTATCTGGAACACGTCCAGTTGCATCGTCGCAAACGGCAGACAATGCATGAGAGACTTGATCTTTTAGCGGAAAACAATCAAGAACAAAATGTTATTTAGGGGTTGATTTGAACAAATTCAATAAACTGCTGAGACTGATGTCACACGCATCCAACTTGATGCTAATCTTAGTAGAGTTTATATGTGGTGTCTGGATTTGCCTAATTCCGATAGGGTTTTTCATCTATTTCAATCTCACGGCTTGGCGGACAACAGATTCGACTCTCCCCATTATAGAACGTTTGAATCAGACGTTCCATGCAACGTTTTGGGAAAACATTGTCGCGTTGGCGTTACTGATTGCGGTGCGGAATTTCATGTACTCGGCAGTCAAATATTCACGCCAAACCGAATCGGATTGATATACACAGCTTGACCAAGTAGATACCTGACGAGGAGTGAACCTCGCCCGTCGAGAACTAAAAAATGAAAACCTTATTCCTCAAAGACATGCGTTATCGCCAAGCGAGGGTTGTGTTAACAACACTTGGCATCACTATGCTGATTTCACTTATCTTGCTATTAGGTGGTATCATGAACGGGATGCGCATCCAAGCGCGGCAATACGTGGCATCTACTGGCGCGGACATCTGGATTTCTGCCGAGGGGTCCGGCGGCGCATTTATTGGGTTTTCCATGGTCGTTGAGGAATATATGGCGTTCCTGAATTCATGGCAAGGCTTAGTGCCTGACTCTGCTTCACCTCTGGTTTTTGCCCAAGCTCGTCCGACTGTCCATGGAAAATCCACCAAAGCAATTGTTGTCGGTTACAAATTGGGACAACTCGGCGGACCTAAGCAAGTCATTGCAAATGAAGGGAGAATGTTTACACCCAGCAATTTTGAAGACTATCGACCTGAGGATCCTGTCCCCTACGAGGTCGTCGTTGACGAGAAAATGAGTCTGGAAATTGGAGAACAGATCACCCTTGGGAATGAAAAGGTGAAAGTCGTCGGAAAGGCAAAAAGTCGAATGTTCGTTTTGGACACACCCCTAATCTTTATGGATGTCCGCATTGCCCAGAAACTTCTCCTCGGCAACACACCACATGTCAATATGATGATCGCCAAAACCAACAAGAATGAACAACCTGTCCGGATCGCTGCCGATTTGGATGCTTTAGAAACCATTGAAGCGCGCACCTTAAAACAGACGCTTGGCGATATTATTGCCTACTACGTTGATGAGCCAATGAAAGCAGTGCAATTCTTGCGAGTGATGCTCTGGTTAGTAGCTGGCAATCTCGTCGGGATGATTACTTATGTAACGATGCTTGAAAAGACGCAGGAAATTGGGGTGCTAAAAGCCATCGGTGGCTCAGATAACTATGTAATGGGATTACTTTTGAAACAAGTTGTTCTGATCTCTGTTGTCGGTGTGGTACTCGGACTTATCCTGTCCTACCTTTTTGCGGCAGCAGCACCGATCTTCGTAGCAATCAATTTTGTCGAATCAATTATCGTTGCGGGCATTAGTTTTGTTGTGTGTTGCGGCAGCGGTTATCTGGCAGCACGGAAGGCAATTGCGGTGGATCCGATGATCGCTTTCCGGGGAGAGATATAGATGGCAGCAGTAGTAGAGGGAACCGGTTTAACGAAGCGATTTGGCGCAGGTGATGCAACCGTCGTCGCAGTTGATTCCGTCAATATCCGAATCGAAGCGGGTGAACTAGTGATGATTATGGGGGACAGCGGCTGTGGAAAAACGACGCTGATTAGTCTCCTCGGTTGTATCTTAACGCCGGATGCGGGTGAACTCCGAATTGATGGCGAACCGATTGATCCTGTGAATGAAGATCTGAGTGTCATCCGTCACGAAAAGATCGGGTTTGTCTTCCAGTTGTTCCACCTATTACCCTATCTCACTGCGCTTGAAAATGTGATGGTCGCCATGGACATCGCCAGCACAAAAACCGATGCAGCCGAAAGGCGTGCGACGGAACTCCTGACACAGGTAGGTTTAAGGGAACGCTTCCACCATCGACCCGCGCAACTCTCTGGCGGCGAAAAACAGCGTGTCTCATTCGCACGTGCGCTTGCCAATCGTCCAAAGATTGTTTTCGCCGATGAACCCACCGCTAACTTAGACAGTCGCCAAAGCGACAACTTAATGAACCTGATTCAAGAACTACGCCGGGAATACCAAACAACTATTGCGATTGTAACGCATCATGAAGGATTAAAAGAGAACGCCGATCGCATTATCCACATGAAAGATGGAAGGATTGTTACTGCATGAACAGCAATGAGGTTTTTACACCTTATAGAAGCGGCATCTTTGCCTTAACAATTGGGATATTATTTAGCCTCCTCACCCTACCAACTTCTATAGGTGCCGAAGATGATCCCGGCTTAGCAGCGATGGAACGACCCGACTTCCTGACAAGCGGGTTATACGGCGGTGGTCTGACCTTCATTGGTACAGACCCTTACATTCACCTTCAGGCACAACCGGATATTCCACTCGGAAAAGTCAATATCGGGTTAGACCTGGTTGTACTCTACAATCCTTACGCATCAGATGCAGGCTCTCAATTCCTCGCTGAAGACGGTGAATCGTGGGATAGTCCAAGCACATGGCTAAGACTCATCCGTTACGTCAGTTACGCACAACCTTATGACCCGTTTTATTTCCGTTTAGGGGAATTGGATTATATAACAATTGGACACGGTTCAATTATGTCAGGTTATTCTAACTATGACCGGCGCGGGGTACGCGTAAACCTTAGGAAATCTAATAACCGATACGGCGTTGAAACAATGGTGAATGACCTTGGAAATCCCTTAATCTTCGGGGGACGTGGGTTTTATCGTCCGTTTCTACGTGAAGAAAATAATAACTTTTTCACACGATTTGAATTCGGAGCCACCTATCTTACCGATATTGATCCAAATCCACACGAAGATCGGGAAGATCCGTTGACTGCCTTAGGTGTAGACGTAGGATTCCCGATTATTGAGAGAAGCGATTTTCGGCTTGATCTCTATAATGATCTTGCCCTGCTTAACACTGTATCCGAGGCACCGGGGGAAGTGCCTGACGAACCTTTAGAAACCGAACCAACTGAGCAGGGACCGACCAGACGATTGGAAAGTGATCCGATAGGCGGAGAGGCTACACCCACAACAGAGTTCGCATGGGGCAATGCTGTCGGTGTCGGATTTGCTATTCCCAAAGTTGGTTTCAAATTTGAGTACCGCGTCTTTGAGGAAGGATATATCCCTGCTGTCTTTGATTACACGTATGAATCTGCGAAATTACTATCATCCGAACCCGATATGTCCGATTTCCTTGATCTCAAAACGAACAGTCAACAAAGACGGGGCTTTTTTTCACAAATCCTCTGGAAACCGGGGGAACACCTCCATTTGTTTGGGACATTTGAAGACTACGACAATAGTTCACCCAAACTGTATATGGCAGTCGCAGCATCGGAGTTAATTCCGCGTTTCAGAGTTCAGGCGTTCTATACAAAACGCGATATCGGCGAAGGAGACGAAGCGAATTTCTTTGGTGATCTGTTTAATCTGAATGAAAAGTCGGCACTCGGTCTGCAGATTGGCTATGCAATCTATCCGCCAGTTGAAACGATTGTCACTCGCGAGTACCGGTTCCGTCGTGTTGAAACAGCGGAAGGTGTCTCCCAATTTGAACCGATTCATAAAACTTCGTTCACGGTGGGTATTAGAACAGGTTTTTAGAACGATCTTTGAGAAATCGGAGTTACGCAATTTAACCCCCTAAATCCCCCTTATCAGGGGACTTTAAGAAAAAATGCGCAAGTCCTAAGAAATGGAAGGCATCTCAATCTATAGTGTCTCCTATTTCTGCTTCAACGAGAGCGTTTAGACGTTTCCCTCTCGCTTTAACTGAGATGACTCTGCCTTCCCGATCAATCAGAAATTGCGCCGGAATACTGCGAACCCCATATTGTTGCGCTAAGGGACCTTCCCATCGCTTCCCATCAAAAACTTGTCGCCACGGTAATTGGTTCTCTTTGATAAACTTGCGCAACGCTGCCTCGTCAGTATCAAGACTTATCCCAATGATCTCAAAACCTTGGTCACGGTATTTTTCGTATACCGCCTTGACATTGGGCATTTCCACTATACAGGGACCGCACCACGTTGCCCAGAAATCAAGCAAAACAAGTTCGCCGCGGTAGTCAGCGAGTGAAACGGGTTTGCCATCCAAGTCAACAACCGGGGAGAACTCAGGTAAAACCTGACCTTCCCAAGCAAGGGTTGGGTTTACTTTCACACTATATTCGTGTGCCAGATCAGTGTTCCCTAATTTGTTATGGATATTAGCCAACGAAGTCAAAGCGGTTCTATCCTTTGGATTTTCCGCCAAGCGTTTTTCATAAAACGGCTTTAAGTTCTTGAAAACCGCTTGCGCCGCCGCAATATCTCCCACCGCTTCATAAATATAGGCAATTATATTAAAGACACCTGAGTCGGGGGTCTGGAGCAACTCATTTTCAAATACCGCGAGGATTTCGGTTAGCACTACTTCCCAGCGATCAATTATCGGATGTTTCTTATTAATCTTCAGATAAATCTGGACGGGTGTAGCGGCGACCTCAGAAGTATAAAGTCGCACCGTCCATAGATATGAGACCTTATGATCACCGCCGCGTAACCGTTCAAGCATTCTTTCAAGCGCGACAAGTGCTTCTTCCCGGGTCTGATCTCCGAGCCGCGTGCATGCTGCATAAGCGAAAAAACAAATTTCAATATCATTGGGTGCTAACACCATCGCTTTTTCCAAAAGCGGGTACTTTTCAGAAGAAATTTGCGTATTTACTTTGTGGAATGCTTCAACTGCCAGAAATTTCGCCGCTGCGCCGTTATGAGGGTTTACCTTCAGAACATTTTCGGCATGCGATTTGAGTGTCTGTAGCATCCCCTCAGGAAAACGGTGAACGTAACTCGGCAGCCGTTCTGGCAGCGATGTTAGTCCTTCAGAGACACTCGCGGCAATTTTCGCTTTGAAGTAATTAATTAATTTTTCTTTATCCTCCGATTCAAGTTCCCAATGTGGATCAGACAACCCACGTCTGTCAAGCGTATTGAGGAAATCTTCCCAGACATCTACAGAGTCCTGTTTCAAAGATTTACCCAGACCCTCGTCTAATTCAGAAAATGCGCGGTTTTGGACAATTGTTGTTAAACAGAATACAACAACTAAAAGCATAAGATGTACACAGGTTTTCTTCACGGCTGCACCTCAACTTTAATCTCCTCGTCCTCAACAATCAACGGATAAGTCCTGATGCGGAGGCGCGGATCGGTTTGACATTCACCTGTTTCCGTGTTGTAGGCATAACCGTGGACGGGACACACAACAACGCCATTTCGGATTCTGCCCCTACCGAGTGAACCCATCGCGTGCGGACAGGTGTTGTCAACAGCACAGAATGTGCCGTTTTCATTGAGAATAGCGATGCGTCTTCCATTGACGGTGAACGCCTTTCCGCGCCCTTCTCGTATCGCTGATGTTTTTGTGACCGTTGTGTAATTTGACATTTTTTCACTCCTTGACGCTTCCTAAAGTAATCCCTTGCACAAACTCACGCTGCATCGCGAGAAATAGAATAACAATCGGCATTAGCGATAGCAGTGTTCCTGCCATCAACATGCCGTAGTCTTGACGATAGATGCCGACGAGGTTCGCTAAGCCGATCGGCAGCGTATATTTCGCCTCATCGCGTAAAATGATGAGGGGCCAGAGATAACCGTTCCATGACCCTAAAAACGAGTAGATGGTCAATGCACCGAGTGCCGGTTTGATAATAGGTAACACAATCCGATAATAGATACCGAATTCGGAGCAACCGTCGATACGGGCAGCATCTATCAGCTCCGATGGAATCGTGACGATAAATTGGCGCATCAGAAATACGCCGAACGCTCCGACTGAAAATGGGATGATAATCGCTTTATAACTATTCAGCCAACCCATATCGTACATCAGTCCAAACAACGGAACAAGCAATACCTGAAAAGGTACCATCATGGAGGCAAGTAGGATACCAAACAGGATTTTCTGACCGCGAAATTGATACTTGGCAAACGCATAGCCGCCGAGGGAACAGAAAAACAGTGTCAGTAGCGTTGACGCAGTGGCGATGAAAACACTGTTGATAAAGTAGCGGTTATATGGGACTGTCTTCCACAGATTCCGATAGTTTGAGGTTAACTTATCCCAGACGATTGACAGATATGGCGGTTGATGGATTGTTAATTGTAAGAACAATTGATTTCCTGTCTCTGCTCCAATCATAGACTGGATTGTGTGAGTTGTTTCCATTTGCTGCATCGTAATATGTGATGCTTCCAATTCACCCGGGATACCGTGAAGTCGCCATACAGCGTCCTTCCATAACGCACTCTCCAAAACATAGGGTCGTGTCGGTTGATACGTAATACCGGTGGTGGTAGTACTCACCGTCGTTTCAGGCTGCAGCACGGACAGGGTTAAGGAGAGACGGTGGTACGAGGCGTCCCCACGGACAGGTAACGTGATACGCCGAATCTGATCAACCGGGACGGAAATAGGGACAGTAGCGGTTATATGAAGGGTATCGCTATCTTGGAAATCGTAAGATAGGTTCGCAACGGTCTGAGTATCCGTAGATAAACGCACGCGAGCATCTGTTCCTTGCAGAGTTTCCCATTTCACATCTTCAACAGGCGTGCGATTGAAATCGAGATCCTCTATCTGGAGTGTCCCCAAAGCGACTTCACGATACACAGAACCCCAAATCGTGTCAACCGTCTCTGGAATAACAGCGTCCTGCACTGTGCCAATGATAGATGCCTGTGTCCCATCCCATATCTCATCTGGCAAACTCGTTACCAATTGTTGCCATAATCCCTCTATCATTTCCATCTGTAATTTTTCGGAAGGTACGTAATTGGCAAGTTGTGCGTTTGCTGCAATGTGGGTTTGTGCTTTCGTCCAGATTGCCTGCGTGAGGGTAGGTTGTAGGGCTTTCCACGTCGTTTCATTTATCACCGTCGGTTTCTCAATCTTGGGATAAGCATCTTCAACAATATAAGGCGATGAAGCGACGCGCGGTGGGAAACTCGGAAACCATTGTATAGGAACGGCAAAAATCTCGTTTGCGGTTTTAAAAGAGGAAGTCAACAACCACAGCAGCGGGACCATCGTGCAGAAAGCTGCAGCGACTAAAAGGAGGTAACCGACACCTCTAAACATTTTTATTTCAGCACGTTGACCTTTCCTATTCTGGTTCATTCTATAGTCCTAACTCGGATAGTTCTACGGCACGCGCCCGTTGGATATCATCTTGATATTTGAAAACACAGCCAAGGGTCTCAGCGACAACATCTGCGTCCAGTTGTCCCTTACCGAGTGCGATGAGTGCTAATGCCCAATCCAGCGTTTCAGCCACACCGGGCTTTTTATAGTAATCCCCCTGCCGCCAGAGTTGCATGATCTGGCATAACTGCTGTGCGAGATGTTCATCAATCTGTGGCAGTTTCGTCCGCACTATCGCCAATTCTTTTTCGATAGTAGGGTAGTCAATCCACTGATAGAGACAACGCCGTTTGAGTGCTTCATGGACCTCTCGTGTTCGGTTCGAGGTAAGCACCACGTATGGAATATGTTTCGCTTGGATGGTGCCGATTTCGGGGATAGTGATCTGAAAATCGGATAGGATTTCGAGCAGAAACGCCTCGAATTCGCTATCGCTCCGGTCAACCTCGTCAATGAGCAGGACGGGTGGCACATCGCTATCGCTCTGAATAGCCTCAAGGAGGGGGCGTTTCAGCAGAAATGTCTCGCTAAAGAGATCAGTACCGATATCTTCTTTGTCGCGACCGCGTGCCTCATCAATACGGAGTTGTAAAATTTGTCGTGTGTAGTTCCATTCATATAAAGCACTATTTGCGTCTAATCCCTCATAGCATTGCAATCGGATGAGCTTCGCACCCGTAGAATCCGCCAGTACTTTAGCGACTTCTGTTTTACCGACCCCCGGTTCACCTTCGAGAAAGATAGGCTTTTTGAGGTGATGTGCGAGATAGAGCGTTGTCGCTAAACCCTTATCTGCGATATAGGCATGTTTTTCACATGCAGATTGAACGTTTTCGATGGATGTAAACATTGTGTAAAATGTAAGATAGACTCCGTTTGGTATTGCAAAATTTTGGATGTGTTATACCGAATTTATGTTATTCAAACAGTTGCCCCACAGGACAGGTAAACCCTGGCACGATCTCCTCACCTGTCAACGTGGCATCGTGCGTAAGTATCTCAATGTCGTTTTCAGAACGATACACCGTCACCGTTTTGGCAACAGGATCAAGTACCCAGACGAGGCGGGTCCCTGCCTCCAGATAGTCGAACGCCTTGCGAACAATACGGTAGTGAACATCTGTCGGAGAGATCACTTCAATCGCCAGGTCGGGAGGGATCGGGAACGTTTTATCTTCGTCAACATCCAGGCGGTCAGTTGAAACGAAAGCCACGTCCGGCTTCATCATACGGTCGCCAACCTGAAATATTGTTTCTGCGGTATACAATTCCCCCAACCCATTTTCGTAGACATACCGATCTAAATGTCGAATGATGTTGATACTGATTTTACCGTGTCTTCTCGTTGCTGGGGACATCGGTATTAATTCTCCTTTCGCGTATTCATATCCTGGTACATCGTTCTCAAGAAATTCTTCCGCTGTTATCGTCGTGGGAAT
>PYJC01000037.1 GCA_003635255.1 Candidatus Poribacteria bacterium | reverse complement strand
GTCAAATGTGCAGACATCGCAGGGTAGTCCGCATACGGCAGTCCATCTCTATACCTTTCGTCCTGCCATCTATGGAAATAGTCATGCACCTGCCACATATCATCAAGCAGATTGCCAATACGGATACAATTCGATTGATCGCCAAACTTATACTTATACGTTTTCATGGTATATCAAGCATCAAGTCTTTAACCCCTTTCCAGTGGGTAGGCAGACACGTAACCAAGCGGTTACGCTGGAAATGTCTGCCAACTTGATACTCTTAATTATACCATATTTTTAGGCGAATGTCAAATGTTTTTTCAACAACAAACCCAACGCCCGCCTACATCCCGCTAGAAGAAACACCCAAGCAAAAACACTAAAGCATGGGGTCTTGGCGGGAAGATTGATAACCCTCAATAAGGTGAGCAATTTCAGCTGCGCGGAGAGATACAAGTCTTATTCAAAATCACCGACCCGCGCGGCTTGTGGTGGTCGCGTCGGGAGTTCCTTTTCGGTTAACCTGTTTTCAGGGATATAATCAGAATAATCCGAAATTGAACCGTGTGTTAAAGCGTACACCACAACGTTGGTCATGAAACGATAGACACCGGGTGAATAGTGCACACTGCGTGTTGGGATACTCACTGTCTCCATCGCGCACATATAGTCACGACGGTTAACAATAACCGCCAACCTATTACCGATGGAAACACCTTCAAGGTAGTTCCGTTTCGGCGGACGTGTGCCCCACCAGAAGATATCAAAACCGATAGGCGGCCCACCCATTCGATGGAAGTTATTATAGATTTCGTGATTGTTAGAGATCCGCTCAACTTGGTACTCAGGCATGACGTAACGCATCTGTGAGAGAAAGAGACCCACCATCGCTTGTGCGGGGGCATTCACACCACAGTCATCAAAGACGAGGAATCCGCCTTTTTCGACGAGATAGCGACGCAGCCCTGCTGCTTCAGACTCCGTAAGACTGCCAGCCATTTTACCGGTACCGTACCGCCATCCAAAAAGTTTCCGAGAGCGGGCGAGCGATGGATCATGTCCTGTCATAAAGGCGAGCGGCGTTTTGAAGAGGTTGGCATCGTTGAGCTTTACCGCTCCGCCTTCAACATTCATATCCGTTCTGATTTTTGTCTGTTCGTTGAGCCATTGCGTCAATGCGTTGAGTGCAGAGGCATCCGCCCACCAGTCAGAAAGATCGTGCCGTACCCGTGCAAAGCGGAGAACACCGCGAATATCCCTTCCTTTACCGATGACGCGTCCACCCGGTTCCCCTTTTGGCAGTGGCAGCACTTCGTCGTTACCGAGGACAATGTTCTCAACGACATCGCTGAGTGCTTCACGTGCGGCACCGACGTTTTCGACCATTGCGAGTCCAGGTGGACGTTCAAAAGCGACTTTTACTTGGACGACCCTGCCCGAAACACCACGATCAACGTTAGCCAGTTTAATAGAAGGTGTACCTGCTACAGGTGCTGAAAATTCTAAGGTATTCAGGGCATCTGATACTGACAGGTTTGTATGCGTTACGGCTGTTGGCACTGGTGTGTTGGATGTAACAACTCTCGGCACGTTTGGGTCGATCGGTGGATTGACTTTGACAGTCTGTTTTGAAACCTCAAGCACCGTTCGTGGTTGGAAAATGTGCTTTTCAACAAACGCATCTATTACACGCGGTTGTGCCTGAATCCGTTCAACAACAACCGTATCTTGCGTCGGAACAGTCGGTTTAATAACAGATTTGACGATAGGCTTCCGCACCTTAGGCCCCGGTGGCACTTTGAGTTGGAGTACTTCAACATCTATTAACTCTTGAAATCGTGGCGTTTGCGTGATCAGATAGATACCCGTAACAAATGCTATGACAAGGTGGACGACTACGGAAGTCATCAAGGCACCTGAAGTTCTTTTCACGCGCACTTGTCATCACCTCCAAAAGAAAGCTTGTTGAGGTAAGTGTAATTTCTATGCCAATCCTAATAGAGTTGTTCAGTTACCCACGGTAGGTAACTGAACAACCCAAGGTGAAGTAAGTGCTCTTTTTAATTGCACTCACACGCGAAACACTATTCAAAACTACCGACTCTTGCCGCTTGCGGGGCGCGTGTCGGGAGTTCTGTCCTGGCTAATGCGTTTTCAGGCACATAACCCGAATAGTCAGAAATCTGACCGTGCGTCAACGCATACACCACAACGTTTGTCATGAAACGATAGACACCGGGTGAATAGTGAACGTTACGCGTCGGCAGACTCACGGATTCCATCGCGCACATATAGTCACGACGGACAACAATAACCGACAACTTGTCACCCACAGAAATACCTTCAAGGTAGTTCCGTTTCGGTGGACGCGTGCCCCACCAGAAGATGTCGAAGCCGACAGGGGGCCCACCCATTTCATAGAAGTTATTGTAAATTTCGTGGTCGTTAGGAATCCGCTCAGTGTGATACTCAGGCATGACGTAACGCATCTGTGCGAGGAAGAGACGAATCATCGCTTGTGCGGGTGCGTTCACACCGCAGTCATCAAAGACGAGGAGTCCGCCTTTTTCGACGAGATAGCGACGCAGCCCTGCTGCTTCAGCTTCACTGAGCTGCCCATCAAGTTTACCGCCACCATATTGCCGCCCGAGCAGGTTGCGAGAACGGACGAGAGACGGATCGTGTCCTGTCATGAAGACGAGTGGTGATTTGAGAAGATTGGCATCGGTGAGTTTCAATGCGCCGCCTTCAACGTTCATGTCGGTTTTGATTTTTGTCCGCTCGTTGAGCCATTGCGTCAATGCGTTGAGTGAAGAGGCATCTGCCCACCAGTCGGAAAGACTGTGCCGGATCCGTGTGAAACGGAACACGCCGCGAATGTCTTTCCCTCTACCGATAACGTGTCCATGCGGTTCACCTCTCGGTGCGGGTGGTACTTCGTTGAAACCGATGTTAATTTTTCTATCAACGGCATCAATGCCACTCTTTACGACACCAACGTGTTGAACCATAGCAAGACCGGGTGGACGTTCAAAATTCACTTTTACCTGTACCGCACTCCCCGCGACACCGCGTCCGATGTTCGCGGGGGCAGCGGAGGGCGCGTTTGCTACTGGTGCAGAGAAGGTCAAGGCATCGGGCGTATCGGATACCGGCAGATTTTCGGGTGTTACAGACGGTGCCGACGCATTCGGTGTGACCACTTTCGGCACATTCGGGTTAATCGGTGCATTGACTTTGACAGTTTGATTTGAAAATTCAAGCACTGTTTGCGGTTGGAAGCTGTCCTTATTACTAAATACGGTTGTTACACGCGGTTTCACTTGCACCCGTTCAACAACAACTGGATCTTGTGTCGGGACAGTCGGTTTAATAGGTTGTTTGATAATAGGAAGCTTTACCGTAGGCTTCGGTGGTTTCGTAGGTTGAAGGATTTCGGCACCTATGAACTCTTGGAAATACGGCGTTTGCGCGATAAGGTAAATACCCGCAAGGAACGCTAATACAAGATGGAGTCCCAAAGAAGTCAACAAGGCACCAGAGGTTCTTTTCGTCGTACGCATTGGTCTTTACCTCCAAAAATAATGGTTGCTGAGGTAGACGCAATTTCCATGCCAATGCTAAAACGCTGAATTTGGCGGTAATACGCGGTTTAACTGCACGAAAAAGGACAGATGCCTCTTTTAACTGCACGAAAAGGGGCTATTTTCGGTGGACTATTTAGAAGGGAACAGTTACGTGAATTTGGTGCGGTTGAAAACAGCATTCACGGTAATGCGATAATGAAGGGGATAGACACAAAGATATCTGGAAAGAGTTATCCTCTATATAGGGTGCGCATCTGTTGGATGACTTTGGGTAGTTTGGCGATGACTGTATCGATCTCCGCTTCGGTGGTATTTCTACCGAGGGAAAAACGGACGGTGCCTTGCGCTAAACGCGGGGGTAAGCCAAGCGCGGCGAGGACATGCGACGGCTCCATAGAACCAGAGGTACACGCGGAACCCGTCGAAACACAGATCCCTTCCATATCTAACCGTAAAATAAGGCTTTCACCCTCTACATCCTCAAAAGAGACGTTAAGCGTGCCGGGGGCGCAGTGGTCAGGGTGTCCGTTGTAGTGCAGCCGATCAATATGTGCATCTAAGCCTTCGCGCAGTCGATGGGTTAAGGTATCGAGCTGCTGCGCGTAGCCGTCTTGTTCCTGTTTCGCAAGTGCGGAGGCAACACCGAGTCCAACAATCGCAGGAACGTTTTCAGACCCAGCGCGACGGTTGCGCTCATGTGCGCCACCGTGGACGAGATTCGCCAGCCGAGTGCCACGGCGGATGTAGAGGACACCGATCCCTTTTGGGGCGTAAATTTTGTGTCCGGAAAACGCAAGGAGATTCACACCGAGTGCCTGAACGTCCATTTCTAATTTACCGACCGATTGCACGGCATCGGTGTGAAAGGGAATCTCGTGTTCCTGTGCGATTTCACAGATCTGTGCAAGCGGTTGGATCGTGCCGTTTTCATTGTTGACGTGCATGATGGAGATCAACGCTGTAGTATCGCGGATTGCCCTACGCAGCTGCTCAGCGTCAATTCTTCCGTGTCTATCTACTGGTAAATAGGTTATTTCAAAGCCACGTTGCTCCAGATACTGACAGGTATGCAAAACGGCGTGATGCTCCACTGAGGAGGTGATGATATGGTTGCCTTTGCCGCGGCTCTTTTGTAACTCGGTCAGTCCTTTGATAGCATGGTTATCTGCCTCGGTGCCGCTCCCTGTAAAAACAATTTCACTCGGGCTTTTGGCACCGATGAGTTCGGCGACCTGCTCGCGTGCGGTGTCAATTGCAGTACGTGCTTCACGTCCGTAGGCGTGAATGCTGGAGCCGTTGCCGAACGCCTCAGTGAGATACGGCATCATGGCATCTCGGACTTCGAGACGGAGCGGGGTTGTGGCGTTGTAATCAAGATAAATACGTTGCATGTTTTTTGTCTATATTGCTATCTGAAGAAGTTCACTCGTAAGTTCGATGATTCCAAAAGGTTATCCGATTCGGATTAATCTTAATATCTGGTACGGACTGATTTCGACGGACCTGTCCGTTTGCGTTCAAAAAGGAGAGATTGAGCGTATGCGTACCTGCGGGGAGCGGCATCCGCACCATAAAAATCTGATTTGGCAGCGTTTGCCAAGAGCGTGTATCCGCCTGCTCTGTTAAAACACCCGCAAGATTCGTAAGGAGACCTAAGGCCTCATGTTTCTTGTTTGCCTGTCGGGTTAGTAAGTATTTTCCTACAGCCCGTACTAATGTTCGTAAAAGAATCATAGGGCGTTGTGCGTTGAAGGTTTCAATCGCGATGCTTTCTACATCTTCAACAAGCACGCCCCTTCCTTGATTTTCTCCTACTGCGACTCTAATTCCACTGAAGCGTGGGCGATGTGAGTCGATTGTTGGGATTGCCACGCGCAGGAGATACTCTAATTTCACCTCTTCATAAGCCATTCCCTCGCGTTTTATTAGCGTCGGTACAAACTCTTCATCTTCCACATCGTCTGTCTTGAAGATAGGAAACATCAAAGTTTCCTGACCTTTGGAGGGAACATAGCCGCTTTCATAAAAAAGGATGAGTTCGCCGGTATTTTCAGGGCGTGATGGCGGTTCACCATACTGCTCTCGATAACGCGCAAACTCATCGGTAAACCCGAGTCTACGTGTCAATCGCACCAATGCGTTGCCGATGTCGTCTGGTGTTTTCACACCGGTTTTCTCCGAGGCGTTTTTATAGTACTCGGCGGCTTGCTTGTAAGAAATCAAGGCATCGTTCCACTCACCTGCGGCTTCAAAGAACATACCCGAAAGGTGTGCAAGGAACCCTGTTCCGAAGAAATCGTATTTCTCGTCTTCACCCTTGAAATAGTTGATGAGTGCCGTAGCGCGGCGACACTCTACCAATGCACCATCCAATTGATTTAGATAGATGTAGTTGAGCGCGCGATAGTAGTGACTCAAAAGCCGTTCATACTGCGTAGCAGAATATGGGCGTAATTTGTCGGAGGTGATCAGTGAACCCAACTCTTTTGAAACGCTTTTGGTATAGCGATCTTCCGCAATATCCCCAGCTGCGTCAAGTGCCTTGCTGCTCTCCGCAAAGTGGTTAGCATAATGCGCAACCAGTCCCAGCTCAAACTGGTACGGGATATCCGGTTCTTTCGGTGCGTGTTTCTGAAGATAGGTATAGGCATTTTCGGGTTTACCTGTCTCCAACGGTTCTATAACTTCTTGAAACTTATAACCGCCACATCCTATCGCCAGAGAAATAATAAACAGGAAGGGAAGTGTTTTAATCATTTGCCTCCATGGATTTGAAAATCGTGATGGGTGGGCACGGAGACCCACCCCAACGGATGCATTGCGAGCGTTTTACGGTTTAAACTTGCCGCGTCCGATAAACTTTTTAATTTCTTTTTGACCGATCCAGATCTTCTCATTGGTCTCAATGTTCGTCAACGTAAGATCCGTCTGATAGAAGACGACCTGTTTGCCTTCGACACGATCTTCAATGGTGTTGATTTCACCGGTCATCATATAATCGGCACCGAGTTCTTGTCCCATCCGTTTAACGGTTTCGAGTGAAGCGAATTCACCTTGGTCAGCGCGTTCTTCGCGAATTTCGCTGCGTTCACCTGAACTGGAGACAGGGCGGACTTTACCGGTGTTGATAAAGGCACGCTCAATATCTGTTATAAATGTAGCGACGGGGATATGTTCCATGCTCTTATTACGAATGCCCCCGACAATAACGGCGGGTTTGCCACCGGTACTCATTCCGTGGTTGTTAATCCACGGGTGGTTCAAACAGTCGTCAATCATTTCATCTGCCACCATGCGGGAATCGGCATCATTCCAGCGTCCGGACAGATCTATTGTGGTGTCGGTATCAACACGGGTAACCTGTTTAGAAGCGCTGCAACCGCTGAAAGCGATAATCCCGATTAGTACAGCGTAGATTGTGTATTTATAGACGGCAGTCTCGGCTGCCAATATCTTATACATTAGAAGTACTCCTTTTTTAATAGTTTTCAGTTATCGGTTATCAGTTTGCAGTTTTAATGGTTGCCGGTTATCAGTTTTCAGTTAAGAGGTCTCTTGTAACTGACAACTCTCACCGCGAGGCGAACTGACAATTGACAACTATTCCTCTGACAACTGAAAGGTTTTTCGCAGAAAAACCGAACTGACAACCGACAACCCTTTAAAAATCTAAGTCGGCTTCTTGAACAATTTTGTCAACGAAGGTATCAAGTGCCATCGCGCCGATGTCGCCTTCATCTCGACTGCGAACGCTGACGGTGCGACTCTCCTCCTCGCGTCCACCAATAATTAACATATACGGGACACGCTGCAAACGGGCTTGACGAATCTTCGCGCCAATCTTGTCATCGCTGTTATCCAACGTAACACGACACCCTTTCTGCAATAGCAGCTGCTCGACCTCTTTGCCGTAGTCAACGAAGCGTTGACTAATCGTCATCACGACACACTGTACGGGAGAGAGCCACGTCGGAAAAGCACCGGCATAATGCTCAATAAGCATCGCGATGAACCGTTCAAAGCTCCCACAAATCGCGCGATGAATAACGACAGGACGCTTTTCGGACCCGTCAGGCGCGACATAGATGAGTTCAAACCGTTCGGGCAGCTGAAAATCGAGTTGCACGGTAGCACACTGCACATCTCGGTTCAGGGAATCCCGCACTTGAAAATCGAGTTTAGGACCGTAGAACGCCGCTTCGCCGGGATCAACGCTATACTCAACCTGATTGTTCTTCAACACATCTTCAAGTATCACTTCGGCGCGGTTCCAGACGTTTACATCGCCCATAAATTTTTCGGGATTACGTGTGCTCAAATCGCATCGGAACGGTAAATCGAAAGTGCCATAGATCCGCTGGAAAAGCCCAAGGATACGCTCATATTCATCAGCGATTTGGTCCTCTGTGACGAAGTTGTGTGCATCATCTTGGCACATCTGACGTACGCGCGACAAGCCGCTCAGCGTTCCTGTCGCTTCGTTGCGATGCAACACGCCTTGGTCATGCAGACGGTAGGGTAGATCCCGGTAACTATGGCGCGCACTTTTATAGATTAGCATGTGCGCTGGACAATTCATCGGTTTAAGTGCGCTCGCGGATCCCTCGTCCTCGCTCTCCACAATGAACATATCGTCCTTAAAGTGTTCCCAATGCCCAGAAGTTTCCCAGAGACTGCTGTCGTAGATGAGAGGTGTCCGCACTTCCTGATAGCCTTCGCTGAGATAGAGTTTCCGCACCTTTTCGGACAGGAGGTTATAAATGAACGCGCCTTTGGGGAGCCAAAACGCACTGCCGGGCGATTCGGGATGCATCTGAAAGAGTTCCAACTCACGTCCGAGTTTCCGATGGTCGCGCTTCGCGGCTTCTTCGCGTTGTGTTAAGTACGCCTGAAGGTCGGCTTTGGTCTCCCATGCGGTGCCATAAATGCGTTGCAGCTGCTCGCGATTGCTATCACCGCGCCAATAGGCTCCAGAAACGCGGAGCAGCTTGAAATACCGGCACTCGCTTGTTTTGTCAACGTGCGGTCCCTTGCAAAGGTCTGTGAAATCGCCGTTGTGATAGATAGAAACGCCTTCGTCAGCGACACCCTCATCGCTCGCGCTGATTTCCTGATCAGAGATTCCATCGATTAATTCGAGTTTGAATTTCTGGTCTCGTTCGCCGAACCATTCACGCGCATCGTCGTAGGTCCAGGTCTCCTGTTCAAAAGGCACATTGGCTTTAATCATCGCCTTCATGTGCTTTTCGATTTCGGGGAAATCGTCAGGTGTAATCGGACGTGGTACTTCCATATCGTAATAGAACTCGTTTTCGATCGGCGGTCCGATCGCAAGTTTAACGGTCCGTTCACCGTCTGGAAATAGTTGTTGTACGGCATACGCCATGATATGCGCGGTCGAGTGGCGTACGCGTTGTAAATAGTCTTCAGGTTGATTGGGTTCACGCATTGCGGTTTACTCTCTATATGTCCATTCCTATAGGTTTCAAAATTGGTCTTAATAGACTTAACGTCTTTTTTCGTATACTGTTTACGGAATAATTGTACACGATACAGGTGACGAATGCCAATTAAAAAACCCGTAGCGTCAAACCGCTTAATTTTTGGAGGGTCTTATGAGAAGGATGGGCGGTGCAGGACTTGAACCTGCGACCTCTTGCATGTCAAGCAAACGCTCTAGCCACCTGAGCTAACCGCCCTTCTAGTGGAAAAGAATGGAGGTGGCGGTCGGAATCGAACCGACGAGTAAGAGCTTTGCAGGCCCTGGCCTTACCACTTGGCTACGCCACCAAAAGATGGAGCGGGAGACGAGATTTGAACTCGCGACCTCCACCTTGGCAAGGTGGAGCTCTACCACTGAGCTACTCCCGCATAATGTTTGACAATCCGCACAGAAAAGATCGTGTTTGCGTAGAGTAGGAGCAA
>PYJC01000036.1 GCA_003635255.1 Candidatus Poribacteria bacterium | reverse complement strand
GTGTGACATCAACACCCTTTTCAACCAATTCTTGGAGAAATGGACGATAGTCCTCCGGTGTCTTCAACTTGATCTCAGCGTATTGTCCGAAATCATTGACCCCTTGAATGCAAGCGGAATTGCGAATCGGTTCAAGACTACCGACATATTCAATCTCAACAGAATTCTTGCCAAAGGCACGTTTCACAGCACGGAGTTCGCCTTCAAGCAATACCTCACCTTGATGAAGGAGACAGATGCGATCACAGAGCTTCTCCACCTGCTCCATTACATGCGTTGAAAAGATAATTGTACTGCCGTTCTCACGCAGCTCAAGCATCAAATCTTTAAGGAGTGTCATGTTAATCGGGTCCAGTCCGGAAAAAGGTTCATCAAGAATAATCAACTCCGGTTTGTGGATGACCGTTGTGATGAATTGAATTTTCTGTGCCATGCCCTTAGAAAGCTCATCAATCCGTTTGTTTCCCCATTCCGATAGCTGCATCTTCTCCAGCCACTGCTCAATTTCGCTGAGAGCCTGCCGCGTGTATAAACCTTTTAACTCGGCGATAAAGAGGATAACATCGCGTACCTTCATTTTCCGGTACAAGCCGCGTTCCTCCGGCAAATACCCAATCTGGTCCAAAAAATCTCGGACCTGCCGATTGCCACTGAACGTAATGCTGCCTGCATCCGGCGCGATAATGTCCATTATCATGCGGAGTGTGGTCGTCTTTCCAGCACCGTTGGGACCCAAGAGCCCGTATATGCTCCCTGTTTCAATACTAAAGGAAATATCCGACACCGCGGCAAAGTCACCAAACCGTTTATGAACATGTTCAAGTTGGAGGAGGTTCATCTTTTTCTCCCAAAATTTCGTAAAAATGTACCAACACGTGCGGTATTTTCCATATTTTTAAGAAACACCCCAGCAAAAACACCCCTAAATCCCCTAACCCCTTATCAGGGCGTAGGGAACTTTAAGAAACCGTGTGTAAGTCCTAAGAGTGTTTGTAAACCCAAACCTCTTCTGACAGAGCAATCTATAGGACCCTTATTCAACGATGGCAATTTCAAGTTGATTGAGCGTTCGGAGAACGTCTTCAGCGAATTCCAACAGAGTATCTGATTCCAAGGTACTTCCGTCAAGTTGAATATGATTCGCATCAGCGATGGTCTGTCCCAATGATGGATCCATCTGTACCCACTTGCCGACGTAGACTTCAGGCCAGAAGTGGTAGTAAAAGGCATCCTTTCCAAGTGTGATACCGGAGCAGATGCGTGCTGGAATGCCAGCAGCCCGTGCTAAAGCAATAAAAAGCACAGTGTGTTCCGTGCAATCCCCAGAGAGCGTTTCCAAAACTGTTAAGGACGAGCCGAAACCACCACTCATTTTTTTCTCCGTAATGGCTGTATGAACCCATTGGCATAATTTTTCCGCCGCACGCCACGAATTAACTTCTCCGTCTAATATTTCCTCGGTTTTCGCACGAATCACTGGCGCGTCGGCTTGAATATAAGCACTCGCGCCAAGGTATTTACCTTCAGCATCCTGGATCGGTAAATCGGGGCAATCCTCTGCTACAACCGTTGGGACCTGAATTGAAAGTCTACCGGCTTGCGCACTGTTTGTTTCCAGTTTTTGACGGGAATTAGACATGATGGTTTCAGCGATACTCCCTGATGTCAATTTTACGTCGGCTTCAAAGTTTCTTGCGTTTCGCGTAGGGTGTTTGCCGGAGGGAAGAATACGCGTTTTTAAAACGATATCAACCTCTGCCGTATCGCCAAGAGCGGCCTCTTTATCGGTTTTTGTTGTTACCATAGAGAGACCCATCATCGGTGTCTGGGTTCGGTAACTTACGCCATCAGTGTCAAGCCAGACCTTCGTGGTGATCCCATTCATCATGTCCATCGTCTGACGTAAAACATAGACCTGTTTTTCCTCTGACTGATAGGTTAAGGTATCTTGCGCTTCAACCTCAATCTCTGTTTTCACCGGCTTTAAGAGGTCAAGGCTGAAAACGTGGAAGTTCCGCTTGTCGCCTATTTTAAGACCCTGTTGAACAAGCAATTCCACACCTGTATATTCAGAAATTGTATCCGGTGGCACGGGAACTTCTGATTCAGTCGTCTCACCGTTGAGCGTTGTTTTAATGTGTGCCACACCCTCTATGATGCGTCCCTCCACCTGTTTTAAGCCAGATTCATTGGAGGTGAAAAGAAAGTGACGCGGCATTAAATCGGAACCTATATACTCAACGTAGGTCCTTTCAATTGTTACATCGCTCCCGAGTCCCTTAAGATTTATAACCACATTAATTTTGTGCCGATCCACCTCTTCCCCTTCGTACTCGGTTTTTTCACTGGATACGTGCATGTAACCGATCTTAGTATTCATCAAGGTGAAGTTGTACCAGCCTTCTTGCGGATTTTGTGGCATGTTTTCAGGAACATCTTCTCTGTCCACCTGCGCGGCAGCAAATAAGACCTCATTAGGTTGATGACCAACACCATCGTTTTCACTGGGCGCGGCAGTGCTGCCGAGTTGTGTCCGAATATCCGGTTTAGATTCCAGGTCCAGCACGATTGGTGCTTCAATAATTTCTACCGTCATCTCCGAAATCGCATCGAAACTATAAGGTTTTTGGAAACGTGATAAAAGTTGGTGGTTTCCGATACCTAACATCAAAAGCACGACTGCTAACGTAGAAACGCCGATTGCCCACGGCACCAACGGTTTACCACCAGACGGCACAATCGGTTTCAAACGTGAAATCTCCTGCATGATATTCTCTGTGAGATTCGGTGTGATCTGGTAATTGCCTAAAGCCTCTCGAATCATCGGTCCCTCCTTTTTTAAGCGGTTACGCGCTCGGTAGAGGCGATTCTTAATCGCCGCTACCGATACACCTAAAAACTCGCTGATCTCCTCATAATTCATTCCCCCGAGGTAATGAAGCGTGATGACGGTGCGTTCACTCTCTTGTAACTTCGCAAGCAACTTTTTGACGATCTCGCGTTGTGTTTCCGCTGTCATCCGCTCGTTCTCCTCAATGACATATCCAGAATACGTCGCTTTTTCTAACTGCATGCTGCTCGTATCTTCCAACGATTGGGTCCACAGACGTTTTTTACGAAGCCACGTGCTACAATGGTTCGCTGCTATCACATACAGCCAACTCGCAAAACGCTGCGGTTTCTTCAGTGTAGAGAGCCTCTGATACGCTTTCAGGAACGTATCCTGTGTGATATCTTCGGCGATATGGAAATCGCCGATCTTCCGCCACGCCAACGCGTGAACAGATCTCTGATATTTTCTCACAAGTACAGAGAACGCAGTATCATCGCCTTCAAGGACGCGTTGAATAAGTTGAACATCATCATTTTTCATCGGACACCTCTGAACAGGGAATATTCATCATTTCACATCAACATTTAGTGACGCTACTTGAGATAAAAAAGTCTCATAATTCTTAAAAAAATTAGAAGCGAGTTCGCGTAAAGAAGGTTAAGATTTTATTTTCCCAATAACGGGGGGCAAGGAATGGTTGTGGTTACCAGACTGGCTTCCGCTTTTTTCCGTTAGCAGAATTATACCACAAATCTATCTACAAGTGTGTATGATCTGGAAAGAAGGTAGGAGCATTTAGTTTTCTGTTTTTATTTAATTTTGAAAACCCAGACCCGGTAGGTGTGGTTTCTAACCGCACCGGGACCGAAAAAGAGGGTTCAAAATCCAAAGAATCCAATAAACTATTTAAAATTAAATAACCTTGGAAAGAAGGGAAATTTGACAAGAAATTGGAGTTTGAATAGATGCGAATACGGAGGCAATCACCTGCAACTCACAGATAATTGCCTCCTCAACAATCTGTTTTATCATTATTCGATTTTGGATGAATCTGTGAGGACTTCATCCCAATCCCACAAGAGAATTGTGCCGTCCTCTCCTGTGCTGACAAGTGTTTTCCCATCAGGTGAAAATGCCAACATCTTCACTTCTTCTGTATGTCCATTGAGTGTAGTCAGTTTGTTTCCGGTTATCAAATCCCACAACTCAATGTTGCCATATCTAAGTCCAGCAACAAATACAGTACTATCTGGCGAAAACACTAACGTTCTGGCACCACGGTGGTACCTTTCTTTAAGATAAATTTCTTTATCACTTCCCAACAAAGAAATGCCTTCATCCTTTGCCACAGCAAGCAGCGTACCATTTGGAGAGAATACCAAGGATCTGATAGGTGCTACAGTATTGCTAAAACCATCAAGTTCTATAGAGGAAGTTACCGCAACCCCGGTTTCCGCATTCCACATCTCAACATCTCCCTCCCTAGTGCCAGTAACGAGTTTTTTCCCGTCTGGTGAGAATGCCAAAGCACTCGCGGGCGGAAGAAAAGTACCAACTAAAATCCCTGTTTCTGTATTCCACAAGCTAATTTTACCGTGACTACTAAAGGCTACTATTTTTCCATCAGGCGAAAAAGTCAGATTTGAGGGGACTTCAATATCTGTAAGGGTCGCCAATTCGCGCCCCGTGCTGACATCCGTCAAACGAATCAAAGAATCTGGACGCGAACTAGCGAGGCCGAAACCTGCCCCGAAGAGTATGCTACCCTCGGCACCAACACTGGCGAGTTTTGTACCATCCGGCGAAAACGCTAAAGTCCAGAACAAATCTCGATGGCCTGCCGTATGAACAATAGACTTCTGCGGCGTTTTCAGATTCCAAAAGGTAATTTCCCCATTAAATGCTACACCCACAAGCGTGGAACTACTTTGAAAGAAAGTCGCTGCTCTCATCGATGCCATGTGTCCTGTGATATGGAGCGGTAGCGAAGCTCCTGTTTCTGTATTCCAAAATCGGATAGTGCCATCCGCGCCTCCGCTTACAAGCACACTATTATCAGGTGAAAACGTTAGCGCATTAATAGTACTGGTATTGCCAGTCAACGTCGCGAGTGGCTCACCCGTGGCAATATCCCACAACTGCACCGTTTTATCGACACTCCCACTGGCAAGCATTTTCCCGTCCGGCGAAAACGCTAACACATTTGTCCATCCGGTATGTTTTTCAAGGGTAATCCCATCGTCGGCATTGGTGAGATCCCATAAGCGCACCGTCTTATCCTTGCTTCCACTGGCGAGGCGAGTACCATCGGGTGAAAATGCTAATGCTAAGACCCTTTCATCATCCGACATATCCGCTGGCATTGCATGTCCGTCGAGCGTCGATAACGCTTTACCCGTTTTTGGATCCCAAAACTGTATTTTTCCATCATCCCATCCAATCGCAATTTTATCGTATGTGAGTGCGAAGACATCAGGATAAGGTCTCCCCATGCCAAATTTTGCTTCGGTCTTCTTCACATTTCCTTGTCCACTTTCAACACCTAACCAGAAAAGTCTGTACCCGAAGTTACCTAAACTGATGAGTGTTTTGCTATCTTCAGAAAACTGCAATGCAGATCCGGCAAAAGGTCCACCAATGAGTGGGACCTTACGATCCGCAGCCATGTCCCACAACTGGAGTGCCTGCCCGTGAAACATGCCACCGCTATTTGCCAAGAAGCGGCCATCAGGCGAAAAAGCAAGGGATTGGCACATCCCGGCAAATAGAGATGTCTCTTCACCTGTCTCCATATCGTACAACCACACACCAATATCTGTTCCAACAGCGAGTTGTGTCCCATCCGGTGAAAACTGAATCGCATTAATACCACCTTTTCCAAAACGCGCTTTCGCTTCTTTGGGCAGCTCCCATTGAGAATAGTCTTTATTAACCGTATTATCTGATTGCGCGTCTGCAACCGATGCCGAAACATCATTAGGCTGCGGATTGGCGGTATCGCTTTTGCTCGGCGTGTTGACATTCCCCAACTGCGTCCGAACATCCGGTTTCGATTCAAGGTTTAGCACAACCGGTGCCTCAATGAGCTCAACTGTCATCTCAGCTGCAGCATCGAAATTGTAAGGTTTCTGGAAACGCGATAAGTATTGCGTTCCGACACCCAACATCAAAAACACGACGACTAACGCGGAAACGCCGATTGCCCACGGCACCAACGGTTTGCTACCAGACGGGGTAACCGGTTTCAGACGCGAAATCTCGCGCATGATGTTCTCTGTAAGACTCGGTGTGATTTGGAAATTCTCTAAAGCCTCTCGGATCATCGGTTCCTCCTTCTTCAGACGTTCTTGAGCACGGTAAACGCGATTTTTAATCGCTCCTACCGATACCCCGAGAAACTTGCTGATCTCTTCATAAGTCATTCCCCCGAAGTAATAAAGTGTGATGACGGTCCGATCGCTTTCTTTTAATTTTGCGAGTAGTTTCTTGACGACTTCGCGTTGTGTTTCCACCGTCATTCGCTCGTTTTCCGAAATGACATAGCCAGAATACGTCGCTTTTTCTAACTGCGCGCTGTTCGTCTCCTCCAACGATTGGGTCCACAGACGTTTTTTACGAAGCCACGTACTACAATGGTTCGCCGCTATTACATACAGCCAACTCGCAAAACGCTGCGGTTTTTTTAGCGTTGAGAGTCTCTGATACGCCTTCAAGAACGTATCCTGCGTGATGTCCTCAGCAATATGGAAATCTCCGATCTTCCGCCATACCAATGCATGAACGGATCGCTGATATTTCTTCACAAGCACCGAGAACGCAGTATCATCGCCTTCAAGCACGCGTTGAATAAGTTGAACATCATCGTTTTTCATCGGATACCTCTAAAAAGGGAATGTTCATCATTTCACATCAACACATAGTGACGCTATTTGAAACGAAAAAGTCACACAATTCTGCAAACCAAAGAGGCAGATTCATGTCATGGAGGTTTGAGATGCTATTCTGTTGATTACGAGGGATAATGAGGATTTATAGTTGCCAGATTTGTTTCTACTTCAATTATACCACAAATCTGTATTGCTTTGCGTTAGTCTTCCGGTGTGGCTAACACATAGGCGAAGCCTTTCCCAACTGCCAGACTTATCGGGCGATTTGCCTGAAGTGGGGTGACAGATAAAAACTGTGCGTCATCACCCTGAAAGTATTCTTTGACTGTAATAAGGCTTCTGATAGAAAAGAACCCGTTTGCGCTGACGACGTAAAGCAGACCATCCAAAATTTGAAAGTCCGTGACGGGACCCACCGGAAGTTCTAATTGTTTGTCGTTGAGGACTATCGTTTCTGGTGGGTATTGCGTGATTTGATGCATCTCTCCGGCACTGACAGCGTACGCAATTTTCGGCTTCCCGCGAGTGAGTGTCATGCCTTCTTTCGTCTTGAGCGGATCGTTTTCTTCTTTCGCCTTGAGATGGTGAAGGCCTTCTGCACCCACGTAGTAGAGTTCTACAGCTACGGTTCCACCACCCGTCGGAAAATCCTTACCGAAGATGTACTTGAAACGTGCTTCGTTCTTTTGCTGTTCATCATAACCTTTTGTATATGCCGAGTAAATCAACAGATCACACTGTGCAGATCTCATAGGGTTTTGTACCTGCTCGATGACCAAACAATGCGGCGAGGCACGGACTTTCTGATTTTTGCCACTCCGGAGTTGTAAAAACCCGCGTTGAGACCGGAGTGCTTTAGAGATACCACTCGGTAGACGTTCTAACTTTGATGCCTCAACCTGTTGAACATTGGGAGGGACGGCTTTCGGACTGAACAACCACCAGCGTGGCGACAATTCAACAGTCTTGACGAGTTGTGCGTGTCCGCGAGGCGCGTAAAAAATATATAGAGAGTCATTTTCTCCCATAACATAGAGGTGCTCCTCAAGAACATCAAGGTCTTTGATTGCATGTAACTGTGGTAAATGCCCAGTAAATTCAAGCACAGGTGCTGATGGCTGTGAAATATCAACGAGATGAAACTCTTGAGTGGTTGTTAGAACGAGATGATCTCCAGAGGCAAGGACTTTGCCGATTGCCTTAGGAAACTCAAGAGATGTCAGATAAGAGGGACGCTGCGGGAGCGAAACATCAATGACATGCAAGTGCCGTTCAGTTGTGAGATACGCGTGTTCACCTGCTAGAACAACGGTATTGTTTGGACCGACGCGAAACGGTAGACGAATAGAAGCCGCAAGGGTCGGATATTCCAAATCTTCAAACTCTATAACGGTAAAAATACTCATCCCTTCCGGTTTTGCAGAGATAACCGTCTTTTGATTTTGCTCTGTAGCGTTTTTTTCAGACTGCTCCAGAATGTCTTTCTGATTCTGATCAAGATGCCTCGAACTGCACCCTATGTTCACAACAGAAAGTAGGAGCATCACCGCCATAAACGAGAAGATTGATCTGGCAAAAACTTTTAGCATTGCTGTCTCCTATTCTGTTCCGGTTGCTTTATATTATAGTAAAGCCCGAAGATACCTGAGCCCTTAAAAAAACACAAAACCCCGTTCCTTCGCAGGCGGGGTTTGTAACCCCGCCAACTTTGTGGTATTCAAATAATTGTGGGCTTACTATAAAATCCACAATATTTAAGTTAGGACTTACGCATTCCTCCTTAAAGTCCCCTGATAAGGGGGATTTAGGGGGTTTATAACATGAAAAATATCACTTTTGCGTAAGCCCTGCAAGTAATTGTAAATTCTACTATACGTGAGTTTGATAAATAAATCAAAGATTTTTTCTATAAAGAGAACCCCTGAGTCTAATGAATCTGAGCTCCATTCAACCCAACCTACGGAAACCTAAATTGACACCTATGGTGTTAAAAATTAACACATCTATGAAAAAACTGGAGGACGCGGCAGGAAAACAATAGGAATAGACTCTGCAATATGATGTGTTAATCAGCGCAAGGGTTCATCTTTGTGAATCTTCTGGATGAGATAACACATACGCATAATGTTCACTTTCACCGACCGCCAGACTTATCGGGCGACTTGCCTGAAGCGGTGTGGCGGATAAAAGCAGTGAGGCGGATGAAACCTCGCCTTTCCCCAATTTACGCCATCTCTCTTTCATGATCTCTATATCTCTCATATTCTCTATTATAAAAGGGTGGACAATAGGCATAATAGAAAAGAACCCGTTTGCGGTGACGATGTAAAGTCGATCCCCGGAAATTTGAAAATCTGTGACAGGTCCCATTAATTGTTTTAAGCGTTTGTCTTCAACGTCCATCGTCTCGCTCGATGGCTCTGGGCGGATTTCCTGCATCTTTCCGTTTGCGACTGCATACGCACGTGCGGGGCTTCTGCGAGTGAGCGTCTTTTGCCCTGTCGCGGTGAGATACTCGCGAAACTGCCACCCCAGGTCATGGTAGGCTGTGTATGCCGCGACCTGATGATCATCAACGCGGTATGCACCG
>PYJC01000035.1 GCA_003635255.1 Candidatus Poribacteria bacterium | reverse complement strand
GAACTCATAGCGAGTACGCGCTATGAATGGTTGAAAGTTATACGAAAGTTAATCATTGAATATGCGAGATGACGAAACCCCAGACGGGTCTCTTTGAGTTTATCATAGCTCAGGGCAAGTCTTCGGTAAGTGTCTTGCCACCCGAAAGTTCGCTCAACTTTATATCGGTCTTTGTATATCCTTTTGTCAAACCAACGGAACTTACGCGCAATGACAATAGGTTCTTTAGCATTGCGACGGTTAGGATAAATCACGGGTCTCAACCCGTGTCCTCTAATAAGTTTATGATTCACCTTAGAATCAAAGGCAGAATCAAGTGTCAGAGCCGAACCGCAAAGATCCATGCCAATACGTTTGCTAAAAGCGATTATATCACTCAGGGCTTCGGGCAAAATCGTTGTATCATGTGCGTTGACGGGTTTCAGCGTTATCGGTCCTATGATGAACCCATGATTATCGGTGAGCGTCAACTCTTTTTCGCCTTTCTGATGTTTGTGTCCTGAGTAGCTGATACCGTCGCCCCTTTTTTCACGACGGTGTTTGAACCATCACCGTGAAGGTGTGTCGTATCAAGTTGATCCGTATCAAGCAAGTGTATAACCGACGCTTCAAAGAGGTTCTGATACGAGCCATCTTTTGACCAGCGATGATGCCATTTATAGACATTAGACCAATGGAGTTCATTCCGCCGTGTTCGGAGTTGCTCCCATTGAATACCCGTATGCAAAACATAGAGAATGTAGTTGAATATCTTGTAGAAAGAGAGTTTCGGCTTTGGACCTTTAACACGTTTCTTCAGATGTGGCAAGATATAACGATTAAAATCCTTACGCGAAACCTGCTTCGGAATACCGTTGTATCTCGGAGACTTTTCGGACTCGGAGACCGTCATAAGAGCACCTCTCATAAAGTAAGTGACTATCAAAAGTGGAAATAAAGGGACATAAAGGATCGCCTTTTATTCCACTATTTTACTACATTTTTATGTTTTACTCAATATGACTTCATATACAATCCTTCCTATACAAATCTTTATTTCTCCTCGGTATCCTCCTAATCTATAGAGAGTGGCGGCAGGGAAAGTTTCGCAACCCCCAACCTGAACACCGAGAAGAACTCGCGGTATAACCGTAACTTATCTCGTAGATACAGAATTGCCCCAACCAAGGTAGGCGCGGTTTGTAACCGCACCATAAGTGTCAATTTTAGAAACAGCAACCGTCTCAGACCCAGGTCCGGTAGGTTCGGTTTTGCGGCGTACACGCCTGCCCCCTTGATAAGGGGGGATAAAGGGGGGTTGCGATCTGCATTCCAACCGAACCGGATTTTACACAGAAACCTTGAAGTCTTCAAAAACCTCTTGAGTTCCGTAGGAACGGCATCTCTGTAGAAAAACGCGACCACACAGACCTAAGCCCCGTAGGGGCGGCATCTATAAAGACTGCAACGAAAATGTCGTGGAAAATTAATGAGAATTTGCGAATGCGCAATACAAACTGGGTCGCAAGCGCGACCTCAAAACACTTTACCTATAAAGCAGAAGCAAACCGTCCTTGGAAACCTGAGACGATTCTTGAACTATTGGAACAGGCACATCAAGCATTTGAGAGACTCATGGGACCGGGGTTGGATACTGTTATTGAAGTTGAAGATCGGATCTGCGAACCGAGTAACTTAGGTGCGCGCGCCGAGATAAACAAACAGATACATTCCCATCAAAGTTACACCATAGAAGTCAAATTTATCTGTGAATTTCCCGCAAACTACGGTCACACCGAGCAAGAACAAGATATGGCATACCACTTCTTTGTGCATGAACTTTTTCATTGCTGGATTGGTGGTGAAGTATCAACCGGTGATGAGCTGATCGTTGAAGCCATAACCCAATATATGACAGATTGGATGCTTATCCACTTGGGATGGTGCAGTGAAGATCTGCTTATTCGCGGACGGATTAAGAGTCAACAAATTATTGACACCGCGATCCCACTACACACTACTATCGCTAAATACAAACTCCTATTTCACCAGATGCACACCGACGATCCAGAGAATCTCCTTGCTTTCTGTAAAGATTTAGCAGACTGTTTCCGCCAGCAACGAAGTCAAGAAGAAACGGATATATCTTCGACTTTACAGCGACACTTGGGCACAGCGTTGGAAGAAAATTAGAAAAACATTAACCGGCTACCGCACCGCAATTCCAACCGAGATTGTAACCTTGAGGATTGTATTCAATATCAAGCAGTGCCTTAACCTCCGTAAGAAGTGAAAATGTGGAGGTAATTTCTTCTGTGGTGAGATCGAATGCTGATTGCCGATGGGCTCTTGGCACAATAATCCCAGAACCTTTTAGAATCGGATGTTTTAGATGAATAAAAAGGCTCAACTCGTTCTCAAGTAGAACAGCATTGTCGTTGACTTTTGGTGGGCAGAAGGGACAACTCACAATATCCATCTCCTAACAAGCATTTCCGCTCTGCACGACTACGAAATAGGTGTGTGTGCGAAGCATGGAGACCTCGCACTACCGTATAATTCTCTCTTATGAAGGCATCCACGTCCGTGGTGCAATCCCTTCCACATGCGTTTTCACATCCACGACTGCTGGCTGACCTGAAGCAAACGCCTGATCCAACGCACCCGCAAGTTCGCTCGGTTTGTTCACCGTAATCCCGAAACATCCCATCGACTCCGCCATCTTCGCGAAATCCGCATCCGGGAACAGCCAGAGTTCATCGGAACCGGAGGTCCGTCCACCGTAAACCGACTCAACACCACCCTGCTCTTGATTTAACGAGTGGTTATTGTTCACAACAATAACAGCATTGATGCCACACTTCATCGCCGTATCCAGTTCCGTCATGTGATACCAGATGCCGCCGTCACCCGTGAAGCAAAGCACCGGTCTATCGGGTTGCGCACACTTCGCACCCATCGCCGCAGGGACTCCCCATCCCAGTGAACCGGAACACCGTATGAAACTCTGGTCGGGATGTTTAAAGTCGATCATCGTCCCTGTCCAGATACCCGAATGCCCCGTATCGGATACAAGAATCGCATCTGATGGGAGATAATCTGTCAGTTCACGACAGAGACGTTCCGGTAGCATCGGCAACCGTTCCGAATTTACTTTCTCGCTAACACTTTCTTTCCAGTTCTTCACCAATTCCTGCACGCGACCAACCCAATCGGCTCTTTCTACTGCGGTTCCTGCCGCTTCAAGCATCCGACGCAGCGTATTCCGCACATCTCCCTGCATCCCCAACTGAATCGGATAATTCCGTCCGAGTTCATCAGGATTAATATCGAGTTGTATGATCGGGGTGCCTTGCGGTGGAATCTTATAGCCGTTGGTCACTTGTCCACCGGTATGGCTACCGATAAAGAAGACGAGGTCTGCCTCACAAACCGCTTGGTTCGCACACGCCCGCGAGTATGAACCGGGGGTACCTACTGCTAACGGGTGGTCACTCGGAAACATCGCCTTCGCATTCAAAGAGGTCGCCACCGGAATCGAAAGTTTTTCTGCCAATGCCACAAGTTCTGCGCGTGCGTCCGAAGCCGTCACGCCGCCACCTGCCACAATGATAGGGCGTTTCGCATCGGTGAGCAGTCTGAGAGCCTCTGCCACTTTTTCCGCCTCTGCCTCCGGTCGGAACGGCGGTAACTCGGTAAACGCTTCTTCGATGATGACCTCAAGTTCACCTTCCCGATCAATAACCGACGACCCTGCGATACCTTCAAAGTCGAGATGAGCAGGTCCGGGGGTTCCTGTTGTCGCGGCGCGGAAGGCTTGACGTAGATAGAAAGGAAGCTGCTCTGGTGTCGCGACATAAGCACTATATTTCGTAACAGCAGAAAACGGATTGACGTGATCTACCTCTTGATAGGCATGCCGTTGTTGATTGATCTGATTTTCCTTACCCGTCAGCGCAACCACTGGCGAGCAGGCGAGATACGCATCTTGTAACCCCGCGGCGAGGTTGACTGCACCCACTGATTGTGCCATACAGAGACTCGGCGCGCGGTTCACGCGAGCATAAGCATCAGCCATATACGCTGCTGCTTTCTCACCGTGCGTCTGAACCCGCTTAATCCCAAGATTTTCCATCTCCATCAGCGCACGCGGTCCGATGTAAGGCATAAAAAAAACGTGCGTAATCCCGTACCCGTGGACAGTTTCAGCAATAAATCGAGCACCCGTCATTTTCGGCATAAATTCTCCTCCTCGTTGTTTCAGTGTGACTTCCAACACGATATAGATTTCATTTTACCAATTTTCGATGTAACTTACAAGTATCAACTTGAAACCGAAGTAAGTTTGGTAATAAATCAACAAAGATGTTATAATGACTGCACCGGTTTTGAGAAACTTAAGTGCCTAAAACACTACACCAAAGATTTTCATAGATGCGGGAACGTCTTCCGCAAGGAGCAACGCGCGATGAAAATGCTAATCTTTTTCTTAACGTTCACACTCACACTCACGATGTTTGTTTATAACGGATACACGGAGCCGATCGTCACAGATGGACTCGTGAGTTATTGGACATTTGACGAGCAGGACATTGCTGGTGGTACAGTCAAAGATGTCTGGGGCGAAAATGATGGTAAGATTGTCGGAAATCCGAAAGTCGTTAACGGACAAGTCGGGGAGGCACTCGAATTTGACGGCTCTGACGATTATGTGAACTTGACGAACCTCGGTGATTTTGGAGAAAAGGTCGGCGCATCTACATTTGAAGCCTGGGTCAAGACCAGTTTCAAGAAAGAGTGGACGACGCTTTTCAAAGTCCTTGACCAAGGGTGCAATATGGCGTGGGCGATTGATGTTAACCGGAGTGCAAAAGCAGGATTCCCATTTGCTGAGGACATCGTTCACTACTACGTCCGTCAGAAATCGGCGGCGGGCTGCAACGCCATCGCTGTTGAGATTGAGTTTGCACTCTCTGATGGGAAATGGCACCACATCGTTTTCGGAATTGTAGACCCAGGTAAGTCCGAGGTCAGCATCTATATGGACGGTGAACCCCAAGAGATTATTGAGGGCGATGTAAAGAAACTTGATACCTTCATTCCTTTTGTGGAACCCGTCTACATAGGCGCGGCGAACAATCGCGGCAAAGTCGAGCGGCATTTCCCCGGTATCATTGATGAAGTCCGCATTTACGACCGACCCCTCACTGCTGACGAAATAACTCGGAATTTTAAATCGAAAATCGGACTGTCTGTCCAAGCAACCGAGAAGCTACCTATCGTCTGGGGGAACCTAAAGACAGAATTATAGAGCACGATTCGCACACCTAAAGGAGCGGTTGTTATGAAAAGCCTAACCTACCGCCTCGCAATCACGCTAATTATTACGATGTCTTTCCAAAATGGGCATACACAACCCATCGTAACAGATGGTCTTGTCAGTTATTGGACGTTTGACGAGAAGGACATTGCTGGCTTTACAGCTAAAGATGTCTGGGGTGAAAATGATGGTAGAATCGTCGGTAACCCGAAAATCGTTGACGGACAAGTCGGAGAAGCACTCGAATTTGACGGTGCTAACGACTACGTTAACTTGACCAACCTCGGCGATTTTGGAGAGAAAATCGGTACATCCACCTTTGAAGTTTGGATGAAAACCAGTTTTAAAGATAACTGGACAACGCTTTTCAAAGTTCTCGACGAAGGTTGTAACATGGCATGGGCAATTGAACCCAACCGGAGCGCATTAGCCGGATTCCCGTTTGCCGCGGATGTCATTCACTTTTATGTCCGTCAAAAATCGGCGGCAGGCTGCAACGCTATCCCCGTTGAAATTGAATTTCCGATCTCCGATGGACAATGGCACCATATCGTTTTCGCAATCGAGGACGCTGGTAAAGCCGAAGTCAGCATTTATATGGACGGTGAGCCACAAGAGATCATCGCCGGCGACGTAAAGGAACTCGACAATTTTGTTCCATTTGTACAACCCATCTTTATCGGCGCGGGGAATAATCGCGGTGCTGTCAGCAGGCATTTCCCAGGTATCATTGATGAAGTCCGCATTTATGATCGACCCCTAACCGCTCGCGAAGTAACCCGAAACTTTAAATCGAAAATCGGATTATCCGTTCAGGCATCCGAGAAATTACCTACCTTTTGGGGTAATCTGAAGGCACAATGATAGAATAACTTGAGTTCAATAATAAAAATCAACGTACACGTAGGTTGGGTAGAGCGATAAAAGACTATATCTTTTCAGTTGTACAGAGAGTTCCCATTTTCGGGCTTCATCCGTTTAAATGGGTATAGCGAAACCTAACAATCCAATTTTTCCGAATTTAGACTCGACTAAACCGTTGAAAAGTGGTAGAATCTGCCTATCAAAATTTTTGGACGTAGGTTCTATAAGTGTCCATTGTGTAGGCATAACCTTACCGCGCGATTCGCGCGCGTTCAAAGGAGCAGTTACCATGAAAAGGCTACTTTATCTTCTGACGATTGTCCTAACTCTCACCCTATTTTCCTATAAGGGATATACACAGCCATTTGTAACAGACGGACTCGTGAGTTACTGGACATTTGACCGGCATAACATTGATGGCAACACAGTCAAAGATGTCTGGGGCGAAAATGATGCGAAAAGAGTAGGAGCCCGGAAAGTTCAGGGTCGAGTGAACGGTGCTTTGGAATTTGACGGTGCTAACGATTATGTGAACCTGACAAACCTCGGTGATTTTGGGAGTCAGCTCAGCACTTCTACATTTGAAGCATGGGTCAAAACCAGTTACAAAAAAAACTGGACAACGCTCTTCAAAGTCCGAGACGCAGATTGTGCTACGGGTTGGGGAATCGATCTCAACGGATGGGCGGAATTCCCCCGTCACGTACCATTGAAACCAGCGAATCTTGCTGATTTCTTTGTAAGGATTGGGCCAGATTTTGATGAGGAGATTAATTTTACTAAGGATGTCATTCGCCTTTATCTTACCAATAAAATCGGGCCTGCATGCAGGCATTTAACCTCTGGACGGCGGTTCCCAATTTCGGATGGACAATGGCACCACATTGTTTATATCATTGGAGCTCCTTATGTAGATGAAGACGGACAAGAGTGGCGAGAAACAGCCATCTTTATAGACGGTCAACGGAAACCGCTCAGTAGGCATAGAGGGTCCCCAATCACTTTCATTCCGTTCACGGAACCTGTCTATCTTGGCGCAGGGAACAATCGTGGTGAGGCAGAAGCGTTCTTCAACGGCATCATCGACGAAGTCCGTATCTACAACCGACCCCTCACTCAAGACGAAGTAACCCAGAACTTTGAAATCGGATTATCCATTGAAGCAACCGAGAAACTGCCTGTCGTCTGGGGAACTCTCAAGACAACCTTAAAATGATGGCCAACACGTCTCTATAACGCCGGAATCTGTTATAGTTCAGACGCACCTTGTCTCTCCGAAGGTAAATTAAAAACCCGTAGCCCGTAACGTAGTGGAGGGGTGTTTTTGCTTGGGTAGGACTTACGCAGCCCCTACTGCAGGCGGGGTTTAAAACCCCGCCTGCAGTGCGTCATACGTCCGTTACCATGGAAAAGTGCGTAAGTCCTGTTGGGTATTTCTTCAGATTTCGGGAGCGCATCCAACAGTTTAGATGCAGGTTGTTTCTCCGCAAGGTAAATTAAAAATATGCTAACACCTCACGAAAAATGGTTCTTTGACCATCACGGATTCATTATCCTCCGCAAAGTCGTGCCACCTGAAGATATCGAACGGATGATTGAACTCGGTAACCAGTGGCACGACACGCCCTTGGATAAACTTCCACGACCGCTCACCTCTACATCCCGAACCGGTGATCATTCCCCGACAATTGCGCATTGGATCAACCATATCCAATACGGCGATCCCGTTTTCCAACGGCTTGTCCTCAACCGAGAGATTATGCGGGTGATTATTGCGCTGACGCGGGGAACCCCTTGTCTCGTTGACTGCGCTTTAACCAAGAACTACAAAACCTCCGATGACATCCATTTCCATGCCGCCGGTCAAGATTACAGTGTTGACGAATCGGGACCACGAGCAGGCTTCCTCAATGCTGGCACCTCCTTAGTTGATGTACCAGAAGAGACAGGTTTCGTCTGTCTCCCCGGAAGCCATAAGCGCAACTTTGATCCACCCGAGGACATCTCAATTTACGACGGACCCCCAACGGTGATCAATGTCCCTATCAATGCTGGCGACTGTGTTATCTTTACAGAAGCACTCTATCACGGTGGAAGACGCTGGACAGAATCCTATCCCCGATACACTATTTTTAACCGCTATATTGATAATGCATCACACAATTCCCTGCCTATTGAAAGCCATAAGCACCTGATTTCGGATGATGTTTATGAATTAGAACAGCCAGCAATTCAGGGACAACGGAAACAGGTCGTCCAACGGATCCTAAGTGAATTAGATGCACGCTGAGGCACTACATGCAAATACATCAGGCGTATCCACTCGGTAAGCCAGGACAAGTCGCAACCTACCAACATGAGCGTTCAGACGAACTTTCCAATGCCGTTGTGGAAACGTTTACGGTGACAATCGGATCAGTTGAGAAAAAAGCAGGCGTGGCATCCCAATGGATATGTCTACGTGCAACGAAAGCAAACGGTGAAAGATTCAAAGTCTGGTTGCTCAGCGAAGGTATACCGTCCGATGATCTCACAATAGACCGCGCCACCATATCTCGTTATGTTCTACAAATCAGAGACGACACACCCTTAGAGTTCCACAATAGGTTCACTGGAAAACCTGTCTTACCCGTACTCGGCGCGTGGCAATACCTCTTCCCGAAACCGGCAGACGAGACAGAGCAAAACGCGCTTTTCCCACAAACAGCAAAATACCTTGGGCATACCTATGGACGCACGGACATAGCCGATTCAGACGAATCCACCGAACCGTCTGACACACATCTCCTCTCTCTCCGTCCCGATGTCCTTATCGGACCGCCAAGCAACACGAGGCAGCAGGACGAAACCCGACGCTACGATATGTCCGACTACGAACTTATTCCACTCACAGCAGCCGATTACGATGAGATGATTGCGGCTGGTATCAACTGCGCCCGCGTTGATACAGAACAGATCGAATGGGTTAAAAATCGCGACATCTTTTATTGGGGAATCGACGCAGCTGCGCTTGGCTATCCTGAGTGTTTATACCGAAGCAACTACCTCGGTCCCGCTATCTTCATAGACGAACCCGCTGTCTGCACACGCGACCATGTGCTTAGACCCAAACTAAAAGCGGATTCAGCATTTCGGAAGACGTTGACCCCGCAAGTCGCATTTGAAGCGTTTCAAGACTATTTCCAAACCGCTAAATACGACGGTGCCCCTACCCGACTATGCAAAGGTTTAGAATCCCATCCGGATATAGATTTAGGTGATATGAGGTTTCTTCAGCAGAACCTCTATACATGGGAAACCATGATCAGTTCAGCCGCATACCAGTTATCAGAGGGCAATACGGAAACGCCTGCTGCAATAGTCTTTGAGCCACCCGGCAGAGTCGGAACGATGCGAACGCTGCCTGAAATGAACATGACTTACGGTTGCCAAATTCCAATAAACAATCCGAAGAACTTGGCGAGTATTCTCTACGGATTCCTACGAGGTGCCGCAAGACAAACCGATAAAGGATGGGGCATGAGTATCTACGGACAGGTACACCGCGCCGACGCGTTCTGGCTGCAAACATACGCTTACGACTTAGGTGCCCGACATTTCCACTACTGGGACAACTACCAACTCGCCTGTGTGCCTTACAGCGAAATCCTCGCACTCTCACGAAATTTAAGTGCACATGTCGAAAGCCATCCACATAGAAACTTTGACAAATTACGTGCAGCAGCAGAAATCGTCATCCTCCTGCCACCCGGATACAATCTCGGACATGTTGAGATGGGACGCGGAAACCTCTGGGGTTTAGGTGAACTTAATTTAGAGAGACACAATAGAAAAGGGGTCAAATACCGCACCGTAATGCAGAACTTTTTTACCGAAATTGAGAGTGCCATTCGACTCGGTGTTGCCTTTGACCTTTTATGGGATTTGCCGGAACTTAAGCTGTCTGATTATCGCGAAGTCGTCCGAATTCGGGAGGATGGCAAGGTAGAGGTAACCGAAAATGATGAGACAGTTTTACACGAAGGCGCAAGGACACCAACCCGTCCAACCGGTATCCCACCAACCCTGACCGTTGATGTATCTGTCCCACACGGCAAAACGCCGCTTGAGGTGCGTGCTTGTGGAACTGTAACCGAAGGATCCGCTTCCGTCTACTACACACGGGGTGCTGACAAAAGTGGTATCTACAATAACGAGATGGTGCTCTGGGAGTTGTTCGGTCCAGAGGAAGAAGATTACCGATTTCTGAACAGAGAACAATCCGAAATTCGCATCCATCAAACAGAATCGGTAGCCAACGTGGAGATTCGTTTTAGCCTGAAGCATCCCGGAAATTATCGCCTTCGCGCTGCAACCGTTGATATGGCAGGCCGCACAGCAGTCGAATGGAAAACCATTACGATCCCAAGCAAATGTCCGTAGTCTCTTCTGTTTGCCTGAATCACGGTCCGGGCGGTTTTGCGGCGTACTCGCCCCGACGACTCTCACTGCGAGGCAAAACGCGCACTCGGCGTTGATTCATGCGATCTGTATGCCTAACCGTACCGTCCCTCTCTACAAAATTTCGGACACCCTCAAAACAACTTCTAAAAAGTTCAGATTTTTCATTTTTTTTCCCAAAATGCAAGCTTTCTGCCCAAAATTTCGTCTTTAATAATAGAGAGTGTAAGCTGCACCATATTGCTTAATTGGAAGTCATATTGAGTAAAACATAAAAATGTAGTAAAATAGTGGAATAAAAGGCGATCCTTTATGTCCCTTTATTTCCACTTTTGATAGTCACTTACTTTATGAGAGGTGCTCTTATGACGGTCTCCGAGTCCGAAAAGTCTCCGAGATACAACGGTATTCCGAAGCAGGTTTCGCGTAAGGATTTTAATCGTTATATCTTGCCACATCTGAAGAAACGTGTTAAAGGTCCAAAGCCGAAACTCTCTTTCTACAAGATATTCAACTACATTCTCTATGTTTTGCATACGGGTATTCAATGGGAGCAACTCCGAACACGGCGGAATGAACTCCATTGGTCTAATGTCTATAAATGGCATCATCGCTGGTCAAAAGATGGCTCGTATCAGAACCTCTTTGAAGCGTCGGTTATACACTTGCTTGATACGGATCAACTTGATACGACACACCTTCACGGTGATGGTTCAAACACCGTCGTGAAAAAAGGGGCGACGGTATCAGCTACTCAGGACACAAACATCAGAAAGGCGAAAAAGAGTTGACGCTCACCGATAATCATGGGTTCATCATAGGACCGATAACGCTGAAACCCGTCAACGCACATGATACAACGATTTTGCCCGAAGCCCTGAGTGATATAATCGCTTTTAGCAAACGTATTGGCATGGATCTTTGCGGTTCGGCTCTGACACTTGATTCTGCCTTTGATTCTAAGGTGAATCATAAACTTATTAGAGGACACGGGTTGAGACCCGTGATTTATCCTAACCGTCGCAATGCTAAAGAACCTATTGTCATTGCGCGTAAGTTCCGTTGGTTTGACAAAAGGATATACAAAGACCGATATAAAGTTGAGCGAACTTTCGGGTGGCAAGACACTTACCGAAGACTTGCCCTGAGCTATGATAAACTCAAAGAGACCCGTCTGGGGTTTCGTCATCTCGCATATTCAATGATTAACTTTCGTATAACTTTCAACCATTCATAGCGCGTACTCGCTATGAGTTC
>PYJC01000034.1 GCA_003635255.1 Candidatus Poribacteria bacterium | reverse complement strand
CTACCGAACGTATCCCATGGAACTTTACCCTCCAATGTTTCAAATTCGACGGTGTGGTTATGATAACCGGTAAACATCCCTTGATCGGCAATCTTTTCGGCGATGTCGTTGAAGATTTTCGCTGTGTCGAGCCACGCCTGCTGCGAATTGCGATATTCTTCGGATAACCCCGGCACAATAAGATACGGGTTACCGAGCGTCTGGTTAAACGCAACCGTCTCGGCAAGTTCATCACCGAGAAGCGTGTTCAATCCTGTATGCGTCCCCGCAACTTTCAATCCGAGGTCATCACACATCCCTCGTAACTCTTCGGCAGTCCGGTCATAGTAACCCGCAAACTCAACGCCTTCATACCCCATCTGTGCCACAGCTTGTAGGGTTAAAGACAGATCGCCAGCGCAATCGTCTCTGACGGAATACAACTGTAATGCAATCGGAACTCTATTACGCATTAAGTATCGTTTCTCCACTTGTTGTAGGGGCGGTTCTCAGCACCCCGATATTTTGACCTAAGACATCGGTAAATTGACGACCTGACCACTATCCGCGGATACCAAGCCTGCTTCAAGGATCTCTTGGGCATCCCGACTCACTTTAGGACTGCACAAGCCTTCAATGGGGCTGCCCGTCTCTAAGCAGTGAATAAAGTATTCCGCCGCATTGCGCTGTCCTTCCGGCAGCTGCTCAGGGGTCACCACTTCGGCATCCCTGCCTGCCGGATGCAGATGAACTTCGTTACCACTTACCATCAGCGCACCTTCAGTACCATAAACCACCGGATTCGGCGTAACATAGCCGACCTTTTGCGTCCAAGACGCTTCCGTGATGCCGAAGGCGTTACCGTATTTCATGACGATGACAGCGTTATCATCAGGAATCGGATAGTCTTTGACGAAAGTGCCACGGAAAGCAGTGACCTGTTGCGGGAGACCGAGGAGGTAAGCGCACATATCCGCACAATAACAGCAATAATCCATCAACGCGCCAGCACCATTCTTTTCTTCATCGTAGAGCCATTCGTAGAAATAACGAGAGCATCCGATTTCCTTCGGTCCGTTGTGTGCAGAACGCCACTTAAAGTAGAAAACGTCGCCGATAGCACCGTCTTTGATGAGATCCATCGCTGTATTGAGTGCTGGACTCCATGCAGTGGGCCAATTCACCATCAGTAGTGTCCCCGCATTCTCTGCGGCAGCAAGCATCTGGTCCGCCTGTGAAAGCCGCGCCGCCATCGGTTTTTCTGAAACGACGTGGACACCCTTCGCCGCTGCAGCTGCAACAATATCGGCACCTGCGTTGTTCTCTGCCGATGCTTGAACGATGTCCAATTCCGCTTTCGCTATCATCTCTTGCCAAGAATCATAGATGTTCTCTACCCCAGTTTCGTTACTAAATTGTGTGCGTAACTCCGCATTAACATCGCCTGCCGCGACGATTTCAACGTTCGGATGTGCCTGCCAGTGACGAAGTTCACCCCAGACATGGTCATGCACGAGGGACGCGAAGCCAATGCGATATGTTTTTGACATCAATAATGCCTCCTATCGGCGCGCCGAATCAGCACGCAATGTGTGTGCGCTCAGAAAAGCGTGTCTACAATCGAATGTGTCTATTCTTCAGCCCGAACCGCGATTTTAATGGCTGTTTCACCCTTAATGCGATAGCCGCCATCAAGTGCTTTAAATCCGTCTTCAACCTGTGAGAGTGGCAACTGGTGGCTAATCATATCGGCAAAGGGCAGCCCACTCTGCTCAAGGAGCGGCAAGCCGCGGACAAAATGTTCATAACTGCTTCCCCAGATCGCTTCGACCCGAAGATTTTTGCGCATCAGCAACTGGTTGATATTGAAGTCAATTGAACCCATATCCACGAAGTGACCGACTTCAACAAAAGTACCGCTGCGTCGGGTGTACCCCAATCCTTCTGGTGTGGCAGGGAGAAAACCTGCACATTCAAAAACAACGTCCGCACCTTCGCCACGCGGTGTTTCCGCTTTCACGAGTTCCGTCCGTTCTTCAACAGAAGTGACTTCCTCAATATCAATCGTTACGTCCGCACCGAGCCGTTTTGCGAGTTCCAGCCGTCCGGCGGGTCCACCGACCATAATCACCTTCGCGGCACCGCTCAATTTCGCGCAGGCAAGTGTTACAAGTCCAATAGCACCCGAACCCTGAACAACAACAGTATCCCCGAGTTTGATTTCACCGCGCATTGCGGCGTGAACACCGACAGTGAATGGCTCTGTGAGCACCGCAACCTCAGGAGAAGCATCGGTTTTCATAAAACAGGTATTCGGGTAGTTGAGATACATATAATCCGCGAACCCGCCGCGAAAATGTGGTGCTTCATCGGGATTCCACTGAAATCCGTAAGCACCATAGTTCGTTCCCGGTGCAAAAATGACTCGGTCACCCTCTTTAACGGGTTTACCTACATAATCGGTTTCCACACCTTCGCCGAGTGCCTCAATAATACCGACATTTTCATGCCCCAACAAGACTTCTTCTTGGAAACCGTTCTGCCAGTTATGCAGGTCTGTCCCACAAATACCGGCTAACTCTTGACGGAGCAGCACGGTGTTAGGTTCAGGTTCGGGAACCGGGTATTCACGAACTTCAAAATCCTGACCGTATGCAACCACGGCTCTCCCTGTCCGACGCATATCAATTTCTCCTTCGGTTGGTTTTGCCGGGGCACACTTTCTAAGTGCGCCCCCGTTTGACTCTATTCAGACATACTTCCGCTTCTTCCGCGAGATCAGCACAATCACTATAATAGCGACGATGGAGATTGGCATCCAGTACGCTTTGAAAAACTCTAAAAAGATGTTAAAGCCAATCCAAAGTAGGACTTCAATCCCCACGATTACCGCTGTTTTATTCCACGGGAAGTCCGCACTATACTGTTTTTGCAACCGATGCGCGTATAACCACGACACACCTAAAGTGCCAATAATAACTATCACGAATAGCAAATTACCTAAAGTTTGGATGCTGCTCAAAATGAAATCTACCATGACAATTTCGCTCCTTATTAAGTTTTACTTGCTATTGTAGAGACGCGCCATCTAAAAAAGATAGTAGAATGTGTACTTTCTCTCGTTTTCTTACGACTCGCAATGAACGCGCTCTGGGCAACTATAGACCGCCATACGCTGTCCGCGCATGAAACCGATCAACGTGAGATTCCCTTCTTGTGCCAGATCAACAGCCAGCGTAGACGCAGCCGAAACAGCAACGATCACCGGGATACGCGCAAAGAGTGCCTTCTGCACAATCTCAAAACTGGCGCGCCCGCTTACCATCAAAATATGACACTCAAGTGGCACCATGTCAGCCAATAACGCTTGCCCGATAACTTTATCTACAGCGTTGTGTCTACCGATGTCCTCTCTGACGATCAGGAGTTCACCTGTTTCACTGAATAATCCAGCGGCGTGAAGTCCACCCGTCCTTTCAAAAACCGATTGCGCTGTCCTTAATCGGTCATTGAGCTGATACAGCACGGTTTGATTTATACGGAACCCCGAATTTAGTGGTGACACCTGCTGCCTAACAGATTCGATCGTCATCTTGCCACAGAGTCCGCAACTCGCATTCGCGTGAAAGTTGCGCTGCCATCCCGACTGTGCGTCAAGGTCGAGTTCTTCCGTGAGCTGAACGTTGACAATGTTCTGTAACGACGCTAAACTGCCATCCTGCGGCTCTGTAACATCTTCATCGCAATATGCGATGATTTCAATATCATCGCTGGAAGTTATGAGGCTTTCTGTATAAAGAAAACCCGCCGCGAGTTCAAAATCGTGCCCCGGGGTCCGCATCACAACGATTAAACTCTGTTGTCCCACCCGGATCTCAAGCGGTTCTTCAACAACCAATTCATCTTCAACCTTGGTAGGTTCGGCACCCGCCCAGCGTGTAATAAATTTTGTGGATGTCGGTTGCATGATTTTCAAGCCCGTGCCTACTCGCGAACAAGTTTCATCGGATATTTATAGCCGCTAAACCGTTATTGGTTGCTATCCATGCCCTATTGTTTACTACAATGAGCGCATTTATTATTAATTCACCGGACACGATTTGTGGCGTTGTTGTATTTTCCCATTCATCAGGACGTGTATGATATGTGTAAAAAGAATCATTTGTCGCTATCCACAGCACTAAAGGCGTAGGCGGTGGCGGTGGTGGAATTTCTTCTTCTATCAATTCCGTTTCGGGAGAAAATTCGGATGTCGGCGGATCCGGTGTTTCTACAGGCGGTGTCTCATTCTCTTCTGAGACTATCGGCGTATTGTCTAAAATCCCTCTGATGTAAATATTCTTTAGGTCGTTCGCATCCTCTATACCTATGTCAAGCGTCGTTGATTTTCCGTTCAGTCCATCCAAATCTGCTCGAAAATAACCGTTGGCCTTTTCAGCAGCATTATACCATGTAAAAAGCAGCTGATCTTCTGCGGTATCAAATCCGACAATTGCCGTGCCTTCTCGGATTTCAGTAGAACGATAGGAATCCCATTCATCGGTTTCTCGGTCAAAGGTTACGATGTCTCCGTCTGGGGACGCGCCCCAAAGCGTCGTAGGCGTTAGCAACAAAGTTTCGATGTTATCTTTATCTACGGGGATGAAACTTTCCCGTCTGTTGTAAACAATCGGGGGATCCACTGTACCCCGAATTTTACGAACAACGCCCTTATCAGTAGCGAACCAAATATCCGCATCATCCATCTTGATGTCCTTGAACCAAGCAGGGTATTCGTCAACTGGCGAATACACCTGAATTTCGCCAGTTAACTTGTTGTAATGGATCGCGCCTTGAGAGCGGGTGCCGACCCACACTTCTTCCGAATTTGCCGCAATGGCTCTCACATCTGGAACCTTTTCTGTAGCACTGTTAATCAACTTCGGTACGTCGTTTGGAATCGGTATCCAGTTATTGAACTTCGTCTCAAATAGCATCACACCGTTTGGCGTACCCACCCATAGCTGTGTCCCATCTGTCCCATCGGCAGCGATGGCTTGGATACGGTTATCAGGGAGATCATCTGCCTGCGTATAGACCGTCCATTCGGTCTGATCCAGAATCTGTTTTGCGCGCTCCCTTATCGCTTCATCTACACTCATTTCGTAAACTTGAGCGGCTTCATTTCTGGCTTCCGCCGTTCTACCCAATTTCAAGTTGACTTCAGCACGGGTGAGATATGCTTCGTAAACCCACTCGCTCACCGGGTAACGCATAATAAACCCTTGTAAAGTATAGAGCGCAGTTTCCAACTGATCGATTTTCGCTTGTAACTTTCCAATTAGAAAAAATGCTTTTTCATGCGACGCCATGTTCGGATACTGCTGTCTCGCCGATTCGAGAAGCGGCAATCCCGCATCATAATTTTCCAGTTGCTCAACGAGTAGGAACCCGGTGATGTAACTTAAACCCGGTACAGATTCGTGCTCAGGATAATACTTCAGGATGAGTTGATAGTTATCTACGGCTTCAGCATAAGCCTCATCGGCGAGGGCAGCATCTCCAAATTCCCGAAAATGTGGGACCAAGTCAAAATTCGCTGCATCAAGGATCGCCACAGAACGGAACCGTTCTAATGCGTTTATATTATCGTCATTTGCCTTGTAGAGTAAGCCGAGTTGATAGTGTGCAGCCGGATATCTCGGAAACTCTTCAATCGCAGCCTCAAAACGATTCATCGCTTTTTCTGGCATCTTCAATTCCAGCAGCATAATTCCGTTGCGAAAATACTTTGCAGCCGTGCGATCCGGTACATTTGCTATGTCTGATATAAAAGTAAGCGTATGTCCCATCAACGGGAGTCTCAAAATTTGTTCTTGGTATTCGATTTCAAAGTGCGTTTCAGTGCCATCGCGCCAAATGCCGGTGAACCTATCGCCATTTTCACTGTCAACGATAACATATTGCTGGCTATGTGCCAAGTGTTGATAGAAAAACAACCCAATAAATGCTATTACGGCAAATAGGCGGTGTGTCTTTTGTATTTTTGCATGTGTCTGTTTTATGAACTTCTGGTACAACATAATTTTACCTTCAAAATGTGTGTTGATAGATATAATCGTTATAATATCAGAAACGTGGGGAAATGTCAAGAGCGTTTGGCGACTCCCTTCTTGATACCAATGCCACTATCAGTTATAATATTCATCATGAACGCAACAGACCTTCCTATCACAGAACTAAAGCCAATATTTCACGACGCGATTGAGATGGGACCCGTGGTGATTGTGGCACCGACGGGTAGCGGAAAATCGACACAAATTCCGCCTTGGTGTGCCGAACACTCAGATGCACCGGTGCTGGTCGTCGAACCAAGGCGCGTCGCATGCCGTTCGCTCGCTCGATGGGTAGCACAACAATGCAATGAACCGTTGGGACACTCAGTCGGTTATACCGTCCGTTTTGAGAATGTGAGTTCCGATACACTAACCCGCATCCGTTTCGTCACGCCCGGCGTCGCCTTACGATACGCAGCGGGACCGGAATTAGATCAATACGGTACTATCATCTTGGACGAATTCCACGAGCGTGGTGTAGAGTCGGACCTCTTTCTCGCGATCTGCCGAAAGAAGCGACGCGACGCACGGCTGATTATCATGTCTGCCACGATAGCAGCGCAACCCCTCGCCCGATTTGTTGGTGGACAGGTGCTGCGTGCGGAAGGACGTGTCTATCCTGTTGAAGTGCGATACCTTGGTGGGGCAGTGGTCCCTACATCTCATAATTTAGCAGAACGCGTCAAAAAAGGGGTGAACCGTGCCTGCCAAGAGACCGATGGAAATATCTTGGTGTTCCTACCGGGTAAGGGTGAAATTAATGCCTGCCATGACGTGCTGGGTAAGATGCGACATATCGACATCATCCCGCTACACGGCGATCTACCCCCCGACGTACAAGACAAAGCATTTGACACACAATCCCAACGCCGCCGTGTCATTCTTGCGACCAACGTCGCCGAAACCTCAATCACACTTCCGGGTATCACTGCTGTTGTGGATACCGGTTTAGTACGCCAACGTATCCACCAGAACAGACGTATTGTTCTTGCACTATGTCCTATCTCGCAAGCCTCAGCCGAACAACGCCGCGGACGTGCAGGTCGCCTCGGACCCGGCATCTGCTACAGACTCTGGGAGGAACACGGTCAACTCGAGCAGGAAACCTCACCAGAGATTCGGCGGGAAGATTTGACGCAATTTGTGCTGACTGTCGCTGCGACCGGCTATCGTCCCCAAGATTTGACGTTTCTCGACGCGCCTCCCGACTTCGCCGTGGAACGCGCACAGACAGCCTTGAAAAGTTGGGGCGTTCTCTCTGAGGACGGCACCCTTTCGTCAGAAGGCGCGAAGATCTGCGCTTTACCCATCAGTCCACTTCACGCTCGACTCTTGGTAAAAGCACCGCATTCCCTCCGACGCGATCTAATTGATTTGATTGCGACGTTGGAGCGTCCTGCCCCGTTATGGCAGCGCATCGACCGCGTGCCAACTGAACAGCAAGACACAGTACGCGAAGCGCGTCAAAAAGAACTTTTTCGCGACGGATGTGATGCTACGACAGCAATCCGAACGCTGCGACACGGGGACAACAAACGGCATTATCTCCATAAAACCGCCCTTGCCGAATGCCGTAGAATCGCGACGCAGCTGAGAGATTTCTTCGAGTTACCGCCCGTGATGAAAGATAAGGCACCCGCACAACCCGACCGCGACGCATTGATTAACTACCTCTTACGCGAATGGGACACCTGCGCTTACGTCCGGAGACGGAGAGGTAAAGGCTGGGGAAATGGACAGGCAGAGGTCCTACTCGATTCCGATTCTCTCCTGCCGGAAGAGCGGCACGCTGCTTTAATTCTGGAGACCCTCGGTATCGCGAAAGGCACGCGCGTGCAATTGATGGGACGCACTGCCATGCCGTGCGCTTTTGACGATTTAGTCAACGCCGGGATCGGAACGACGCAACTCACCACTCCGAGGCTGGAAGGCGAAGATATTGTCGCAGAGGTGGTAACCGAATATGCAGGACGCGAGATCGGACGCAGCCGCCAACCGCTGAATGGCACGCTGTTGAGAGAAGCGTTGGCATCCCTTATCCTTTCCGGTTCCCTATTCTCAGAAGTTGGTGAACAGCTCACCCGCGCGATTGAGGCTTGGAGACTTCACTGCGCGCTCAACCCTGATATGGAGACATCGGAAACAGCGGATTTAACCCCGCACAGATGGTTAGTTTCACGACTGGATATTTTAGGTGTAGCGGTCGCTGAGGACTGGCAACTCCTTTCCCCAAACGATCTAACCTTTACAGAGATAGACCCCAACACTATTGCTGAAATTGAGGCGCAGTATCCCAAGGAATTTTCTGTCAACGGTGCTAAATTCGATGTGGAATACGATCCTGCCGAAAAATTGGTCACGTTGCGGTGGCAGCGTGGCATTCGACAACCGACGTTGAGCGCAGTGCTACTGCCGCGCTGGAATAATTGGAAGGTGCAAGTTGATATCCGGGGGCAGCTACGGACAGTGCGTCCCACTTCTTAATCTACTTTGATTTTTCCCCATACTGTCGTGAACAACTGTGGTTGTGGTGTAACAGATAAAACCGCTGGGTCAAACCAATCCGGATCGAAATTTGCCCCATTGTTTGTGAGTTGTTCAGGTTCGTGACTGCCCAGAGCGATTTTGAAGATTTGGGGAAGGTTAAGTTTTATATGCGCAAGCTTCAGCGGAATAGAATCCTCATAAAGAAGTTCGCTTCCGTGTGGAGACCAGACGGGTCTGCGTCCTGGTGAAAAAATTTTCTGGCGATCACTCCCATCGCGATTTATGCTGTAGAGGGTACTTGTTTCTGTTGCCTCGTCCCACCAAGAAAAGGCGATTTTGCTGCTATCGGGCGACCACGATGGATTATAAATCCACGGGCCTGCCTGTGGGAACAGCATTTTTTCCGTGAGCGTTTGGACGTTGACAAGCACTAATTGATAGCCTTCCGCTTCTTTTCGGACGAAGGCGAGCTCCGATCCGTCGGGCGACCACGCTGGTGACCCACCTCTCTCGCCAACCTTTGCGATTTGTTCTTCTGTCTCACCATCTATCGTTGCGATGTAGATCGCCTGCCGCTTCACATAGGCAATCCTTTTACCGTCGGGCATCCAACTCGGATGTTTTCTCTGCGCCGATACTCTAAATACTTTTCGCACATTCGTTCCGTTTGGATCCATTAGATAGAGATCAAGAATTCCACTTCGGTCAGATGCGAAAAGAATGTGTTTCCCTGTAGGCGACCAAACAGGCTCTCTGTCCGTTGAAGGATGTTTGGTTAAATTTCTCTGTTGGCTGCCATCGGGCATCATTGTGTAAATCTCTGCGTTGTCATCGCGTAATGAGAAAAATACAATTCTGGCAGTTGTCGGAGCTCTCGCGAACACTATATGACCACTGGCGAGCACTAATATTAGACTAAGTGCAGAGAAAAGCGGGAAAGGGATATTTTTCATAACAATTCATTTGCCTCCTTTGCGATTATCACCATTCTTCAGTCCTGCGCCGGTAATCTACCTTATATATAATACCCGGATTGTTCACATAGACATAGACATGATAGTAATCGTCGTGCCCGGTATCCGTTTCTCCCAGTGTTGCTAATATATTGACAACAATCTCAGCTTGCGACTCAATGTCATAAACGAAAGTATGCCTATAGTTCCCTTGACCTATA
>PYJC01000033.1 GCA_003635255.1 Candidatus Poribacteria bacterium | reverse complement strand
GAACTCATAGCGAGTACGCGCTATGAATGGTTGAAAGTTATACGAAAGTTAATCATTGAATATGCGAGATGACGAAACCCCAGACGGGTCTCTTTGAGTTTATCATAGCTCAGGGCAAGTCTTCGGTAAGTGTCTTGCCACCCGAAAGTTCGCTCAACTTTATATCGGTCTTTGTATATCCTTTTGTCAAACCAACGGAACTTACGCGCAATGACAATAGGTTCTTTAGCATTGCGACGGTTAGGATAAATCACGGGTCTCAACCCGTGTCCTCTAATAAGTTTATGATTCACCTTAGAATCAAAGGCAGAATCAAGTGTCAGAGCCGAACCGCAAAGATCCATGCCAATACGTTTGCTAAAAGCGATTATATCACTCAGGGCTTCGGGCAAAATCGTTGTATCATGTGCGTTGACGGGTTTCAGCGTTATCGGTCCTATGATGAACCCATGATTATCGGTGAGCGTCAACTCTTTTTCGCCTTTCTGATGTTTGTGTCCTGAGTAGCTGATACCGTCGCCCCTTTTTTCACGACGGTGTTTGAACCATCACCGTGAAGGTGTGTCGTATCAAGTTGATCCGTATCAAGCAAGTGTATAACCGACGCTTCAAAGAGGTTCTGATACGAGCCATCTTTTGACCAGCGATGATGCCATTTATAGACATTAGACCAATGGAGTTCATTCCGCCGTGTTCGGAGTTGCTCCCATTGAATACCCGTATGCAAAACATAGAGAATGTAGTTGAATATCTTGTAGAAAGAGAGTTTCGGCTTTGGACCTTTAACACGTTTCTTCAGATGTGGCAAGATATAACGATTAAAATCCTTACGCGAAACCTGCTTCGGAATACCGTTGTATCTCGGAGACTTTTCGGACTCGGAGACCGTCATAAGAGCACCTCTCATAAAGTAAGTGACTATCAAAAGTGGAAATAAAGGGACATAAAGGATCGCCTTTTATTCCACTATTTTACTACATTTTTATGTTTTACTCAATATGACTTCTATAGTAAAGTTTGGACAATTCGTGTTTCAGACAAGTTGAGTTCTTAAGGGGCTCTGTATTTTTCCGCGAGTTTCCTACATTTATGAAACTCTGAGAAAACAACCGCAAGCCGAAGAAAGTGTTATTGCTTCGCGGTGAGAATAGAAATCAGTTTAGCGAGATTCCAGCCGTTCAGGGATACCGTTATCATCCAAACGGATGATAAAATACCGATCTTCTGAGTCTACTCCCCTAAACCCCGGAAGCCAGACGCTATAAAATTGCTCGGGTTCGAGAGGTACCGCTTTCGCAACCTCGCTATAATCCGGTGGCACTTTCCCGTAGGTCAGACAAGAAACGGGGGATGTTGGCTTAATACAAGATAAGGACCAAACTTGTTCAATCCTGTCCCAATACGACTCAAACTCCGCGGAACGTTGCACTTTCCAGACTACAATCGTCCTAATGCCCAACCGTTTTTGAAGAGATGCATCCCGATACAGACAGAACGTCGGCTGCATCAATCCTGACCTCGAATCAACAGTGATATACCCAGGGGACGGTTGGCATCCACTGGAAATCAAGCAGTAACTGATGATGAGAGGGCTAACGACCGTAATAATAACACCGATTCTATTTTTCATTTTTTTCTCTCCAGGATCCCTTACAACCGTTGCGGTGTCGGTATCAAGGGCGGCATCTACTGATAGGTCAATCTTTTTTAGTAGGACTTACGCAATTTTGACGATATGACGTTCCGTTAGCGGGTAACCTCTCAAAAAACAGAGACGTTTTCAGTGCACAGGCTAACAGCCTATGCTACAAAAGAGCACGCTGCGTAAGTCCTGTTCAGGAAGATCTCGCTGTCTAAATCCGGTACCATGTGCCGTTGTACAAATTCGTCTACTTTCATTCTCACTCGGATGGCAATTTTTTTAAGATGGCTTCTGCGGCTTGAATGTAATTGTCCTTCTTTCCATGTTCAACGATCCACTTTAGATGCACCGGTGTCTCGCTGCCCCGATAGTAGCGTACCAATCCCAAGTAGAACCTGTATGGATCCAGCAGATTGATAATTTCTCCATGTCGAAGCAACTGATAATTATACTGACCCAACAACTGAATGAAGTAATCGTTATTGTCAGCATAGAATTTTTCGTTATTCAAGGTGTAGGTGGTGCCATCCCATTCGTAGAGGCTTATCCAAGGCAGATAGGGTACGCCAGGAGTACCCTCGATCTGTATGCTATATGGAATTTTGATTTCATAGCTCCCATTGTCATCCAAATCAACGTATTCTGACTCGTGATCGGTAGGAATCGTGTAGCAGCTGAAGATTTCTTTGAACTCGCCGTTCTGAAACGAAACTACAGCGACCCCGTAGACGGATTCAATCCATACGTCTAAAGTGCCATCGCCCGTCAAATCCACGAGTTTAAAGGAGAGATCACGAGACTTAAAAGCATCTTCTGGGGGTTGGGTGAAGACGAAGCGTGGGTTACGAAGTTCAATCGGTTTCGCTGCTGGGACATCCAATGCCGGTTTGCCGGCATCAAAGAATTTGAAAGCGTCTTTTTTCTTCGGTAACCTCTCCTTGGTGTCAGTCTCAGCAATGAAGAGAAATGCTTGTGTCCAACTATCGCCGTATGTTTTCCAACCTGCGTAGCGTGAGCGAGCCCTCATATAAACAAGGATTAGCACAATCGTCTCTTTTTCGGGGGTATCATCAATATTTGCCTCGGCTTTCATCCGAGTGACGTAAACGAGTTCTTCCGGTGTGGGTGAAAGCAAAAAACGGTGATACTTTCGACCCTCAGGATCCCTGGAAAAATACCGCTGATACTTGACTTCAGAGGTCGTCGTTTTAGAGGTATCAGCGTTCAGACCAAAACAACTGAGTATTAGCAAAATAAGAAGCCCAAAAAGTGTGGTTTGAAGATATTTTTTCATGTTTTGCCTCCGATTTGATCGGTCTGCTGTCAGACACGGTAGGTATGTTTTTCAGTAGCGGTGAATGCGGTGTCATCGTCCGATAGAATATCGTAAATCAGTTGAACATCATTTTTAATCATTCAAACACGCCATCAGCGAGAAATACAAGTTCTTCGACTGTTAAAGGATCCGCAAAAACACGGAACATATTCTTCTGTTTGTTAAAGACACAATTTTGGGGTGGAAAACGTGCATTTAGTGAAAAAAAATGAAATAAATTTGCATTTTTAGGGCTTGTCCGGCGAGTGTCAGGATAGGTTTTTTGCCGATTTAGGACGCGTCCTTCTGATTTAATTATACATTCTGTTTGAAGCGGATCGCAAGAAAAAGCACAATACGTCTCTGCCTGTTTTCCGAATTAAGGGAGGTCTGAATCTCACTAACGAAGGGGAAGTAGGCAGATGTTTTCCATTTGATTTCTCCCTGAAAATGCGGTAGAATATACCGCAAAGGAGATTTCTTGATGAAACTGTTATTCCACTTCCTGGTTTTCGCGATTGGCATCGGACTTTACACCGCTACAGCAGCACCCGCAAACACCATTGACACACCCCCTTGGCAGCCTGTCGGAAAATATACACATCCCGATATTCGAGAGAGTTCTGGCATCGTCGCGAGTCGGCAGTTTGAAGGGGTCTACTGGACCCTCAACGATTCTGGTAACCCCGCATCACTTTACGCCACAAAATTGAATGGCGAATTGATCCAAGAAATAGCAGTAAAAGGTTCTGGTAACTTCGATTGGGAAGCACTCGGTATTGACGACGAAAATCAGCTTTGGATCGGTGAAATTGGTAATAACAGCAGATTGCGATTCGACCTGAAAGTGGTTGTCGTCGCGGAACCGAACCCTTTCACCGAGACTGAAGTGGAAGTCCGCGCGAGTTACCCGTATCGGTACCCGAACGAAAATGTGGATGCAGAAGGACTCTTTATTATTGAAGGTATCCCGTATATCATCTCTAAGGAGCGTGCGCGTGCGGTGCTTTACCGATTCCCGACGCTGCAAGCCGATACAAAACAGGTATTAGAAAGGGTTGGCGAGTTTGCTGCGGCGAAATTCGTGACGGGTGCAGGTGTGTCGGAAGACGGGACACGGCTTGCTGTTTGTACCTACGATGCACTCTGGGTATATCACGGTGCAGTGGGTGATTTATCGAAAATGATTCAAAGCACACCGTGGTCGTTACGGCACAGTTTCTACGGAGAAGCAATCTGCTTTGACGGTTCTCAGCTCGTCTTAACAAACGAGGCGCGGGACCTCTACACCGTGCCACAGTTCTGGTATGAGAAGGAATGGACATTACCGCCAAATAATACCCAATTGGCAACTGATTTATTGCCCAAGACAGTAGCACACGACATAACGGTTCAGGCAGAAAGTTACCGAGCAGCGAGTATTGATATAGGGGGTAGCCATGTCGCTTTCACGTCGGAAACTGTTGGAGAGATGGGATCCTTAACCGTCCCGATTGCGGTTACTTACAGAGATGTCTATGAAATCCGCGCCGTTTTAACACGCGGGCAAGCGTATGCACGCGTTCAATTATCCGCCAATGATACCGCTGTCGGTACACCTTACGACTGTTATTCTCCTGAACCGATCGCTGGGACACCGGTTTCATTTGGGACTGCTCCTTTGAATGCTGGTGAAAATCAGATAACGCTCAGCATTGTTGGGAAGGCATCCGAAGCCACAGGTTCTAAAATTGGTATTGATTCCTTTCAGGTGTTGCATGCTTCGGCGTTTGTCAAGCGTTACATGGTTTTAGGTCCGTTTCCGAAGACAGATGTTGACATGATTGATGAATTGCTCCGTTCTGAAGGTCAATTAGACTTGGAGAAAGTCTACACCGGTGTTGATGGTAAAGCCGTCCACTGGCAGGAAGCGACTGCAAGGGGAAATGGTTATCTTGATTTGCGCAGAGACCTTTATCCGACCCCAATGACTGTCGGATACACGTTGGTGTATGTCCATGCCCCGAAAGCGACGGATGCTGTGATGTTAATCGGAAGCGATGACGAGATCGCTGTTTGGTTAAATGGGATTGAAATTCATCGGAAAAGTATCAATGCCGGCGCGACTGCAGATGCAGATGCGGTGCCGTGTCAACTGAAAGCGGGGTGGAACACGGTTTTGTGCCAAAAGGTTGACAACGGATGGTCTTGGGGACTCTATTTGCGGTTCACGGATGCAGATGGGATTCTCAGATATGCCACCCACCCTACAGAATAAAGACCCAAACAGCATATTGAAATGCTGAATCCTTTTTACAAAGTGGATGGTACTCGATCTTTTCCGCTCTACCCAACCTACATCCTATCAAATTTTCCTGCCCCTATAAGCCCACTTGTACCCATTTCTGGCAATTCAACGTTAATCAAGTAGATAAATATGCCATCAAGGTTTAAACAGTACCAATAGACACATCATTAAGGTTGAAAACAGCAGTGGGGTATATTCGATGCAATTTAATTTTCTTAGACGTAGCAGACAGAACATGCTGCGAATCATACGAAAGATCGTTTTAGTTGCGGTAATTCTGACAGTCGTATCTGTTAGTGCCGGTGCTTCCAGCATAGCGCACCGCGATATTTTCGTCGGTGCGAGTGCCCGTGCCGTCGGTATGGGGAGTGCTTTTACGGCAGGTCCCTCCGCGAGCAACGGGTTTCTCTGGAACCCGTCCTCATTAGGCTTTCTGGACGGCGTGGAAGTGAACATGGGTGCAATGCCTTTTCAGGGGAATGCATCGAGCAGCGAACAAGCATTCTCTGTCGCTGCGAACCCCAACACATTCGGTTTAACGAACAGAAACCTTGGGAATCTCTCTTTCGCGACGTGGTTCGACGGATGGAGCAACGACACAACTGAGTCCACCCAGATTGTGCTTTTGGGATACGGACTCGCGTTCGGACCCAGTGCATCGGCAGGTGCCAACGTACGCTATTATCAGAATAACACACCGATCCGAACGAATTTCTTATGGAGTGTAGATTTGGGAATGCAGTTCGCTTACCCATTGGAAAAATGGGGTGATTCGGTGACGGTCGGTATCAATTTTTCCGAATTGAGCAACGGTATCCGAGAGGACGGCGTACTCCTTGAGAATCTGCCTTTAGCTGCACGTTTCGGTACAACGTACGAATTAGGCAAAAACACACTCTTCTCTGCTGACTTCGCTGTTCGAGGTGAGAACGATCTCAATTGGGGAGAACGGCTCCGATTTCATATCGGTGCGGAAAGTTGGCTTATCAATGGACACCTCGGATTACGCGCGGGTTATACGGCTTTAACATCTTCTGAAAATCTTCGGGGTGGTGAACTAACCCGCGGGGTTAGTTTCCGAAATTCCGCAGGACAACTCGATTATGCGTATGTGAGTGGCCGTGAATTAGAGCAGGGTATCCATTGGATTTCTGCGACTCTACGTTGGGGTCGGGGTGCTGTAAAATCGCCACCAACAGAAACGCCTCTAGTGGTCGCTAAAACCGAGGCGCCGAAAAAAACTGCCCCCATTTTAATGCCCACCACCCTCACACCGAAGGTCGTTAACCCTGAGACGGTTACGGTAGCACTGCAGCTTTCAGTACCCGCGATTTCACCCAACAATGATGGTGTCGCTGATAACACGACAATTCAGTTTAATCTCCGAGAAGATGACAATTCACGTGCCATAAAGTGGCAGTTAAACATCCGTGATGAATATACCGAAAGTATCTGGAAAAAGTCTGGGACGGGTGTCCCCGCAGACGGTGTTGTTTGGGACGGCATCGCGAATACCGGTAGTCTGGTGCCCGATGGTCACTACGATGTGCAACTGCATCTCCTTGATGCACAAGGGAAAGCATATTTAAAAGACAGCGAGAAACTCACTGTTGATCTTATCCCAACGACATTAGAACTCTTTGGGAATACACCGACGACAGTTGGTGTGAAGACGTTGGACATGAGTCCGCTCGCGCATTGGAAACTTGAGGTTTTCGATGCTGGAAATACACTCGTTGAACAGATAGAAGGGGACGGTTCACCACCAGCCGAGATTGCTTTAAGCAAGATTCAGGCGGCGTCAGCTGCGACTTATACCTGTAAATTACACGTCCAAGACATCGCTGGCAATCAGAGCACACAACAAGCGCAGCTACAACTCGGTACTGATAGCGAACCGACAATCGCGCCAACAGCAGCGATAACACCGACAGCGAGATTGACATTGATGGTGGGTTCTTTTGCGGAATCTCGTAACGCCGAAATGTTGGCAGAGAATTTGCGGTGGCTATATCCTGATGAGAAGGTGCAAATATATACAGCTGTCGTTGAGGGGCGAACGATGCATCGGGTAACGATTGGCGAGTTTGCGGAACGGTCAGAAGCAGCGGATCTCAAACAACACATTCAGGAGACACAAGGTGTTGAACCGGTATTGATTACGCTTCAATAGCATGGCTATCGGAAACCTTCAGCAGTTGGCTGTCAGGCTCGAACCGCTTTTCGTCTCCGCTGGCGAGGTTTCATGAAGATTAAAAAATTAATTCGGCACGCATCATGAATCGTGCGTAGCATTTGACTGCAAATTGTTTGTGTTTCTCTTGTAATTTCATGGGAGATTTCTCCTTAAAAAAGTTACCAATCTTTTTAAAAAGTTACCAAATGGTAACTTTTTTCGTTTTTTGATGATTTTCCATAAATGGTTGAGAATCCAGTCACTGTATGGGTTTATGGGCGTTTTTCTGTGATGTCCCGTTTAAAAAAAATGTTACCAAGGGGTTGGTTTTCAGTTGTCAGCGGTCAGCAGTCAGATGGTGATTTTCAGGAGTCAGTTGTCCGTTCTAAGCCCCATCAAGTTTCCTTGTTCGTTGGCGAGGTTTGCGACTTTGCCCTTTTGCTATGGTTTATTTTTTGTTTTTCTATATACTTAATATATTTTAGACTATTTATAATAGCATATATAATCTAAGAATGCAAATTAATTTTTTACGGAATTAGTAGTTTCGGACACAAAAAATTGACAGAAATTTAGGTTAGATATAAAATGTTAACAATTCCAAACTGGTATTATTACTTATGTTGCTCTCTTGCTTTTTTTACTCATTATAACGGGTTTGCTAAAATGCATAGAGAACTTTGCTTGTTGCTATTGAAGGCTTTGATGTGTGGAGTAACGAGATATGTTAGCAGATTTTGACCGAGAGAAAGAACATTTGTGGTTTCCGATACTACAGCAGATTGGATTTTCTTCACTTGGAATCACGGGAGATGGACTGGATCAAAAACACGCGATGGATGCTTGCGGTGTTGATCCCGATGACGTTGTAAAGTACTTCGCATTACGGATACGAGACGAAGGTTCATACAGCCCCTATAGGCTACGACAATTCAAGCAAGAATTTACAATCCGATACTCAGACCCCAGTGATGTGCCTGTAGAATGGCAGAAACTCTTTGAACCGAACCGGCGACTTTTTCCTGATTTTTTCTGCTATGGATGGTTTAATCGCGAGCATATCACAGACTATGTTGTGCTTGATGTTCGGATACTCAGATACTTCCACCAGCAAGGGTATTTACAGCAATACAAGGCAAATAGACGAAGGAATATCAATAGCCTTAGATCAGAATTTGTGTTTATTCCATTACGTGATTTGCTTCAATTCCCCGATGCAGACAGATTGATTGTCTACCACTCTGAAAATCACCCTGTTTTTCTCTAACAAAAAAGGCGTTGGTTTGTCCCAACGCTTTACTCAAAATATCCTTATATCCAATTTAACTCATCCCAAAACTACTTATTGCGAAAATGTATAAAAACATGTGTAAGTATGATAAAGAAATGGAAGGAAAATTTAGCCCTAATTCGCATTATAGAAGATAGTGTGAATTTGTGCGAGTAAAAGCCGAGAGACTGGGTAGGTTTCACAGTTTCTTATCGGGAATGTAAATCAAAGAGTTCCCGAATAAATGTATAGACTGATACGATCTCAAAAAAAACATTCTGTAGATACATTACACCAAATCCTATCAACAAGCATATTCCTAATACGAAAGTTAAGATGCGGCGATCACGTTTCAATGCTATAGTAGCCAAAGTAAACATGTCACCAGCAAACTGCCCTATATTCGTAAATGCTTTGCAAGTATTACGAATAAGAAAAATTAACCAAGTCGATGGAGTAAACTTAGATACAGTCTTATCTATGTCATTTTCTAACTCGGCATTGGTCTTTCGCTCATTCTGGCGAAGAAGTTCTTTATAGTGTTTTCGTGTTTCACCAACATAGATTCCCATAACCCCTAAGGACAATTCGATCAATTTAAAGAACAATCCAATCAAAGTCTTCGGCTGATTTTCCTCCTCTAATCTGTACTTTTCCTTTTTATTCATCAAGAGTATCCTCACTGTTCAAACGATTATACTCGGTTTCTGTCAGTTTCCAACCCTCTCTCCGAGTTACCTCATTGCTCCGAGTCACGATCCGAGGCTCAACACGCCCATCATTTTCCATTTTTCGTAAAATATTAGCTATTACCCGGTCGTTCTCGTCTCAATCCTTGATGCCAATGATTCTTGATAAATCTGCAGCAGGCATATATTCAGGATACTCTTGGAGTAGTGTCGTTAAAAGGGCTTCTTCAATATAAAAAACTCCAATACGCACAAGTTGTTTAGCCGTCATATCAATTCCTTTCTTTCAAAAGTGGGTTTAAAGGCAATTTTCCAAATTAATTTTTAATTCCAAAACTGCTTATTGCGATTTTTTTGACAATTCCAAATTTTGATGTTATCATCAGTATAAATACAAAAAAGTACTGGGGTTTCCTGTAATAACGTGAGTTTGATAAATATTTGAAAGTTTTTGTATAAGGAGAACCCTTTTAGTATAATGAGATTATCCACATTCTCTAACTAAAAGGAGTTCTCTGATGAATATCATAACACTTTTCTGCGAAATCGACGACTTTTTTCTGGCACATGAGAAATGGCAGGCAACACACTGTTTGCCAAAAGAGACACCCCCAGAAACGCGCGGGCGTCCTCGGCAACTGCATCATAGCGAAGTGATGACGCTCCTCATCGCTTTCCATCAAAGTGGGTATCGGACATTCAAACACTTTTACGAAAGACGCGTCTGCGTCTATTGGCGCGCCGAGTTTCCGCATCTGGTGAGTTATTCTCGATTCGTTCAACTCAAGAAAGAGGTGTTGATGCTTTTGACGCTTTATCTTCATGCGAACTTGGGTGAATGTAGTGGCATCTCCTTCGTCGATTCGACACGTTTGCGTGTCTGCGACAATAAGCGGATTTCATCGCATCGCGTCTTCGCAGCACACGCCGGACGCTCGAAAACTTCAATGGGGTGGTTTTACGGGTTTAAACTCCACCTGATTATCAATGAGAAAGGCGATCTCTTAGGTTTTGAGTTGACCCCAGGGAATACCGATGACCGTCAACCGCTATGGAAGTTGTCGTCGGAGCGTTTCTTCGGAAATCTTTATGGCGATAAAGGGTATATCTCCGAAGACCTTCGCAAGTGGTTCAACGAGCAAGGTATCAACTTCTGCTATAAAGTCCGTAAAAACATCAAACCGCTACCCTTGTCGATTTCCGATGAGGTGCTG
>PYJC01000032.1 GCA_003635255.1 Candidatus Poribacteria bacterium | reverse complement strand
GGATACCAGAGATCCAAAATGTTTTTGACGACCCGAATGTTAGCGGGGCATTGACAAGTCTGCTTGGTGAGGACTACTATATGCAACCACACCGCCATCCGCACTACAACCCACCCGGTAGTGGTGGGCAAGGCATGCATCAAGATGGTGGGAAACGGTGGTCGCATCATACGCGCAGGCTGTTGGTTTTCTATTACCCACAAGATACACCCATTGAACTCGGTCCGACGGGTGTCGTACCGATGAGCCACTACTTTAGCACAGGTGAAGGTTCCGGGGTCTCGCCGGAACAACCTATTACAGGCGAAGCGGGAACGGTTGCATTCGCAAACTATGACCTATGGCATCGCGCCATGCCGAATAGCAGCGAGAAACGACGCTATATGATGAAATTCCTTTATGCCCGGATGTCCGAACCGGAAGCACCGTCGTGGGCAAACAGAGAGACAGAATGGGCAAATGGAACGCTTGTGGGACCCGTTGAACATCAAGAGATGTTCCGCCACCTCTGGAACTGGCATCGGGCAGTGGAGGATAGCGACACAAACGGAGCATCAGATGGTGAATCGCTATCAGACTTGATCAGTTCACTCAACAGCACGTCTGAATCGACTGGGTTGCAGGCGGCTTATGCATTGCCTCGATTTGGAGAAAAGGCGGTGCCTGCTTTGGTGCGGTGTTTACAAGAAGAATCGGATATAACGCGTCGAAACGCCTGTTATGCGCTTAATGCAGTCGGCACACCCGCTGTTGAGCCCCTGCGCGATGCGTTGAAAGATGCTTGTGAATACACCCGTGATAATGCTGCAGAGGCACTCGGTGACTTGGGAAATAAGGCAAAACCGGCTGTGCCCACACTGGTTGAGATGCTCTCGGATGAATCGGGTTCCGTCCGTTCACACACAGCAGAGGCGTTAGGCACAACAAGTCAATCAAGTTCTATTGCTGTTCCGGGTCTCATAAAGGCGTTGGAAGATGAAAATGAGGGTGTCCGTCGAAGTGCGGTGTTCGCGTTGGCGAGGATTGGTGAGAACGCTGCTGATGCGGTGGAAGGGTTGCAGAATATGCTGTTTGACGCGAACCGCTATATCCGTGGCGATGCGGGGCATGCGCTTTACCGGATCGGGACACCGGTGGCGAAGTCGGTGTTGCTGCGTCATCTTCAGACGACGCGATGGTGTCCGATTACCTCAGGGGAAAGTACGTTTTAGATTAGGGTGTGATCTGGGAGTCTGGCGCGCTTTGTGGGCGCGCCAACCGTGATCGGATAAGGAAATCTACGTAAAGAATTCTTCGTTATGGGGACGGACATCCACCTCAAAAGTCCACGCGCTTCTCTCCTGCTGTATTAATGCCCAATAAGTATCAGCGATCGCATCGGGTTCGAGGAGCGGTTCATTTTCACTGAGTTTATAGCGTTGTCGCACACCCGGTGTATCAATCACACCGTCAATGATAACATGGGCGACATGGATGCCGTGCGGTCCGACTTCGCGGGCGAGTGCTGATGCTAAGCCGCGTGTTGCATATTTGGCGCTGCTGAACGCCAGCGCGCCCGCTCTACCCCGTACAGCAGAGGTTGCCCCTGTAAATAGAATGTTCCCGCCGCCTTTTTTAAGCATCCCCGGCACGACCTGTTTTGAACAGAGAAACCCACCAAGGGTGCAGACGCGCCACGCGCCCTCAAATGCTTCCGGTGTGAGGTCAGCGAAATTTCCCCACGCTGCGTTTCCAGCATGATTCACCAAGATATCGGGATCCCCGAGTTCTTCTCGAATACGATCAAAACTCCGCTCCACCTGTTCAGCATCCGTAATATCTGTAGGGATCGGTATGGCTATGCGTCCGGATTTTGCCAATCGCGTGGATAGGTTTTTAATGTAGGCGGACGAGCGCGACAGGAGTGCTACGTTACATCCTTCTTCTACAAATTTACGGGCGAGTGCAGCCCCTAAGCCGGGTCCCACACCTGCGATAACTGCTATTTGTTCCATAATAATTCCTTCGCGGCTTATGAAAATTTGGGAGTTGGTCTGCTTTTCGGTTCAATTTCCGCTATATAGACTTACGAAAATTTGTAAGTTAGGTTTCACTTGTAGTTCAACCCAACCTACGTGCTTAGCGAAGAGAGGTGCTGCAAAAGTTATCCGATATTTTATTCATGTCTGAGTGCATCAATTGGGTGAAGTTTTGCGGCTTTCCATGCCGGGTACGCGCCGAAAAAGACCCCTACAAACGCACTGACGACAAATGAAACTATCGCGTACATCACAGAGACCTCGGTTCGCCAGCCCCAGATAGACGGTACGCCCTCTGCCCCGATGATTCCGACGCCAATACCGAGAACACCACCGACAACCGCAAGTGTCGTAGATTCAACGAGGAATTGTGCCAGGATATCGATGCGCTGTGCCCCCACGGCTTTGCGTAGCCCAATCTCTTTCGTCCGCTCCGTCACCGAGACGAGCATAATGTTCATAATGCCGATACCGCCAACGATGAGCGAGACGACAGCGATCCCCAAAATCATATTGGTAAAAGTTTGGCTTGATTCTTCAAGTGTTTCCATGAATTCCGCTTGGTTACGGATGTGAAAATCAGGCTCCTTATTTATCGGAATTTCGTGTTGTTTTCGGATGAGTTCGGTTAATTCGGTTTCTGCCGCTGCAATAAGTTTGTCGCTATTCGCTTGTACGCTGATACTTGATAGATACTCATTTCCAAAAACGCGCTTCATAGCAGTTGAATAAGGGATGAAAACCTGATCATCCGGATTTCGCCATCCGCTTGCGCCTTTCTCCTTCATAACACCGACGACGTGGAAACCGACATTTTTAATTTTGACGATTTGCCCGACCGGTTCAACGTTTTCAAAGAGCGTATCAACAACGGTCTTACCGAGGACACAGACACGGTCTCGTTTTCGGATCTCAAACTCTGTAAAAAATCGTCCCTTCTCAACCGTAAAGTTCGCTGTGACAAGGTATGCTGGAGAGGTGCCAACAATAGTTGTGTTCGTATTTTTATTTCGGAACTTCACCTGTGCGCGGCTGCTCACCTCTGGTGTGACATAACTAAAGGTCTGTCCGCGTTCCTGTAGTGCCTCCATATCTTCGACAGTGAGGGTTCTACGAGCATCAGCAGAGCCGCGTCCACGGAACATGCTTTGTCCAGGTCGGACTGCGAGAATGTTGGCACCTAATGTCTGGATCCGCTCGGTGATATCGGCTTTTGCACCTTCACCGATTGAAGTTGTTGTTATAATCGCGCCGACACCGATGATGACACCTAACATTGTCAATAGAGATCGGAGTTTGTTTGCCAATAAGGCACTCAATGCGTTTGCAAAACTTTCAAGGATACCCATAACATTTGCTCCTGTGCCCAGTTCTTTCCATTGTAGTTGGGTGTACCTACAAGTAGATGAGAGTGTTTATCGGCCTCGGGGACCGCCACCGCCCATGCGTCGCATAGTGGATGCGGGGTTCTGCATCATGCGTCTTCGCCAATCTTCGCCACCGCCGCCGCGCGCAAAGCCGCCGATTACAACGATGTCACCTTCGGCGAGTCCTGAGATAATCTCAATTTTCTCATAACTGTTAACGCCCGTTACAACGGGCTGTGGTCGTCCGGGTTGACCGTCTGCCCCGACGATCCTGACCATTTTCCTGCCTCGCATATCAAGGACTGCTTCAGTTGGCAAAGTAAGGATGTCTGTTTTGTTAACAGCCGATATCTGGACGCTGGCGTTCATACCGGGTTTAAGAAACGGCATTTTTGACGTTTCCGTCTCTGTGGGTTGCGCTTCGGTCGGTGGTTCTTCCACGGGTGCTTCCTCAAAGAATCCGCTGAACAAATCGCCCGCATCATCGTCATCGGTTTCCGCTTTCGCCTTGGCTGCGTCAGATTCTTCGGGTTGTTGTGCGGTGGGTTCTTGTTGGGGTGTGGGTCTTGATGGTGTTCCTTCGGCACCCCCTTCCGCTTGACGTTGTTGGCGCATTGCCCGGAAACGTTCACGTTGTTCGTCTGTCATATTTGCGAAATCTGGACGTTGACCACTCCCCCATCGACCGCCCGCACCTCGCGCCGTGCCGCGTTGGGGTCCTGTGGTGGCTACATTTTTCAACTCGGAGGTTACTTCAAAGGTTGTCACATTCTGGATAACTTGCCCTTGGGGTGCGATCTTCAAAACTTCACCCTGAAACGGCATATCGGGGTAGGCTTCAACGTTAATCGTCACAGGTTGTCCGATTTGGATTTTGCCGATGTCGGTTTCATCGACCTCAGTCACGACGTAGACGGTATCAAGGTCTGCCATAGTCACGATTGCCTGCCCTTCAGTTGATGCGAGTGAGGAGAGACGCGAAGTGATCAATTGTCCTTCTTCAACCTTTTTCTCAAGAATCGTTCCAGAGATAGGTGCCTTGATGACTGTATCATCGTACTCAATTTGGCGAAGTTCGAGCTGCGTTTGATTGCGTTTGACGGATAGACGTGCGGTTTCGATATCGCGTTCTTTTCGGGTAATTTGTTTCCGATTTGCTTGTGCGAGTTTCAATGACTCTTCAGCCTGTACGATGCGTTGTTCCTGAAGTTTAATATCCATATCTCGCGCGGCTTCAGCCTCAACGCGCTCCTTTGCAAGGTCGCGGTTGAATTCGGCCTTTTTGATGTCTGCCTTTCCCAATTCAAGTTCTGCCTCAGTCGCGGGTTTCTCTACCAATTTCAGGTTTTCGGCAGAGGATCGATGCCGCGCCTCTGCCGATTTCAACTGTGCCTGTGAAGCCTCTAAGGCAGCCTGCGAGATAAGTTCTTTCTCATAAAGCTTCTTATTGCGTTCATGCTCTGCGGTTACGAGGTCCAAGTTTGCCTTGTCCTGTTCCAGGGAAGCTTGTGCGCGCTGTTTATTTTCGTCCCGGACTTCATCGGAGGTGAGCAATTTATACCGAATGTTGGCAATTTTGAGGCTATTTTCAGCATCCATGACCCCGCGTTGGTTGGCTATTTTCTCAAGACGAATATCCTCTTTGAGCTGGGTGAGCCGTTGCTGTGCCTCAGCGAGAGATTCCTGTGACTGCCGGATCTGAATGTCAGACTGCTCTCTCTGGAGCTGTATGTCAATTTCCGCCTGTTCCAACCGCGCTTTGGCAGATTGTAAGTCGGCTTGCGCCTGTTCCAAGCTGATCTGGACGTAGGTCGTTTCAATTACAGCGATGATTTCGTCTTTCTCGACGTAATCACCCGCATCGACCTTGAGTTCCAGAATCTTTCCACTCGCTTTGGAACTGACTTCAACAATATTCAACGGTTTGATAGTGCCTGTTGCGTCAATCGTGACAGCAATATTGCCGCGTTCAACAGTTGCGGTCTTTACTGCTGACGCGCCAGCATTAGCTGCATCATCTTTAGTGGCGAATACGATGCGTCCCACAACGATCGCGACAGCTGCGATGAGCACGATTGCGCCAGCAATTGTAATAATTTTCCACTTTCCCATCACGAATTACTCCTTTTTGATAGCGTTATCAGTTGTCAGTTCGCTTCGCTTTCAGTTATGAGTTAAGAGGGTTCTTGTGGCAGTAATACAATTCGTAACCGCCACAAGAGATTAACTGAAAACCGATAACTGACAGCTGAAAACTATTCCCACTGAAGCCTTTTTTATTTAGTCAAATCTGAGAGAGAAAAGTTCGCTATTTTGTACTACAATCGCGGCATATCAACGGCACTATCCCGGCGTTCGTGCATGTTCTTTTCCATCGCTTCAGGATAGCGGTCAGGCAGATGTGAGACATCGTTGAGTTTTTGAAGTGCGTCGCCTTCAAGTCGCCACCCCGCTGCACCGAGGTTATCGCGCAGATGTTCTGTATGCCGTGCGCCGACAATCACCGAAGTCATTGCCCGTTGTTCAAGCACCCATCGCAGGGCAATTTGCGCGGGACTCTGCCCGATTTCATCAGAAACATCAAAGAGTGTTTGTAAAGTCTCATCGGCACTGTCAGCGAAGTAGCGTTGTGGGTATGCCCACCCTTCCTCTGATCGTGTGCCGCCTTGTGTCCGTTCACCGGGTTTGTATTTACCAGAAAGAAATCCGCCTGCTAACGGACTCCATACCACGACACCTAACCCTTTAAGTTCACAGAGTGGAACAAGTTCTTGCTCTATATCCCGCACAACGAGACTGTATTGTGGTTGATAGCAGGCAAATTGGACCCAGTCGTGTGTATGGCTAATCCATAACGCTTCGGATAACCGCCATGCTTGGTAGTTGCTGCATGCGGTGTAACGGACTTTGCCTTGTCGGACGAGATCGTCCAGTGCGCGAAGCATCTCCTCCAAAGGTGTCTGTGTATCAACGTGGTGAATATAGTAGATGTCCACATAATCCATCTGGAGGCGTTTGAGGCTGTCGTCAATGGCCTGCATAATATGTGCGCGAGACATTCCGGAATCGTTGGGACCGGTGCCCATTGGATTAAAAAACTTAGTAGCGACAACTGCATCGCGTCGTCTGTTTTTGAGTGCTTTGCCGAGAAGTACTTCCGATTCGCCATCGGCATAAGAATTTGCGGTATCAAAGAAATTGACACCGGCATCCACAGCGAGATCCACCATACGATTTGACTCTACCTCGTCAGCACCGTGCCCAAAGGTCATCGTGCCTAAACAGATTTCTGATACCTTAAGACCGCTTTTCCCTAATCGTCTATATTCCACGTTTTTCCTCCGGTTTATGGTTAGACACTACTCAACGGCACTGCTTTATTGGCAACCTCTAAAATACTATCCAGCACTTCCGTGACTTCAGGATCAATTTGGTCTGCTGGCAAATATCGGACTAAAGTGTGATAATTTGTCTTTCCCATGAGATTGGATATCCCGGCTTCTTGAAAAAAAGTAGCGAACAAAGGATCCAGGAAATCGTCTGTTACTTTAATATTGGGTGACCATGGTGATTCCTTACCAAGGGTAAGGGTTGCAAGGGCACTCTCAAATTTGGTAATCTGTTCCTCCAGTGATCTGGAAAATAGGGTCATTTCAGCGTTTCCCCAGTCAATTAGAACCTGTTTGTTAGATACAATATAATTCTCAATTTCGCGTCGTTTCCATGCGTACTCCTTTAACCTGGAATCCACATGAAGTTCACTATCAGTATGGTCGAAGAGGCAAAATCCCACCGAATCTGGCTTTGCTTCACACAAACCGTAAAAGTGTTTACGCGCCTCCGAAGGTTGATTACCAACATAGTGGACATAGGGTGCCTCCAACTTTTCTGCCACCGGGTGTTTAAGTTTCTCCGCGAATGCTTGGAGGATGGCAAGATCTGTCGAACCTTCAAGATAAAGTACCCAGCCCCTTTGCTCCGCCTGATAATACTCTTCAAAACCAAAATCTCTAAGCGATTTAAGCAATTGACTACCACGGTCATCAATTCGGTGAGGCTTACCCAGAAAGGCGATGACGACATCGCGATCTGCTGCTTCATTGAGGATGACCTCAGAATGACTAGCAGCGATGATTTGACTATCGTGTTCTCTCGCTAATTCTGTAAGTACCTGATAAATCTGCCGTTGCCGAAGGATTTCGAGATGTGCATCTGGTTCATCAAGCAAAAGGACAGATCCCGGATGTGCTGCGATATATGCAAGCAACAGTAGCGTTTGTTGCAAGCCGCGACCTGATGAAGATAGGTCTAAAGAGATACCAAACTCATCTCTATAGTTCATCGAAACCTCACCACGTTCAGGGATATATTCGGGTTCATCAAGGTCAACACCGAATAGAGAGTGAATTTTTTTACAAAGAGCTTCCCACTTTTGAGTGTCCTGCGAAACTTGATAGCAGAGATTACGCAAGACCTCTGCTGTCCGCCCCTCGCCAATACGGACATTGACAGCACCTTCATCAAGCCGCGTTTCATTGGACGCAAGTCCAGACATGGGTGGAAGAAAAGCAACAGAAAGGCTTGATGCCTCTTTGGGGACAGGCATCTGTTTGACGACTTTACGATCCTTTTCTGATATTCTGAGAGGTCGGCAATAAAAGGATTCTTCATTGGCGTAGTCAAATTCTAAACCGCACTGCCATGCTTTGTTAGCGGTAACACCTTCAACGATAATATCTATACGGATGTTTTGGGTGTGCTGCTTACCTTCAATCCTTTCCGTATCACGGACCTGTAAATTACGCCAGAGCATTCGCGCACTCGGTACCGGGACGGAAATAAGGTCACGCCGGTTGATAGCGACCCCCGGACGTTTTTCTGGGTTTGCGCTTTCCCTACGTTTCTCATTCCACCGTTTGAGTCCTATCTCCCACAATGCGAGTGCTTGTAACGCTGTCGTCTTGCCAGAGTTATTTGGTCCGATGAAGACAACAGGATTCCCTAATTCAATCTCAACTTCGCCAAAGTTTTTGAAATTACGACACATTAATTTTGTTAGCATCTTTGTCCCCGTCTGCAATTATCCTTATAAAACAGCAACGGTTTCACCTTCTGAACGGAGTCCTGCTTCATAGACTTTCATGACTTCCAGTGCGAACTCAAGTGATCCTTGCGCTGCTGGTTTGCCTTCGAGAATGCAGTCACAGAAATATCGCATTTCTTGATAGAAACCTTGGACGAAGAGTCCTTTGTTTTCAAGAGTTCCAAGACTGAATTGCGGTTCCCAGACGACGGCACCACTCTCAAAACCTCCAGGGACATAGCTGGTACTCCCGCTATAATTGAAGGGCATCCCCCGCTGCAGCAGGACACGATTATTGTTCCGAATTTCGGCGTGGCATCCATCGCCAAAAAACTGATAGAGTTCGGAAGGTTGTCCGTGCCTCGCGCCATCAGCAAGATGAAAGTTTCCGAGTGCACCGCTTTCGTATTCCAATATACATGCCCCACCGCCTCTTTCTCCTCTACGGACAGTTACAGCAGAAACATTCCCACCGACTGCTACCATCAGCGATAGCGGATGGCAACCGTTTTGGAGCCAGTTCGTATGCTCTTTCTCGCGTAGCACCCGTTTCCCCTCGCTCGGAATCGTCATCGGATAGACAGCCAAGAGGCTTCGCAAGGGACCGTATTCCTCCGTTGCGAAGATTTCGATGATCTTCTGTGTCGCAGGCATGAACGCTTTTTTGAACCCGACAACGACGACGCGATCTTTGCGATGGCGAATCATCTCCCGAACTTCATCAGCGAACATCCCCGGTGGTTTTTCTAACCAGACATGCATCCCTGCGTCCAACGCTTCGCAGGTCAATTCGGGGTGCAAGCGTGGTGGTGCACAGAGGAAGATGGCATCCAATTCTTCGTTCTGAAACATCTCCGCCATACTCGGATAACACGCTTTAACGCCGTACTGTTCAGCGGTGATACGGGCGCGGTCAAGGTTGAGATCGCAAAATGCTTTTAGCCGGACTGGGAGAAATGTTAGCGTCGGTAAGACGTTTCGATAGCCGTGTGAACCGACCCCGACGACTGCGACATTTAACCGCGCCTCAAATTCTCTCTGATAACTCATATTTTTACTTTACCTTGCGGTTATAAGGCACAGGAATTAGGGAAGTACGTCATCAAGGTAGGCATCCAGATCCTTTTTCATTTTCTGTAGCTCCGCTTGGTCGATGTACATCATGTGCCCTGCCTGATAGTAAGCCATCGTGATGTTATCCTGCAAAGATGCATCGAGTCCGAGATGGCTGAAGGTATACTCAGATGCCAAAAATGGCGTTGCTAAGTCGTAATACCCATTCGCGACATACACCTTCAAGACGGGATTCATCGTCATCGCTGCGCGCAAGGTATCGGCGACGTTGACGTATTCGTTCTGATGACCGCTATAGTCCCAAGGATGCACGCGCCGGCTCAGGATTTCATAAGGGAGGTCCGACTCAAATTCGAGTTCGCCACGGACATAAGCGTTGAGCGTTGCGGTATACGCGCCTTGGACGACTGCGGAACTCGGATCGTACTCATAATTTTCGCCTGCTGAATCGCGGTCGATTCCCTTGTACCGACTATCAAATCTGCCGACTGTCCGTGCTTCATCACGGAGCAGTTCCTTACAAAACCGAGCAATGTTAATCCGTAAGTCGGTACGTTCAATATACTCCGGTGTGAGTCCTGTATAACTTGCGAGTTTCTTAACAATGTTGGCACGTTCTGCTGAGGATATACTGCTCCCTTTCATCAGTGCGACTGCGTAATCACCTATAGCAAATTCTCGGACCTCGTCCATGAAAGTTTCTAATTCCGTATCGATTTCGCCCAATCTGTTGTGGTAAAACGCTGTCGCTGCATAAGTCGGCAGGAAAAGGATATAAGGGAGATCGTTGCCCGGTGCGAACCGAATTGTCTGGAAGTTGAGGACGACTGAAACGAGCATGATACCGTTGAGGTAGGCACCGTGCCGTCCCTGTAGGTAGCCGGCAAGTCCACCTGCACGGGTTGTTCCGTAACTTTCACCGATGAGGAACTTAGGCGATTCCCAGCGTTTGTAGCGTCCCAAGTACAGGAGAATAAAATCACCAACGGATTCAATATCTCTTTTGAACCCGTGGAACTGCTTCGCTTCTTCACCCGGTACAGCTCTGCTGAATCCTGTGCTAACGGGATCGATGAAAACGAGATCGGTTTTGTCTAAGATAGAGCATTCGTTATTGGTCAGTTGATAGGGCGGTTGCGGCAATTCGCCATCTTCGTCGGGTTTGACGCGTCTCGGTCCGAGGACTCCGAGATGCAGCCATACGGATGAGGATCCGGGACCACCATTGAAAGAGAAGGTTATCGGACGTGTAGCAGCGTCTTCTACATCATCGCGCGTGTAGGCGATAAAGAAAACGGCTGCTTTCGGTTTCTCACCCTCTTTGTCTACCTCTTCCTTGAGGATAAGCGTGCCTGTCGTTGCGGTGTACCGAATCTCCTCATCGTTGATCGTAACGCTATGATGTGTAACCGAGAGTTTATCCTCAGGTATGTCGTTGTTTTTCTCTTCGTCCTTGGTCTCTTCAGATTCTTTTTTTTCTTCTTCGCTCATATTGAGTTCCTTTCTGTTTTTCTACCAAATCTGAAAAATAAATTCGCATTTCAGAGATTTTGAAACTCATAGGATGTTTCCGAATATCTAAGGCGCAATAAATTGCGCTACTACGAGCCGGTATTTTGTTAATGAGAAACAATTATTCAGAAATGGCATTAGATTGGTAAAATTTGGCATGTTGCCTTATTGAACGCATTATAGCATATTTTCCAGAAACGGGTGTGACAATTTTTTGCTGATTTCGGGTTGCTTAATGGCTATGTCTGTGGTATACTTTGGTAAAAGAAGTCACGCTACACAAAGGAGATATCAAAATGGCTGATCAAGATTTTCGGGAAAGGGTTCTCGAAGCCTTGTCACGGATCGAGTTACAAGCGAGAGAAAACAATGCCCGTTTGGAAAAACGACTTGATTCTCTGGACACGCGTGTAGGGACTCTGGAACGCGATGTAGGATGGATAAAGGGAAAATTGGAAGGTAAGCAAGAAGGCAGCAGTAAAGTGTTAACTGTCCTGACTGTATGTAC
>PYJC01000031.1 GCA_003635255.1 Candidatus Poribacteria bacterium | reverse complement strand
AAAATAACTTCGTCATGACCATCGCTGAGAGAAAGGCGAAACTTTCGGGTCATAAAAAGAACATAGAGTTGTCCGAAGACCAATGGGGCTGCGATAAACCCGTCTATCGTGCCAAGGCAATCAGTCCAACATTTGGCGAAAGTATCGTCATCTTCTTTCGTGATAGAGGCAAGATACGAACGCTCTTGGTCTTTGGAAAACCTTTGCGTGCTTCTGAAGCCCTGCGAATTTGGTCTCAGCACCACGGTATCGAACAGTTCTGGCGGTATTTGAAATCGAATCTACACGTCTCTGCGATGAGTCTACAAAGCAGAGAAGGCACCTATGTCAGTCTCGGGATAAAAGTCATCAGCTACCTCATGTTGCTACAAATCAGTATCTCAGAACGACGCACATTTCATCAGATACAGCTTCAACTCACCGGAGAAAGACAGATACTTACGGACTTCATAACGCATTTTCATACAATAATACCAAAAGAACCTTGATAATCACTGCTTTACAATAACTTTTGAGAAATATCAGTCAATTAACGCTCAGCTTAGCCCTCTGTCTGCTGCTGATGCAGCCGTTTGCGGGCTTTGCTGTGGAAGAGTTCAAAGTCTCTAAATTCGGGAAGGGCAAACAGGTTTGGTTCGAGGCGGAAGCCTTTGATGAAAGGGATTCTGAGGACGTTTATAAATTAGGTAAAGGTGAAAAGGCGGTGGATCCAGCGGACGGTGCGTTCGGGGATATTATCACCAATGCCGGTGCTGGCAAAAAAGGTTGGATACTCTATAGATTCGACATCAGTCGTGCAGGCGGAAAAGCTGGGGAATGGCGTTTCATCGGGCGCCTCATTAATCCGAGTAACCATTCAGATTGGTTGTGGGTTTTGGGCGACGACGGCGATAAGATTCCAGATGCGGAACCTGCGTTTGCCCGTCCTGCTGATATTATCTTTGAGGAAAATGTCCCGGCATGGACATGGATGCGGACCGGTGATTTCGGACAAGATGCTGGCACGATCAATGAATTGCAAGACGGTGAAAACGTTATGATGATTTGGACCCGGCAGAGTTCGCTTCAGGTCCAGTATGATGTTTTCTGCTGGTCAAGTGATTTGGAATATGAACCGACTGATGAAGATTACGAAAAAGCGGAATCAAAAACGTTGCCGGTAGAACCGGACGGGTTACTCACGACAACATGGGGGCGGCTTAAGCAGTAGTCTCATTACCTCTATCAGGTATTTTTAGCTCTAACGCTGCTTGGTATTCAGTACACTAACCGATGATCGCATTACGGAAGCGCACGGCTTTAAAGTTGTGCGTTTCACACATAGCCTTTTACAAGGCATCAATCTGTAGTTCTTTAATCTGGTTGCCCAAAGACACGCGCATACCTCTTCCCAAAAGGAGGCGCAATGACTCCGAAACAGCGATACCTTTTTGATTTAACGGGGTATATCCACCTCAAAAACGTTCTCAGCGATGAAGAATTGAAAAACGCGCAGGATGCTGTTGAACGATGCGTCCAAACACCGGAGGATGAACTCCCTCCCGGTATCAGTTATGGGGGTGGTGGCTATTCCAACGGTTTTTCGTTCGATAAATCGCTTGAGGCACTCACACTTCATCCGAAAACATGGCCAATTGTGAAGGAACTTACGAATAATAAACCCCGTTTTAATCGAGGCAGTCTCGTCGCCAAGAGACCCGAGCACGATCAGGCTATCGGCAAGTTGCACTGTGCTCGTGAAGATTGCGGTTGGCAGACGCGCCGCTATGAGGTCAAGGATGGACAGATTCACTGCAACGATTTCGTCGTCTTTTTCTATTTCGCCGATGTCCACCCCGGTGATGGCGGTTTAGTTGTACTACCGGGTTCCCACAAAGCGAATTTTGAACGTCCAGAGGGGTTTTTCTTCCCAGATCCAGAGAATCCACCTGATGAACTTCATCCTGCGTTAGTTAATGTGACAGCACGCGCTGGCGATGCAATTGTCCTCTCCGAACTGCTGACCCACGGGGTCCTCATCTGGAAACCGAAGGATCGGTATCGGCGGTTTCTCATCTTGCGTTACAAAACACAGTTTTTCCAAGATGCCAGAGGACACAGGGATCCGTTCCCACCTGAGGTGATGGAACGGCTCTCCCCTGAAACCCTTGAACTTGCGCAAGCAGCATCTTATACACATATCAAAGACATTGTCAAAAGTGAACATGTCCAGCTAACTTAAAAGGAGTGAAAGATGACCCCAGAACAACGCTACCTGTTTGACGTTACCGGCTACCTGCACATCGAAGGTGCGGTCGTAGGGGAAGCCCTCAAAGAAGCACAAGCGGCTGTGGATCGGTACATTCACATGCCGCTCGAGGAACGCCCCGAAGAATTTACGACCCGTCCCCGCGACTTAGAACCCGGTAAAGGCGGTAGATATGAACACGGATTCGCTTTTGACCGGTCGCTTGAGGCGATGACGGTGCATCCCGCTATCTGGCCCCTTGTCAAAGAGTTTACCTTCGATAAACCGCGGTTTGTTACTGGCACGCTCACACTTGAACAACACAACCCGGACCGTCAACCGATGGGTACAAATCCGGCAGGTTTGCACTGCGCACGTGAGGGACGGCACTGGCTCACCCGCTACGAGGTTCAGAATAACCAGATCTATTGCAACGATTTCGTGGCGTTTTTCTACTTGACCGATGTGCAGCCCGGCGATGGCGGACTTATTGTTATCCCGGGTTCACATAAGAGCAAATTCGAGAGACCTGAAGATCTGCTTACCCCAGGACCTGACGGCATTGATCCCGAACAGGATGACGTTTTTACCAATCTGACGCCAAAAGCGGGCGATTTTCTCGTTATCTCTGAACTTTTGACACACGGTGTCTTGCGGTGGAAACCGAAGGATCGCGACAGACGTTTCCTTATTCTCCGCTATCGTCCGCAATACGATGGCAAGCAAAGTTTACCGGAGAAAATCGTCGACCGTTTAACACCTGAAGTTCAGGAACTCGTGCAAACAGCGTCTTATGGACATACAAAAGAGATTGTCAAACAAGATGTTGTGCAATTGACAGTTTAGTGGAAACCTTTTACCGCAGGAGCAATCTCCTGATCTCAACAGTGACACGCAATGGAGGAACCCAATGGGAACACAATATCGTGCTTGCATCGTTGGCTGTGGCAGAATGGGTGGTACAATTGATGAAGAGGTCCGTGCGACACCACACGGCGCGTTACCCTATTCGCACGCCGCAGGATATACTGCTTTTGAGCGGACAGATCTTGTCGCCGCTGCAGATGTGGTCGAAGACAAGGCACAATACGTCTGCAATAAATGGGATATTCCGAAGTCCTACTTAGACTATCGTGAGATGATTGTTGAAGAGAAACCGGATATTGTCAGTATCGCCACGCGCCCTGGGAATCACGCCGAGATTACGGCATTCGCTGCGGAAAACGGCGTGAAGGGCATCTATTGCGATAAACCGCTTTGTGCCTCTATGGAAGAGGCAGATGCCATGGTAGAGGTCTGCGAAAAACACAATGTCAAATTCAACCTCGGCACGCAGCGGCGGTACACGCCGGGATACATCAAGATGCGTGAAATCCTCGAAAGCGGCGAGTTAGGGGATAGACGCGCGGTCATTGCCTATAGCGGGGGTGCTGCGCTCTGGGGATACACACACGCAGCGGATATGCTTCTTTTCTTGGCAAGCGATTCCCCAATAGAATACGTGCAAGGTAACGTTGCCGTCGATGATGCTGATTTTGCGGATAACCGCACGGAATCTGATCCCGGTATCGTAATGGGATTTATCCGTTTTGAGAACGGTATTAACGGCATCAGCATTCCCGGCACGGCTTATGAATTCGAGGTGCACTGTAGCGAAGGCACAGTTCGTGCCCTGAATAACGGACTCGGTTTTCACCTCCGCAAACGGCAAGGGCAGTTTAACGAGATTTTGGAAGCGCAATTCCCGCCCTATGAACGGAAAAGCGGTACCGTCGGCTGTATTGAAGACATCGTTGAGGCGATTGAGACCGATACTGAGACATGCGGTAATATTCATCTCGCACATCGAAGCACGGAGATGGTTTTCGGTATCGTCGATTCGCAACGTCAGCAAGGCAGGCGGGTGCAGATGCCGATGGAAAACCGAGGCCTCTATCTCGGAAGGTGGTAGCCGATGTTCAGAAAACGTCAGAGAACAGGAGATATACGCCGTGGGTTTGTTATCCTCGGTGGTATTATAGGTGCAATGCTCCTGTTGAACTACACAGTAACTGTGCCGAGTGACGATCATACGCGCCCAGCAAGTACGCGTTATGAACAGCGCACACCCAGCCGAGATGGGATCGGCAAAATCTACATGGGACGCGAAATCTCTCACGTCATGGGACACCAAGGTGCAGAATGGTTAGAACGTTCTGAACGTGAGGAAGAAGAGATGCCAAACCGCCTTGTTGAGATGCTGAAACTCAAAGAGGGAGACGTTGTAGCGGACATCGGTATCGGCACAGGTTACATCGCTCGGCGGATCTCACCAAAAATCGGTGAGACAGGTATCATCTACGGTGTTGAAATTCAGCAGGAGATGCTTGACATTCTTGCTGAGAAAATGGCGGAAGCAGGGATTACTAATATCAAAGGGATATTAGGCACGATTACCGATCCGAAATTGCCACCGAACTCGGTCGATTTGGCGATTATGGTGGATGTCTACCACGAATTTTCACATCCGTATGAGATGATGCAGAACATCTGTCGGGGTCTGAAAATAGGGGGTAGGGTTGCTTTTGTGGAATACCGCTTGGAAGATGACAATGTGCCAATCAAACGTTTGCACAAAATGAGTGAATTGCAGGTGATTAAAGAGGCGACACCGCATCCGCTTTCTTGGGTTGAGACGCTTGATGGCCTACCGTGGCAGCATGTTATTATTTTTGAGAAAGTTGCAACACAGTAGGACTTTCTGTCTGACTCAATATCAGCAAAATTCCACAAATCAGGGAGCAATATTTGACAAAAACGCAACTGTATCGTAATATTATAGCAATGTTGCTAAACTTTTCGTCAAACTAAACGTCACAATTGCCAATAATTCTGCTATAGCATGTTGCAGCTTGTGTTTTGAGCCAGCTGCTGACCACAACGCTGAAAAAAGGGAGAGAATTCCAGTGAAGATCGCTAATAATACGATTCCACTATTAGCTACGTTGGTGTGTTTCTGTTTCGCCGTGTTAGGGCTTCCTTCGGTATCTGCGGAACATCACGAGACACCACAAGCCGCTTTGAATTACAATCTCGATATCCGCCCGATTCTTGCGGATAACTGCTTCGCCTGCCACGGACCGGATGCCAAGACCCGACAGGCTGACCTCCGATTTGACACGAAAGCAGGCGCGTTCTCCGAACCGAGCGGATACCCCGTCATCGTCCCGGGTAAACCCGAAGAGAGCGAACTCCACCTCCGTATCGTATCCGAGGACGATACCTATCGTATGCCACCGGCGGATTTCAATAAGACCCTGACACCGGAACAGATTGAAGCCGTTACGCAGTGGATTCGCGAAGGTGCGAAATGGGAAGAACACTGGGCGTTCACGACACCCGTCCGCCCAATGCCACCTACTGTCAAGAACAAAGACTGGGTGCGAAACCCGATTGACGCGTTTATCCTCTCACGCCTTGAAAAAGAGGGACTCACCCCTGCAAATGAAGCGGATAAACGGGTGCTTATCCGACGTATAAGTTTCGATCTTACCGGTCTACCGCCGACGCGCGAAGAGATTCATCAATTCCTCGCAGACGATTCACCTGATGCTTACGAAAAACTGATTGATACCTTTATGGCAAAACCGGAATACGGCGAGCATCTCGGTCGCTTCTGGTTAGATGTCGCACGTTATGGTGATACGCATGGACTCCATTTAGATAACTACCGCGAAATGTGGCCCTACCGGGATTGGGTTATCAATGCGTTCAACAAAAACATGCCGTTCGATCAGTTTACGATTGAGCAGTTAGCGGGTGATCTCCTGCCGGAGCCAACGGTTGATCAACGCGTCGCGACTGGTTTCAATCGGTGCCACGTTACGACAAGTGAGGGCGGTTCGATTGATGCGGAATACTACGTCCGATACGCAATCGACAGAGCCAACACCACTTCGACTGTTTGGATGGGATTAACCGTCGGTTGCGCGCAGTGCCACGACCACAAATACGATCCGATTACACAGAAGGAATTCTATCAACTTTACGCCTATTTCAACAACATCACTGAAAACGCGATGGACGGCAACCGTAAGGATTCTCCCCCTGTTGTGAAGTTGCCGACCGCGGAGCAAGAAGCGGAACTCGCTGCGTTTGATGAACAGATCGCCGAGTTAGATGCGCAAACCAAAGCACCTATCCCCGAACTCGATGCGACCCAAATCGCGTGGGAAAACAGGATGCCGCGCTGGACAACACTCAAACCGACATCGCTTTACTCAAAAGGCGGTGCGACGCTTGAAGTTCTTGAGGATAACTCCATATTAGCCAGCGGCACTAATCCCGAACAGGAGACCTACGAAGTCATTGTAGATCTGCCAGCCGGTAAATGGAGTGCTGTCCGTTTAGAAGGTATCACGCATGAATCCTTGCCGAAGAGTGGATTCGGCAGAAGTAGTAACGGCAACGTTGTCCTAACCGATTTCGCGCTTTTCATGGCACCACCTGCAGCAGAGAGCGAAGCATCTCCGGTAGCAGAAAATAGCGATGGCGATGCTGACACTGAGACGCAGACGGAAGGCGAAACCACTGATGCAGAAGCTGGAAGTACACCTGCTGCTGAGGCTGCCACTGAACCGCAAGCAGAGGACACACCTGATGCTGATACTGAGGCACAAGTAGAAGACACACCCGATGCTGATGCCGAAGCGCAAGCGGAAAGTACACCGACAGATGATGCCGATACTGATGCGCAAGCAGAAGATACTCCTGATACTGATGCGAGTGCAGAAAACGAAACTGAAGGTCCCGAAGTCGCTGATCCGTGGACACCTGTCCAAATTGTGCAAGCGTGGGCGGATCACGAACAGGTCATGGGTGAAGACAATCTCGGTGGTGTTATTGCAAACGCAATTGACGATAAACCGGAAACAGGATGGGCACTCGACAGAAGACGCGAAAATCGACAAGCGATCTTCCTTGTCGCTGCACCCTTTGGGATGGAAGGCGGTAGGTTGAAAATTCGCCTTAAGCATGAGTTCGATCTGCGTCAGAAGCAATTAGGACGATTCCGACTCGCGCTCACAGATGCAGCAACCATTTACCCGATCGGTTCCAAGATAGGGTTAGGAAACTGGCACGCTGCGGGTCCGTTTACAGCGGAACACGGTAACCTTGCCTTCTATCAGATTTATGAACCTGAAACGAAAGCGGTCAATACAGGCGACACGTTTAAGGTGAACGACAAAACTATTAAATGGGAACAGCAGAGCCACTGGGTTGACGAACAGGTGCATAACGACATCGTTGGTGAAAATAGTGCCACCTATCTCTTCAGGAACATCTCCTCGGTTACCCAACAGAAAGCCCTGTTGCATATCGGAAGCAACGATGCCCTGAAGGTCTGGATGAACGGCACCGAACTCCTTGCCAAAAACGTCCAGCGGGATGCCGCTGCCGACCAAGAACAGGTGCAGGTGCAACTCAAACCCGGCAACAACACGCTCCTCCTGAAAATTGTCAACTACTCAGGTCCCTCCGGTTTCTACTTCCGTATGGAAAGTGCGGCACCAATGTTGCCTGCAAATATTGTAGATATTGCGGGTACGGCTCGCGGTGAACGCGAGACAGCACAGAAGGATCAAATCAGAGATTACTACCGGGCAAACATCACGCTTGACAAATCCGTCAACGAAAATGCCCACCGTGCCTTCGCTGATTTGAAAGAAGTCTTTGGGGACTTAGCAGAAACTCGACAGAAGCGGAACACACTGGACGGTTCGCTAACGACGACGCTTGTGATGCAGGAGCGGGCTGAACCGCGAGGTGCCTATGTTTTGGCACGTGGTGAATACCAACATCCTGGTGAACAGGTCTATCCGCAAACCCCTGCGGTGCTGCCTGCGCTGTCAGAAGACACAACACCGGATCGTCTCGGTTTTGCGAAGTGGCTGCTGTCACCGGAACATCCACTGACCGCTCGTGTTGCGATTAATAGGTTCTGGCAAGATGTCTTTGGCACTGGAATAGTCGTAACAGCAGAGGATTTCGGCACCCAAGGCGCACCGCCCGTGCATCCCGAACTCCTTGATTGGCTGGCAACCGAATTTATTGCCTCCGGTTGGGACATTCAAGCGATGCTCAAACTGATGCTCACATCAGCGACCTATCGTCAGAGTGCACAGGTCACGCCTAAAAAATTGGAACGTGATGCCGACAACGCGCTGCTCTCTCGTGGTACAAGGTATCGACTTGATGCTGAGACCGTGCGTGATAATGCGCTTGCGCTCAGCGGCTTGTTGTATACCAAGGTTGGGGGTCCGAGCGTCAAACCGCCACAACCGGATGGTCTCTGGAAAGCCGTCGGGTTCACCGGATCCAACACTGATACGTTTGTTAAAGATACCGGTGCTGATAAGGTGTATCGCCGGAGTCTCTACACATTCTGGAAGCGTACAGCACCACCGCCACAGATGAACATTCTGGACGCACCATCCCGTGAAGCCTGCACAATCCGTCGTGAACGTACGAATACGCCGATGCAGGCGTTAATGCTGATGAACGATCCGCAGTTCTTTGAAGCGGCACGCGCTTTCGCAGAGCGCACGGTTAAAGAGGGTGGAGAGACACCAGAAGAACGCATGGCTTATCTCTTTGAGGCAGCGACTGCCCGACTTCCGAAACCGAAAGAGGAAGCACTCTTATTGGAGACATTCCAAGTGCACCATCAGGAGTTGGCGGCAAATCCGGAGGCAGCCAAAGAACTAATCACTGTCGGTGAATCGACACCTGATGAGACTTTGGATGCAGTTGAAGTCGCGGCATGGACGATGATTGCAAATCTAATCCTGAATCTGGACGAAGTCCTGAATAAGGGATGATAATACGTATTGGGCGCGCCCTTCGGGGCGCGTCCATCGTTTTCAAGCATCCGAAATATTATGAAAAGTTTTTGCCTGATGCTCACAATACTCATAGCCTCTGTCAGTTATTCAGCCAGCCATGCGGTGACAATACCGGATGTGAACTTAGCTGCTGCCCTACGAGAGGCACTCGGTTTAGGTCCAACCGATTCTATTCCACAAATGGCGTTGGAAAAATTAGAGAGTTTAGATGCAAAAGAAAAAGGTATAAAAGACCTAACAGGACTGGAGAAAGCAACAGGATTAAAGACCTTAGAACTTCGCGACAACCGAATCACGGACATCAAACCAATCGCTGACTTGACAAACTTGACAGAACTACACCTCGCGAATAATCAAATCAGTGACATCACACCACTCGCGGGATTAACGCAACTCACAAAATTATCAATCTACGGTAACCAAATCAAGGACATCACACCCCTCGCGGGATTGACGAAACTCAAAGAGTTATGGTGTAGTAGAAATCAAATCAGCAACATCAAGCCACTTGCGAGATTGACACAGCTCACAGCACTAAACCTCGCGAATAATCCAATCAGCGACCTCACACCGCTTGCGGGATTGACGAAACTGGAAAAGCTATACCTCATAGAAAATCAGATTAGCAATATAAAGCCACTCACAGGACTGACGAAACTAACAACACTATGGCTTGATAACAATCAAATTACGGACATCACACCACTCTCGGAATTGACACAACTCACAGAGTTAACCCTTATGGATAATGAAGTTAGCGACATAAAGCCAATCGCAGGATTGACACAGCTGACATGGTTACGGCTCTGGAACAATCAGATAAATGACATCACACCCTTCACTGAGTTAGCACAGTTGAAGTCGTTAAATCTTAGACAGAATCAAATCAATGACCTCACACCGCTTGCAGGATTGCCAGCGTTGACGGAATTATACCTCGGTGCTAATCAAATCAGTGACATCACACCGCTTCTTGAATTGCCACAACTGACGAGATTATCGCTTGACAATAATGAAATTAGCGACATAAAACCGATTGAAAGATTGACACAGTTAACATTCTTATCTATTCACGATAATAAAATCAGCGACATAAAACCGGTTGCCGGACTCGTGCAGCTTGGTAACTTATTGCTCAACAGAAACCAAATTGATGACATAAAACCAGTTGCTGGGTTAACGGAACTCACACAGTTATGGCTTTCAGACAATCAAATCACCGATATAAAACCTCTCGCCAACTTGACACAACTGACAGAATTATTGATGTATGACAATCAAATCACCGATATAAAATCGATTACTAACCTAACACAACTAAAGCAGCTATGGCTTTTTAATAACCAAATCAGGGACATTACACCGATCGCGGGATTGACGAAGCTGGAAGATTTATCTCTCTGGAAAAATCAGATCAACGACATCACACCACTCGCTGAATTGACACAACTCACTGAGTTACGACTCCTATCTAATGAAATCAGCGATACCACACCGCTTGCCAACCTCACACAACTGACACAGTTAGGGCTTGATGATAACCAAATCAGCGACATAAAACCTATCGCGGGATTGACACAACTGACAGATTTATCGATGCATGACAACCAAATCAGCGACATAAATCCTATCACGCATTTGACGAAACTCACTGCATTATGGCTTCAGGATAACCAAATCAGCGACATAAAACCTATCGGTAATTTGACTCAGTTGACAAAATTAGGACTGGATCGGAACCCAATTAGCGATCTCACGCCGCTCACCAATTTGACACAACTCACTGACCTAATGCTTCAAGAAATTCAGGTTAGCGATATTGCACCACTGGCTCGATTGACACAACTGACAGAACTAACCCTTTGGGGCAATCAAATTAGTGACATAACACCTCTGAGTGGATTGACACAACTAACAGACCTCAACCTCTGGTATAATCAGGTTAGTGACATTAGGCCGCTCGCTAATCTGACCCAATTGATAGACTTAACCCTCGGGAGGAATCAGATCAGGGATATAAAACCACTTGCCAACCTCACACACCTCACTGAGTTACGACTCCAATATAATGAAATCAGCGACATAAAACCGCTCGCCAACTTGACACAAATAACGGAATTACGCCTTGTTGACAATCAAATCAATGATATCAGTC
>PYJC01000030.1 GCA_003635255.1 Candidatus Poribacteria bacterium | reverse complement strand
GTCCATTCTCTCTCGTCGAGATTTGTGAGTCGCCGGTGTTCCCCTGTCCTTGTGTCCATGATATAAATCTTGAAATCTCCATCTCGGTTGGAGACATAAGCCAAGAAACGCCCATCAGGGGACCACGTTGGATCGCGTTCGTCTGTTGGGTGATTTGTGAGGCAGCTGAGGTTCTCACTATTGATGTCCATGACATAGATATCGAAGTTCCCTTTTGAAGTGGAAGCAAAAGAAATCCGATCACTTCCCACAGCGTTTGCCGAGTTAGCTATGAACAACAGTCCACTCCCTACAAGCAATATGACCCCGAACATATAAATCCGTGTGTGCTTCATATATAACTCCCTCTGTAATGCGGTATCTACTTTGTAACATTTTCTGCTTGCTTGAGTCTACCCCATAGCGTTATCTGCTTCTCCGCACTCGGCAATACGGAGAGAAACTGTTTTGGTACCCAACATGTTTCTCCGAGAACGTATTGCGTGTATGTAATTCCTCAAGATTAGTCCTGTTAGTACCTATTCATTGATTGACGCATTGTGAAATTTCTCATCAAGCGAGATGTGAAATAATCCACGACGTGAGGCAACAACATAAAGTCTGTTGTTATTAATGGCAAGAGAGACAACTTTACCCGGAACGCTTGGAGAAACCTGTTCCCACTTACTACGACTTCCTAAACGATAGACACCCACATTACCGGCACCATAAACCGTGACACCATCTACAGCGAATCTGTCTATAACGGGACGCTGCCCCATTCCATCGGTCAGCACGCGCCAGTGTTCCCCGTTCTGTGAAACCAGAACACCTGTATCTGTTGCGATATAAACCGTTGGTCCGGCAAAAACTATCTCCTTGAAATACGTGAAACGAAGCGGAAGGATCAGCGTGATGTCTTTCCAACTGTTTCCACCGTCAAATGATTGAAACAACTTACCATCCCGCTTCCCGACGTAGACGGTTTCTCCGGATGCGGCTAACTTGAACCCATAGTTTCCCTGACCCCAGGCAGATTTTTGCGTAAGGTCTATTAATCCAGTATCCGTCCATTCCGGATCACCAAGTTTCCACTTGAAAAGCCGCCGCAGGTACTCGACGTAGAATGTCTCACCACTGACTGCAAATCCGCCGACCCTTGCAAAGGTAGTCATATTGCGCAACGTTTTCGTCAACTGAGGGTTCTCTTCAAGGTCATCAGGTAAATGGAACTGTTCTGCCGCTGCAAGCGTTGTCCACGACTCGGTGGAAAGCATTTCTTCATCAAAATCAGGTGTTTTTTCTGTTGGAACGAGGGTATTACCATCCGCAGATAGACCGAAAATCCGAAAATTTTTTACTTCAGATGCGATGCCATAAAACTTATCATCTTTAACCCTTAACTTTGAACCATAAGACAACATGAAGTAATCGTCAGTATCAACAGGAATCCTTTTCCACGATTCGCCCCCGTCGGTTGACTGAACGACGTCTCTGCCGGTATACGCACAGAGTCTGTTGTTGAATGCTACCAAACTCCGAATCCCCGTTCCTATGACGCCCTCCATAAATAGATGCCATGAGTCGCCAGCATCCGTTGTGCGATAAACACCGTTTCCGCCAATTGCGTAAAAAACCCTTTCATCCGCCGCGACTATTCGTCGGAAATCAAGCGGAGACGGAACAGGGGCAGTGTCCAGTTGCGTCCAAGTCCGCCCCGCGTCTGTTGACCGGAATTGTTCAACACCTTGTACGAGGAGCGTCTCACCCGCAACCAAAAGCTTTATACCGGTTAGGACTGTAAAAAAGAGCGGTTTATCCTTAGGCGTTATCTCAGTCCATGATTCCCCCAAGTCTGCTGAGTGAAAAATCCTACCTTGCACCGAGTTCACATTCACTATTACGCCTAATTCCGCTAATTCCGATTTCGTCGATCTCGCCCACATAGACAGATCCGGTCCCATGCCAACATAAAGATTATTCTCAAAGGCTGCTAAGGAGTGAATAGCATTGACAGATTCTATCGGCACCTGTTCCCAAATACCTGAGCTGAAACGATAGAAACCGCTGTCTGTGTTAGCAGGGGTCTTATCTTCAAAGTTCTCAAGGGATTGGGTAGTTTTAGAAGTGCCTACCGGTAACTCCTTCCAAACACCTGCGTTGAGACGGAAGAGTCCTTCATTTGTTCCAACAAACACTGTGTTTTCAATCGCAGCAATTCTGTAAATGCGTTTGTTTGTTAATCCTCCGTTAAGTAAATTCCACTCGGTGCCGGCATCCGTAGATTGGAAAACGCCTTTACCTCGGAGGGCGAGATACATTGTAATAGGTGTTCGCGAAGCGGTGGATTGCGGTGCATCGGTTATTACCAATCCAACAGAACGTCCCTCTGGTCGCGAGCAAAAGACGTGCCACGTCTCGCCATCGTCGCTCGAAGTGAAGATTTCATCAGTGGAGGCGATATAGAGGGTGTCCCTATACGCTGCCATTGATATGTAGCCCCGGTTAATTGATGGATTCGCATTGATGCGCCCCCACGTAGTTTCTTCCGTTGGTAACCTGTAAATACCTGTCTGTGTAGAGGCATGGAGCGTCCCTTCCGGTGTCGTAAAGATGCCATAGGCGGGACCCTTTTGAGGACCAGATACCTGCCTCCACCGAGAAGTAGAAAACTTTGCAGCATCCACTCCAACTGTAGCTGCCAGCGACGTTTCAGAGGTCTGTAAACCCGTACTGTTGCTTTTACCGGGGAACGCAGCCTCTCCAATCTGATTCCGGACATCTGGTTTTGCGTCAATATCAAGTGTAACAAGTGTATCAATAATTTCGATAGTAGGTTCAGACTGTGCCTCGAAGTTATACGGTTTCTGAAAGCGTGCAAGGTATCGGTTGCTTGTACCAAGCAGCAAAGCAATCAAAACAGCGGCTGCACCAAAAGCCGCCCACGGTAGCAACGGTTTGCTAACCGGTGTCGATGTTGTTTCTATCTTTCCAACTTCTCGCATGATATTCTCACTGAGACGCGCCGATATCTGTACACCGCTAAGCACCTCCTGAACCAAGCGTTCTTCGTCACGCTGTAAACGTTTTCTGGCCCGCTGGAGCCGACTCGTAATCGTGTGCACCGACACCCCCAAGAATTTGCCGATCTCCTTCGTTGTCATTTCACTGAGATAGTAGAGGGTCATAACGGTGCGTTCACTATCGGGAAGTTTTTCGAGAAGTTTTTGGACGAGTTCGCGGCGACCCTCAGTTGTGTTTATATCGTGCTGCTCGGATACATAACGCGTATAAGAGGAGGCTTCTATCTCGTTCACAGGTGTGGTCTCTAACGATTGTGGGACAGGTTTTTGCTCTCGTAGCCACTTGATGCTGAGTCGATTTGCAATGACATACAGCCATCCGGCGAACAGATTCGGATTCTTGAGCGTCGAAAGTTTTTTATAGGCCTGTAGGAAGGTGTCCTGTGTAATCTCTTCAGCGTAATGAAAATCACCGATTTTTCGCCAGACGAGCGCGTGGACACTCTTTTGGTACTTTTCGACCAAAGTGTTAAATGCAGCGGTGTCGCCAGACAAAATATCGTCGATTAACTGCGCATCATTTTCTTCTTTCATAGAATTATCCTAACCAAGGGATTTAATCGCGTTGGTATGCGTCAAGACACTTAACTGAACGACTCATACAGTTACCTTATTATATTATAAAAGACGCGATTTTGGGTAAAAAAACGTGCATCCTGTAAAAAAAATGATGTTATTACAGAAACACATCGCTTTCCCTTGTGAATTGGAGGGGTTAACTATTCGTGTTGCTTGAGTTTGCCCCAAAGCGTCGTCATTTTTTTTGCGCTTGGTGAAACAGAGAAGAACGGCTCTGGCACCCACGCAGGCGATATATTTGTTGATAGATGCGTCGTGAGTCGAATGGATTCCGCGCGTTCCTCACCCACAGCATCAACGACATAGAGAAAAGTCTTGTGCTGGACTTCTAAGTTATCCGAAACATAAGCGATCCACTTTCCGTCTGGAGACCATGCTGGGGCGTACTTCATGAATACACGTCCCCCAGGAACGCGCCCGCCAAGCGTCACACGACGGAGGTTCCCACTCTCTACATCTATAATCGCAATCTTTGGACCTATCCCAAGCTCCCAAGTGGAAAAAGCAATCTTCTTACTATCAGGAGACCATGCCGCACTGCGTCCCTTCTCCACAGCCGTTGCCAGCCGTCTCGTCTTTCTCCCATCAGCAGATACAATATAGAGGTAAACACGTTTGTGAGGTGGGTCAGGTTGGAGTGTATTGTACGCGATCCATTGTCCATCCGGAGACCAAGAAGGTCCCCAATCGTCCCCACCCTTAGTCAATTGGCTAAGTTTTTCGCCGTTTATACCTATCTTGTAGATCCGATACTCTCCTCTTCGATCAGAGATAAAAGCAATTTCCGTTCCATCCGGTGACCATGTCGGAGTCGTGTCGTTAGCAGGGAGATTAGTGAGTTGCCAACGTTGTTGGGTGCGCATATCCATGACATAGATATTATAAAAGTCAGCATTCTCATTGGAGGCATAAGCCAAGTAACGTCCATTCGGAGACCATCTCGCGTGAATCTCATCTGCCGGTCCGTCAAGGAGTGCTTGAAGATTACCGCCATGCCTATCTATCATATAGATATCATAGTTGCCGTTCCTATTAGTAGAGAAAGAGATATACTCGGAACCTATATCTTGTGCTACCACGTTTATCGTCAGTAGGACATTACTCAATAACATCAGCGTTACGAATACTGGATACACACGTTTACTTCCCATTTCACGAATACCCTCCAATGTATTATCTTAAGGCAGTTAGGATTTAAATTCTATTTCTTTTTCCCGAGGACCGTTCAGTTTTAAGAAATTATCGCATCTCACGTCTTTTTTCACATTCCGGTGCCCTTTTCCATAATTGCTTGTATAGTACTTACGCATTCCGTCTCAAAGTCCCCCTGATAAGGGGGTGTTTTTGCTGGGGTGTTTCTTCATAGGGGGTTTAAAGGACAGGAATTACCGCTTTTTGCGTCTCAATGTCCGATATTTGCTCAATTTGCGTAAGTGCGTAAGACCTATTGTATATAAAAGACCCCTTGCCCCTCAGTGATAACTCAGGAGACCATACGTACAGAGCGGTTCCATCAACAAGTTGATGTGGTGGAATACATCATGCCTGTTGTACATTTAAAGACGCGATTTTTTAAGCAGAAACGTGCATAACGGTGAAAAAAAGATAGAAAACTTGAACTTTAGCCAAAAACGATTTTCTACACAGGAATTGGAGAGGTATTCGAGGAAATAAATCTGATGGGATTCAACGGAAGGAAATGATAGTAGATTTTAGGATTATAAAATATTCCATATTTTAGTAAAGCTTAGAATTAATTGGGCACTCCGTGTAGGTTCGGTGTTTTTGCTTGGGGTGTTTTTGCTTGGGTGTTTCTGCGTATTGATAGGGTGTTTCTGCGGATTTCTTCTACGAAACCGAACCATATACCCCAGGCCGGTAGGTGCGGTTTCTAACCGCACCCGATTTACGTTAGCACCGAACCTACGGCATCTGCATCATTTGACCTAACATCATTAACATCTGACCGAGCTGCTTGAAGTCCCCGAGATTAATGAGCAGGTTTGCCCCAATGCCGTTGTCGCGCGCTTTGGCAGCAAGACCGATACTATAGGTTTCGGGCAAGGTACTGAACATACCCCAAAACAGTTGCAGCGATGCCGCGTTATTCGGATCCACATCTGCCTCCGACGACATTACGGTTTTAATCGCGGTAATTGGAGAAATCGCCAGAAGAACGTTGTTGTCAGTTCCCAAACTATCAACAAGTTGCTGATAACTCGGATGCTCAGAAAACCGATCCTCGCTCCTTGCTCTCCTATCAAGAACCATTTGCATAGATACCGGACTCGTCCCCGTTGTGAAAAGGAGTTGTCCTTCGGTAAAGGCATAATACCAGTGCCATTCGGAAGACACTAAATCAGAAGTTCCAGGCGACACCTCTGGAGCATCTACGGTAAAATTGGGAAAGACGTAACTTTTAATCTCAACACGGTTGTGCATTATCGACTTACCCGGATAAGCCCCAGTATAGTCAAGCTTTTCGAGAAACGTCTCATCCATATAGGTTTTCGCGCGCTGTTCATCTTTCAGTTCATAGATAAACACAGGCGAGAAGGGATCCCTTACATTGAGAGAAAAACTCCATCGGTCCGCCAAAGATTCATAAAAATCTTTCGTCTGCTCAAGAAGCACATCTCGCTTCGCACGTTGTTCTGGCGTCCCTTTTGGAAAAAACCCAAACCATAACTTGCCTGTCTCAGTTAGAAACTTTGGACTCCCTTGAAACGCTGCATTCATAAATGCCTGATTTGGAAGTTCACCGAGGAAAACCAATTCGTCGGAGGCTTCTCTTAACACCTCCAAATATTCACTATCACTTTTGAATTTCAGGAACGGTTTGATCTGTATATCTGTGCTTTCGATATGAAGTCGGAGGCTTGCATATCGCACCTGCTCAATGGACGTTATATTTTTAGATATACCTTCAAAAAATGGAGCGATTGTATCGAGCATTTCAAGTTCATCGTCATCTTCAAGGCTATCCATAATTGATTCCAACTCATCCGCAAGCGGTCTGTCAAGCGTGGCGATAGCACTTTCAACATCAAAGTAAACCGCCAGTTGGTCGGTATCCACTAAAATATCGCTCAGGAAAGCGAGATAATCAGGGTTTTGCGCGACAGCCTGTCTTGTTCCGATATAGGTATCAATAACACTTTTACAGCTCCCATGAGGCGTTGAAAAAACGAGAGTGTTCTCTAAAATAGCAAAACTCTGGTTACCTTCTGTGGTGTTCCAATAGGTTACACCTTTATATTCCGTGGATACACTCCCTTTCGCTTCAATCATCTGTTTCATTGCTTCGGGGTCTGTTAGATGCACGAGTAGAGAGAGTTGCAGCGGTTTTAAACTCGTAAAAAGAATTGCAAAGTCTTGATTCAAATCAAATCCGATTTCTTCAAAATTAGTTAAACTCGCAAATTCCATACCGAGTGTCTGCACGAAGGTCTTTTCCGAGACATCAGGTATCTCTAATTCGGAGGAAAGCCCCGCCACCAGCGCATTAATGCTGTTATCCAATTCAAGCAGGTTGGGGCAGTAGATAACACCTAAAGTGCCTTTCGGAATTAGGTTCAGGACACTGTTGTCCAGAATAATGGGTACACCTTCAGATTTTTGTGGAGGTGTCCCTGTCAGTATCTGTTGGAATTCTGTGGATTTAGATGAGTTGGGCAAGGCTTCTACACTGCTAAAACAGACAAATAGAAGCACTGTCAGGACCATCAACGTCGTGTAGGATAAGGACAAACATTTTTTTCTCATTGTGATTTCTCCTTAGAAGTATGAGATTTGTAAACAGATCCATTTTGTATTTCAGACTGTAATATCAATCGTTTTTTTCTTGAAGTGAGACATGAAATATCCCGCGCTGTTCAGTGGCTATATAGAGTTTATTTTCATTGATAACAAGATTGATGACGCTATCAGGAACTTCCGGCGATATTTTTTCCCACCTATTCCGACTGTTCAACCGGTAGACACCAGTATCGCCAGCACCATAAACCTCCGCGCCTGCGACAGCCAAGCGATCTATGACGATGGGCATTCCCATCTTATCGGTTATCGCGCGCCAATCTTCTCCAGTTTGCGATGCCAAAACACCCGCATCCGTAGCGATGTAGACTGTTAAATCAGCAAAGACTATCTCGTTGAAACGTGTAAAACGGAGCGGTAAATTTGGAGTCAAGTCTCTCCATGTGTCACCACCATCAAGTGATCGAAAAAGATGTCCATCGCGTTTTCCGACATAGACAGTGTCCCCCGAAACAGCTAATTTGAATCCTCTGTCGAATTCGTCATCAGGTTGTTCCCCGGCATCTATTAACCCTGTATGCACCCACTCCGGGTCACCCGACTTCCATCTGAAAAGTCTCCGTTTATATTCAAGATAAAATATGTTTCCACTGACTGCAAATCCACCAGCATTCACTTCCAGTTCTTCCTTTTCCTCTTGTAGTCCTTCAAAGAGATCGCTGAAAATACCAGTTAACGTGCCTAATTTTTCGCTGGCATTAGCGGACTCATCTGCCATAATTTCTTCATACGCTTCCTCCAGCTCGGCCTCTTGCACATTGCTGGAAACATCTTTTCCCAAAACGGGCATGCCTGCAATTGAAGTGAGTGTGTTGCCGTCAACAGACATACGAAAAACGCGCAGTTTGCTTTTTTCGGGTGCAACAATGTAAAACACATCATCCGCCACCGTTAACTTTGGAAAATGGACTTGATCTGTCAGGTTTCTCTTCTCTATTGGTTCAAGTGCAGATACACTAAAATCAACAAGAACACGTTCCCAAGACTCCCCACCGTCAAACGATTTGACAACAGTTGTGCCAGTATTGGCGTAGAGACCATTTTTAAATCCTACTAAATCCAATATTCTGGTCCCCACCATACTTGCCATAAAGCGATGCCATGACGCGCCACCATCAATTGAACGTGTAGCACCGAGGGGTCCCACCTTGAAAAAGGTATTTTCGTTTACCGCTACAGCTGGAAATATACTCAATGTCATTGAATTCTCATTGAAGGCAAATTCTGTCCAAGTTTGTCCACGGTCAGTTGAACGGAATCCACCCACCCCCAGTGCTAAAAGGGTATCCCCGACAGCCATGACTCTGATACCCAGTGGTATTATTCTGGAAACAGATCTACTTGAAGGCGTTATCTCAGTCCACGAATCACCCAAATCAGTTGAGCGGAAAATCTCCCATGCCCCTTTATTGTTTATGAGCATTTCTCCCAACATCTGTCCCATTGCCACAGGATCAATCTCTTCATTGAATTCATAAAAATCCGGTCCTGTCCCAATATAGAGATCGTCTCCAGAAACCGCCAAGGAGTGAATGGATTTCGTGGTACCCACCGCCACTTTCTCCCATGTCTCTGAACGTAGACGATAGAGTCCTTGGTTCGTACCGACAAACACAATATTTTCAATCGCAGTCATTGCAAAAATTTTTCTGTCCGATGTCTCATCAGTTAAGAGAGTCCATTGCTGCCCAGCATCCGTAGATCGGAAAACATCTCCATCTCGAAGCCCGAGATACAACGCTTCATCCGTTATCACCAAATCAACAACAACTCCCTTTGGACGCACACCAAGCGACATCCATGTTTCACCTCTATCGAGCGAAACAAAGACTTCACGAGTTGAGACGAGATAGAGGGTTCCATCCCGTTCTGCCATCGGCATCAAGTCGTAGCGTCCGGAATTTGTCGGATCCGTGGTCGGGATGGTGGTGTTGACAAGCGTCCATGCCCGCGCCTCTGGACTCAACCTATAGATACCAACTGATGAGGCAGCGTAGACATCTCCTGTAGAACTCGCCAACAAACCCGATATTGAACCGCCTTCGGGACCGCCTGCTTGTATCCACTGCTGTGTTGACGGAAGGGGCTTCTTTTCTATCCGTGCTGCGCCGAGCGTAACCGGTTCCGAAAGTTGAGGATCGGTGCTACTGCTCTTACCAATGGTATCAAAACGTCCAGATTGGTTCCGTAAATCAGACTTAGCCTGTGTGTCAAGGACAATGGAGGCATCAACGATTTCAACGGTCATTTCAGATTGCGCGTCTATATTGTATGGCTTCTGGAAGCGGGCGAGATGTTGAGATCCGATTCCAATTATTAGAAAAATAATGACCGCTGTTGCAGCAGAAAGTGCCACTGGAGCTAACGGCTTACTGCCAGACGGCGTAACGGGTTTCATACGTGAAACCTCGCGCATGATGTTATCCGTGAGATTCGGCGTGATCTGGAAATGCTCTAAAGCCGCTCTCACCATCGGTTCCTCTTTCTTCAAACGCTGTTGTGCACGGCGAAGCCGACTCTTAATCGTATTCACGGAAACACCCAGAAACGCACCTATCTCTGCCGCCGACATATCGCCGAAGTAATGCAGTGTGATGACTGTTCGATCACTCTCTTGAAGTTTCGCAAGCAGATTTTTCACGACTTCGCGTTTTGATTCCGCTGTTGTCCGCTCGTTTTCTTCAATGACATATTGAGAATAAGTTGCTTTTTCTAATTGTGTGCTATCCGTTTCCTCGAGCGATTGCATCCGTAAACGCTTTTTACGTAGCCATGAGCTGCATCGGTTCGCGGCAATTACGTAAAGCCAACTCGAAAAACGCTGTGGTTTCTTCAACTTCGCCAATTCCTGATATGCTTTCAGGAATGTATCCTGTGTGATTTCCTCAGCGATGTGAAAATCCCCAATCTTACGCCACACAAGCGCATGAACCGGCTTTCGGTATTTTTTCACAAGTGTCTCAAAAGCGTTATCATCACCATCAAGAACGCGATGGATGAGTTCAACATCAATATTTTTCATGTTTTACCTCCGCTTGCCCTATAATGACGCTTGCTGGGTACGAAATGGGTGCATAATTCCAATTTAGTAACATTATACCATATCTAATTGAATACATTAGTCGATAAACGCAGCACCATTTTAACCGATTGCCTATAATGACGCTTGCTGAATGCGAAATGGGTGCATAATTCTGAAAAAAAATTGGATTTTATAGTGAAGCCCATAAATAAGTGGACATCTTTGTAGCATAAACTTCCAGTTTGGGTTTCCAGTCTGAATGCCTGTTATAGGTATTCAGACTGTTTGAGAGTGCTCAATTAATTATAGGTTTTACTATAATAGGACTTACGCAGCTCCTACTGCAGGCGGGGTTTTAAACCCCGCCTGCGATGCGTCATACGTCTGTTATCATGGAAAAGTGCGTAAGTCCTGTATAATACAGACACATACCACATTTCTGTGATCTACATGCGTTAGGGTTATTTTTTCAGGACTCATACAAGCAGCATTTCGCCGAGGCACGAAGACCTCGGCGAACAATAAAACCTTCTGTATAAGTCCTGACCCTATTTCCTCGACTGATGTTTGTCAAAATGACCCTGCAGCACCTTTGGGCGCTAATCAGTTGTGGCGATTTTATTCAGATCCCAGATGAGAACCGTGCCAACTGAATCGCCACTCGCAACCGCCCTGCCTTTAGCAAGTGCCATTTCAGCAAGTGCCTTATCTTCCAAAAATGCCACCGCACCGATTTCACCCGTGTGTCCTGTGAGTGTCTGGATGGGCTGCCCAGTTGTGAGATCCCACAGCCGAGCCGTTTTATCGGTGCTCCCGCTGGCAAGAATTTTAGCGTCCACTGAGAAGTCTATAGCAGTAATACCTCCAGTATGCCCTATAAGCGTATAAAGCGGCTTGTCGGTGTCCGCCTTATTCCATAATTGGATTGTTTTGTCGGCACTTCCGGTCGCGAAGGTTTTCCCATCTGGATAGACCGTTAGAACATTAATTGAATCTTCATGTCCAGTTGTAATACGCCAGGCACCAAGCCTTGGAACTTGAACAAGGCACCGCTGCGGTGTGCCACTGAGTACCCTTGCCTTGATTTCACCTCTGTATGAACACGCGATTGCTATCAGATCCACCTCTCTTGGAGACGATTCGGAACTCCAACGGCCGCCATCACGCGCATACCAAGACCGAATTGTGTTGTTTTCGCGACTTGCACTCCAAAACCTTTTACCGTTAGGAGAGAATACAACCGCATTCACGGGTGCTGTGTGTTCTTCTCGGGTATTTCTGAGTTTCCCGGTGTTGGCATGCCACAACCGCACCGTCTTATCCGAACCGCCACTGACGAGAAGTTTACCATTCGGCGAAAAGGCGACGGCTAACACCGAATCGGTGTGTTCGGTAAATACCATCTGTTTTTCATAGGTGCTTGCATCGTAGATATAGATGCTGTTCGCAGCGGCTACCGCGATTCGATTTGTGGATCGAGAGTATGCGATAGCCTTAACAGGTCCCTCACCGACATCAATTCGGGCTACGGCACCTGCCGGTAAATCTCCTGCAAATCCGTTTGTGAGAAAAACAGCAACGGTTAAAAATAGAATGAAACTTGATAATTTCGTTATTTTCACTTTTTATGTCCTTATGAGTTATCAGTTATCAGTCTCGGTGTCTATAGAGATCGTCGCGAGAAAAGAATTGACCTTCCCTTTCCCACTGAACGCATTACCGGTAGCTCCTAACTTAAAGTGCATGCCTTTGTCAAAGTGGTATGTAATCCGTCCCGATTTACCCGGGGCGATCCCTGATGCTGAGGTGAGTATAGTTTTGGGCATACCTTCTGTAGAAAGTTCACTGTCGCTTGCAAACAGAACGAAGGCACCAGCAGCCTCTGACCTCCCGATCCAGAGATCAATAGTAATCATGCCCCCATTTTTAAATGCTGTCGCGTCAATCTCAACAACAGTGTAATCTTGGTAGGTTGCTTCTGGTGTTCGGAAAATGCTCAAGACCTGTTGTGATGGATTCTCATCGTTAAGTATTACCTTTTTTGTCTGCGTAGCAAGAACTCTTGGCACATATTCGGACTGATTTGTGCTTGTGGTGAACCCATTACCTCTGTTAGGTATAGTAGATTTGCCAAGTCGGTTCCGCACATCCGGTTTAGATGCAAGATTCAAGACAATAGGTGTATCAACAAGTTCTACCGTCATCTCCGATGTCGCATCCAAGTTGTAAGGCTGTTGAAAACGTGTCAAGTACTGATTACTGGCTCCAAGCACCATCACCACGAGAACAAGGGCTGAAGCGGCGACTGCCCACGGCACAAACGGATTACCACTAGATGGAATGACCGGTTCAATCCGTGAGATTTCTTGCATGATATTCTCGGTAAGATTCATCCTAATTTGGAAACCTTCCAACGCTTCTCGGATCATCGGTTCCGCTTTTCTGAGGCGGAACCGCGCGCGACGAAGCCGACTCTTAACCGTGCTTGCAGATACGCCTAAAAATCGGCTAATCTCTTCACAGGTCATCTCTCCGAAGTAGTGGAGTGTAACAACAGT
>PYJC01000029.1 GCA_003635255.1 Candidatus Poribacteria bacterium | reverse complement strand
GTAGAATTCACAAGCCCAACCAGACCTGTGCCGGTGTAGCTCAGTGGTTTAGAGCACACGACTCATAATCGTGCTGTCCGGAGTTCGACTCTCCGCACCGGCATTGCCCCCTTAAGGCACTCCTCATGAAAGCTGACTTTGTGCGACAGATGCACCGCTTCGTTGTGCAGCACAAGATGATCGAGGATGGTGAAACCGTGCTTGTTGCGGTTTCAGGCGGCGCGGATTCGCTCGCACTTCTGTACGGGCTGCACGCTTTACGGACACAACTCAGCTGCAAACTTCACGTTGTGCATTTAAATCACTGCCTCCGTCCAGATGCAGACGCAGACGCGGAATTTGTTCAGCAGCACGCAGCACACTTGGAATTGCCTTGTACGATTCAACGTGTGGAAATGCCTCGTTTGGCTCAGCAATGGAAGCTCTCTGTAGAGGCAGCAGGACGTAGGGCGCGCTATCAGTTTTACGAATCCGTCACAACGGAAATCGATGCCACTAAGGTAGCCTTAGGACACCATCAGGACGATATTGCTGAGACAGTTTTGATGAACCTCATCCGAGGCAGCGGAACCACCGGATTGAAAGGCATCGCACCTGTCAGGGACACGAAATTTATTCGACCCCTCGCGGGTTTCACACGTCAACAGATTGAGGCGTTTCTTACGTCCATAGGCGTTGTGCCGAAACACGATACAACAAACACAGATACACGCTATCTCCGCAATCGTATCCGCCATGAGTTGATACCGCGGCTTGAAAGCGATTATAATCCGAACATTAAAACCGGATTAAGCCGTACCGCCGATGTATTGCGTGCTGAATCAGAATATCTCGACACAGCCGCGCGGAAGGGTTTTGAAATCTGTCGGATACAACAAAATCAGCAAAAGACTGTTGTGCTTGACCGAGTGGAGTTCCGTAAGCATCACGTCGCATTACAGAGACGGATGTTGAGGCAAAGCGTCTCTGAAATCTCAGGCGATATGAGCGACCTCTATTTCGCACATTGTGAAAAAATGCTAAACCTAATTGAAGCGGAAGCGTCTAACGCCCTATTAGCACTTCCGAACGGTTTGCAATTTCGGCGCGCATATCAGCAACTCATTATTGAGAGAAAGCCGATTGAAACGGGAAATTTCGCTTATCCAGTCGTTACTGTCGGTAAAACATCTATCGAAGTTTTAAATACAGAAATCACCGCAGAACTGGGTAATATCGAGTTCTATCCAACACTCGCATTACCGGACGGTAAATTTGAAGCTATATTTGATTATGAAAAGATAAGGAAGGTGTTTGCAGATCCATCTTTAGAAGCATTTCCGCTCACGGTGCGCAATCGGCGGCAAGGTGACAGGTTTCAGCCATACGGTATGCACGGAACGAAAAAGATTAAGGATTTTTTCATTGATACCAAGGTGCCTCGCTACGAACGCGATAGCGTTCCACTGCTTGTTTGTGGCGATCAGATTTTGTGGATCATCGGTTATACAACCAGTGACGTTTTTAAAATTGAATCTGACACTCGGCAATACCTTTACCTACGTTATGCCAGCAACGAAACCTCCGCCTGAATCCGTTCTCATCTCCGAATCCCGTCTTCAGAACCGAATTCGTGAACTTGGGGCACAGATTTCTACCGATTACGAAAACCAAGAGTTAGTCCTACTCGGCGTACTCAGGGGCAGTGTACTATTTTTCGCAGACCTTGCACGCGCAATATCTGCAACGCACCCCTCTGATCCCGATTGTGGTGTCCAAGTCCGCTTTGAATTCGTGCAACTCATGAGTTACCACGAAAGCACAAAACCTTCAACAGTGCAGCTTATTCGCGGTGGCAGCGATTATCTTGAACATCGGCACATCCTCATCGTTGAGGATATTGTTGACACCGGACATACTTTGAAGTTTCTCCGTGAACACCTCGGAGCACTGAACCCTAAAACCGTTAAGGTATGCACACTGCTTGACAAACCTGCTCAACGTCAGGTACCTGTCGCTATCGACTATATAGGGTTTGAGATCCCAGATACCTTTGTTGTCGGATATGGACTTGATTATGCACAACAGTATCGGAATTTGCCATACATCGCTCTGTTGGAATCGGCTTAATTGCGTCAATATCCAGTAAAAACGTTTTTCTCTAAATAATTAATTGACAAAAAATCACATATTTGCTATAATTTTTAGATAGTACATTAACTAAATTAAGGAGATTTATGATGCGTAAATTCGTTTCGTTTGCCCTATGTGGCGTTTTGATCGCGGCATTCATCTTTTTCACACACGCACAAATGTCAGACAAAGCGCAACTGGGGCGCGAACTTTTTCACGATCCAACTTTTAAAGGGACAATCAAACCCGGTAAACCAACAAAAGGATTCGCCACTGGACTGAGTTGCGCAAACTGCCACGCAGATTTTGATGACGCGGCGAACCCAGATGGTGTTATTCGCGCCGGACATAGTGTTGTCGGTGTCCCACACCGCGGTCAAGCAAAAGGTGGGATGATTTCAGCTGAAAACTTTGCCCGCGCCGCTGGCGGCGGCGGTTTCTGCTACCAACATTTCTTACAGCGAATTCCCAGTTCCGAAGTTGACCCAACCGCAATTCCAGAAGAACATGCCGAAGCACTCATGGCTTATTTTGAAGCGATCTCCGGTGATAATAAAGGTCCCGAGTTTGAAATCGCAATGTTAGATGATGATGCCAAAAAAGCAGCCGGTGAAAAACTTGCCGCAATGAGCGGCGATGCTGAAAAGGGATGGCAACTTTTCGGACGCGCCTGCGTCGTTTGCCACCCAACCCCTTACAGAGCGGGTATCGGTCCAAGGATTGTCGGAACCAGAGCACCCCGTAATATTGATGCAGCAATCGTGCGGTGGGCGACTAAAATTCGTGGCGGTGGCACGCTTATGCCGTTCTACGCCCCTGACATCCTCAGCGACCAAGACATCGCTGACATTCTCGCGTTTGGGCGTCAAGAATTAGAAAACGCAGGAAGATAACCAAAATTCAGGCTGGAACACAACCTTTCAGCCAAACTTTTTATTATTGAATCTATTGATTTCTGTAACCAACTCTCTTCACTATTCGTTATTTTTTTCAACAAGAAGTCTCAACTTGAGCGTTCAGGGCGTAATTTGCGACCCGTTTAGTTCTTTGTTTATTCAAGAATCCTGAAGCATGTTCATATTGAACGCAGAACAGCGAAACTTACATGAGTATTCGCCCCAATGCGAAACTCTATATGTTGATAAAAATAGCAAGTCTATGAACACAGAACGCATCAGTGTTTCACCCGATCCGAATATGAAGAGAGGATGGTACCATGAGAGTATCTCGAATCAATATATTTTTCTACTCGTCCTTGGTAGGTATTTACATTCTTCTGGTAGGTCTTGTACTAAGTTTAGCAAGCTGCGGCGGTAGCAACCTAAAAAACCCGGTATCCGAACAAGATACAACAGCGGAAGGTAGCGAAACCACGGGTGATGTTGTTGAACTTACACAAACCCTGGACGGGACGGAGCCGGAACAGGTTACCGATCTTGACGTAAAAATCACTGTTACGAAGAAAACGGTGCAACCCGGTGAAGCGGTAGAACTGACCGCTTCGGTGAAAGGGGTTAGAGGCACCAGTGTTACGCTGAACTGGCTGAACATTACTGAGCTCGGGGAACTTTCCGCCCGCAGCGAAAATCCAGTCACTTGGACAGCACCCTCAACGCTAAATGGGGAAAACGTTCGAGTCGAAGTTATTCAACTCGTTGTGACTGTGATTAGTGAGGTTGTTTCTGTCGGATCCTCTGGAATTGAAACTGATACACAAATTTTTACAGACACGAAAAATGTCTTGCTGACCGTTAGAAATTAGGTAGTAACCGCAAATTCCGTCTAAGTGCGTATCACCTACTCGGACTTCCACAGAGTTGTTTCTGTTTTGTATTATTTGTTTTGTATTATTAGGGCACCAAATGTATAGAAGGTTTATTCACATTTTTATAGCTGTCTTGTTTGTAGTGACGCTTTTTGGAACGCCTCTCACTGCTGGTGTTCAGCAACACCTTGTTCAAAAAGGTGAAACATTATCGGAGATCGCACAGAAGTACAAAGTACCCCTCAAATCGATTATCCAAGCGAACAGCATTAAGTCAGCACACCGCATACAGACTGGGAAGACGCTGCGTATACCCGGAAACGCCTTCGCTCTTAATGAGAGCCTCTATCAGGTTAAACCCGGAGACACCCTGATCGGTATTGCCCGTCTCCATAACGTTGAATGGAAGGTTCTACAGAGAATCAATGGCATATCTTCGCCTCGGAACCTACAGATTGGCACAGAAATTCGGATTCCACACGATGGCACCCTCGGCTTTATAAGTCCGCTCCGGGTCCCTTTAGTTGTTACATCGGAGTACGGCTATCGACCCCACCCTGTAACGGGCCGTTACCAATTTCATAAAGGCATAGACTTCCGTGCCGCTACTGGTACACGCGTCTACGCTTCCAAAGGGGGTAGAGTTATTTTCGCCGGACGAAAAGGCGGCTACGGGAAAATTGTCGGGATAGAACATGAGGACAATTTCACTACATGGTATGGACATTTATCGCGCATCAGAGTAAAGAGGGGGCAAACCGTAAGCCAAGGAAAGGTCATCGGTCTATCTGGAAACACCGGTATATCAACCGGTCCCCATTTACATTTTGAAATCAGGTACAAAGGCAGAAGTGAAAAACCAACCAAGCACCTTCCCATACCGTAAACGCGGGCTGCTACTTATAGCGACCGTCTTTCTTTTATTAGCGTACTTTCTCGGTCAAAAAAGCACACTATCAGACCCACTCAACCTGAGACCCGAAGTCGGTACACGTGGAATCGGATTAGGTGGAGCATTCATCAGCGGGGCAGATGACGCAACCAGCCCCCTCTGGAATCCTGCTGGACTCGCCACGTTGCAGCGTGGAAATCTCGTCTACGACCTATCCCAAGGCGCAGTCTCCCTCGCTTATCCTATCAAACCTATTGGCACATTCGGCGTAAATTTCCTCGATTTAAATGGCAGCGATCGCTTCCTATTAAATCACACCGCAAATCCAATTGGCAGCTTTGAACTCGGCAACAATCAAGCACTCCTCTCTTACGCAAGGAAATTCGGACCTTTACAACTCGGTGTTAGCACAGGGTATAGCCGCGCACCTTACTATGGTAGCCTCTGGGCACAAAATTATGATGTCGGTGTGATGACAGAACTCAACTCCCATTTTGCCCTTGGAATGCGGCTACGCGATATCTCCGGCGTAACCATTCGACATAAAGATGGACAAATTTTACAAACCTTCGATCAGCAGTTTGCCCTCGGCGCTGTTCTCACACCCCATCCAATCATTCGATGGCACAATCGATTAGATATTATGCCAACTTGTTTCGGTACGAGTTTAGAAATCGGAAACAAAACAATCGCTGCCCGCGTCGGATCGACATTTACCTTTAACGATGAACTCCCGTCTCAATCGTGGAGTGTAGGATTTTCGCTCAACCAATTGGGAAAACAACTCCATTATACCTGGCTCAACCAAGAAAATCATGCGTATAAACATCTCATTTCAATAGGCATGTCTTTTGGCGGAAAAGAACCTATTTCACAAAAGCCTGAGATCAGCACACAAACACCCAAATCCAATACAACAGTCCCAAGTGTAACAGCACAGACACCAATATCTCAGCCTGTAATTCAAACACAAAAACCGAATCTACCACCGACGCATACACCACAGACCCCCGCCGCTAAATCAGAAACTGAAACGCAACAAAAACAGACGGTTCCAGAATATCAGAGCATCCAAATCGCCGAGAAACACAATATTGAAGTAGCACTTATGCTTGCTATCATTTATGCGGAATCTAACTTTAACCCGATCGCCGTATCAAAGAACGGCGCAGGCGGATTGATGCAGATGATGCCCGGAACTGCACGGGAACTTGGACTTAAAGTACCACAGTATCAGGACAAGCGGAAACCGAATCTCAATTCAAATATAGATGAACGATTTAACCCATACAAAAACCTGAACGCCGGTTTAATTTATTTCAAGGGACTTGTAGAAAAATATAAAGGCAATCTGACCTTAGCACTCGGTGCTTACAACGTCGGACCCGGTAAGGTGAAAGTCGCTGGTCCCCTTAGCAGCAGAGGCGAAAAGTATGCCGATAGGGTACTCAGCCGTTACCAACTCTACCGCGACAACATAGGACAATTGGAAACTGACCTCAAGCGATTAGAAGCACTTCTGAACTAAAAACGCATCTATGAATACTGCAAGGGGACAATATGGATAAGATTAGACTGGCAATCGTTGGATGTGGCGGAATGGGACACCGGCACATGTATGGGTTAACGGAACTCCATCGGACAGGATGGGAACGTTTTAACCTCGTCGGTGCGTGTGACCCGGTCCTTGCCAATGCCGAGTCACTCGCTACACAAGCAGAAGAACGCTTCGGCGAAAAGCCCGCTGTTGTTGGAAGTCTGGAAGAACTCGCTGAAATCGGTGTCGATGCTGTGGATGTGACAACCACGCCACCCTATCACCACACTGTTGCTATTGAAACCCTTGAACGTGGATGGCATACCATGGTCGAAAAACCGATGGGGCTAACTGTCCGCGCGTGCAATCTCATTCGGCGTGCCGCTGATGCATCCGACGCAGTCCTCAGTGTTGCAGAGAACTATCGGCGCGATCCAATGAACCGGCTTGCCAAAGCACTGCTGGATGCAGAAGTTATCGGCACACCGCGCTTTCTCATCCACCATGCAATCGGTGGAACAAACCGCATGCTTATCTCCGTCTGGCGACATCAGAAAGACCAGAGCGGTGTGCTGCTTGATGTCGGTGTTCACTATGCTGATATAATGGAGTACTTGCTCGGTGAAGTTGATACTGTTTATGCACAAACCCGGCTTCATGAACCTATCCGACATAATTCCGCCGCAGTGACCGGCGAATCTGGATCTAATCCTGCCGGTGTCTATACCAAATGGCAGCGCGAGATGCCTGCTGAATTTGAGGCAACAGCGGAAGACGCGGCTTATGCAACCCTAACCTTCAGAAACGGCGTTGTCGGGCAGTATATTGAAGATCACGCGGCGTGGGGACAAGGCAGCTGGCTCCGAAAAATTCACGGCTCCCAAGGTTCTATGACACTCCCTGGCGACCGAGGCGGCGGAATTATTACCCTCAATATTGATGGGCAAGAAACGATTAACGACCACCGGATTTTGGACCTCGTCCCAGACTTCCGCTTAGATGCTGTCACAGCAGACCTTTTCGGCGGCGACCGATTGTGGAAGTACGCATTTACACAAGGTGACGCGAAAAATATCGCTATGGAATACGGCGAATTTGCTGAAGTTATTGCCGGAAACAGGGAAGTTGAAGTCGATGCCTATCAAGGCACACGTTCCGTCGCGCTCTCCTACGCAATCCTTGAATCCGGTGCAACAGGGCAAATTGTCCAGATGGATCAGATGTTAGATGAATCCATTAATACCTATCAACGCGAAATTGACGAAGGATTGGGTATCTGATTGACAAGGAACAAGTAATGGCAGGCACGCAAAAATTCGGCATCGGTTTAATCGGATTAGGTATCGGACAACAGCATCTGCTCGGTTACCAACGCCGAGGTTTACGTGTCGCTGCAATCTGTGATAAAAACGCAACACGCCTTAACGAAGTCGGCAACACATTTGGTATTGATAAAAGATACACCCGTATCACTGACCTAATCGCCGATACCGATGTTGACGTGGTTGACATGGCCGTACAACCGTGGATCCGCTCTCCTATCGTTAAAGCCGCCGCCGAAGCCGGTAAGCACATCCTTTGTCAAAAACCCTTCTCTATGTCAATGCAACAAGCCGTTGAAATGGTCAACATCTGTGAGCAGCACAACGTACAACTCATGGTGAACCAAAACTCGTGCTTTGTTCCGGGTTTCCTTGCCATTGAACCTTACATCAACGCCGAACATCTCGGCGAAATCTACCACGTTTCGATAACCTGCAACGGATTTTACACTGAGTTCCCCGAACGCCACTTGATTCCAGCGATGCAAGTGCATCACGTCGGACTTGTCCATAAATGGTTCGGCGAGTATGAAAGCGTTTACTGTCAAGCACACGGACATAACCGCTCAATTGAGGAAGGCGAAACCGTGTCCACCGCGCTTTTTAAAAGTCGGAGCGGTGTACAGGGTTTGCTTTCGTGTAACTGGGCATTCCTTGCCAATTCTGGACGTAACTTACAGCACCCACACGAGGAAATCCGCATCCAAGGCACCAAAGGGGCTATCTACGGGAACAGTGATGATATGACGGTTCACCTCACGGAACCGGAAATCCGTGAGATTAAACCGCTAATAGAAGGAACATGGTTCCCAGACGCTTTCGGTAACGTGATGGCGCACTTCTTGGAATGCTTGCAAACAGGCGAAAAACCGATTACGGATGGGCGGGGTAACCTACACGTTGTCCAGACACTTTTCGCTATGCACCAGTCTGCCACATCAGGGGAAGTGGTTATGCTTGATGATATTCCGCTGGATGGCGACTACAATCTGAATCCACATCCCGTCCATAGCGCAGATGACACTACTATTTTGCAGTGACGGCTCCCACCTCGTAGATAAACATGGATTAAAAACACTCAGGAGTGATATAATGTCAGATGGAGGAACTGGAAATGGACTACACAGACATTATTACTATTGAACCCGGTAAACGCGGCGGAAAGCCGTGCATTCCGGGAATGCGAATCACAGTTTACGAGGTGCTTGAGTACCTCGCCTCAGGCATGACAACCGCAGAAATTCTTGACGATTTCCCATATTTAACTGAAACAGACATCCGGGCATGCTTGGCATACGCGGCGGACAGAGAAAAAGCACAGATGGTTATCTACGCCAATGAAACTCCTATTCGATCAGAACCTGTCCCCTAAACTCGTAAATCAGGGCTTACTTGTACTACTATAGCCTTATCAATTCTTTATATCCTTGATACCCAACTCACTATATAATGTGAGTTTGGTAAAAAGGCTCCGTTTTGGTACATTTACCAATCGCCGCGTCGGTTATCCCAGAGATGCGCCTTGACGACCTCTTCATTCAGTTCAGTCCCCCACCCCGGTCGCGTCGGTGTCTTCATGTAGCCGTCCACAATATCTGGCACATGCGTCGTTAAATCGTCTTTCCACGGAACGTCATCAATATCAATCTCCATGATCCGCACGTTTGGCAAGACAGCGCAGAGGCTCGCGCTCATATAAGTCGCAAGGTGGCTGTAGTAGTTATGAGGGGCAACATTGAGCTGAAATACATCCGCCAAATCCCCAATTTTCTTTGATGGCGCGAATCCGTTCCACGGCACATCTATCATAAAAACATCAGCAGCACGGCACTCAAAATAGGGTAGATATTCGCGCATGTAATAGAGGTTTTCGCCGGTGCATATCTTTGTCGTCGTGGAATCCTTGATTTGACGGATAGCCTCATGATCGTACATATCAATCTCCAGCCACAGCATGTCAAACTGCTCAAGGACCTTAGCAATACGCATGCACGCCTCCGGTTTAAAATTGAAGTTCAGATCAAGGTTGATACCGACATCGGGACCAACTGCCTCTCTAAAGGTGCTGATTAAGGTTTCAATGTGCCGTAGGAGTTGAGGCGTTACGTTTCCATCAGTGGTGCCAGATCTACCGCCAAAACCTGGGAAATAGACAGCAGCCGGGTCGCCGGGGAAAACAATGTTGGTTTTAAGGGCAGTGAATCCCTTTTCGACGACTTCACGTCCTAACGCGGCGATGTCATCCATCGTTTTTAAGGGCGGGACACCTATAAGTTCAAAGTTGCGTGCACGAGAACTCCCACAATGCGACCAATAGACGCGCACGTCGTCACGTGTCGGACCACCGAACAATTCCACAACGGAAATCCCCAACGCCTTCGCCTTAATATCTACCAATGCACACTCAATACCGGCGATCGCCTTCGCGGCGATACCGCCAGGACTTTGTCGAGAGCCGCGAATCATATCCCAGAACCGCATCTCATAAGGGCGCGGATCTTTCCCAATCAGCAAAGGCGTAAGGTCTTTGATAGTCCCCGCCACACCGTTAGGGTTCCTACCGTCGCTACATTCACCGTAGCCAGTGATACCTTCATCGGTTTCCACCTTCGTAAAAATCCAAGGCCGCCACCCTGCGTCCACAACAAAAGTCTCAATATTTGTAATTTTCATGCAATCCCCCTACAGTTTAACAACTTCCTTTTGATGATGTGATTCAAGAAGCGCATCACAGATACGCATCGTGTTGACAGCAACATCAGACCATTCCGTCTCAAGGTTCCCAGATTGTACAATTCGAGAGAAACGCTCAATCATAACGACCTCTTGGATACACCCTTCAACAGTGTTTCGTTCATTACCATCCGGACCGTGAACCCAAAACCGGGCAGTATCTTCGGAGGTCGGAACTGTAAAATCATCACAGACAACCGAGGCACGCGTGCCTGCTACCTCAAACCACTTCCGAAGTCCCGTGTCAAATCCACAATCCAAAGTGGCGATGCGTTCATCGTCAAACCACAGGATGCCAGCGAGGTTGAAATCGACACCCACCTTATAGCGCGCCGTTGCAAAAACCTGTGTCGGCATCTGTTCAAATGCCCAGAGAATCGCGCGGACACAGTAATAACCTAAATCACCGAGGCTGCCACCCGCGAATTCCTTCATCGCACGGATATTACCGACAGGGATTGTATCCCAATTAAAAGTGAACGCCGCTGTCACTCGACGAAGTTTTCCGAGCGTGCCGTCTGTTATTTTTTGCTTCATTACCGCTGTGCGATCATGGTGCACCCACATGACCCCATCCATCAGTTGTACACCATTTTGGCGACACGCGTCCGCCATAGCAGCGGCTTCATCAGCATTTGCGGCAAGCGGTTTCTCACAAAGGATATGCTTACCGTGTTCCGCCGCTTTGATTGTCCATTCAGCGTGGAGTGAAGGGGGTAAAGGGATGTAGATAGCATCCAATGAATCGTCGGCAAGGAGTGCGTCGTAAGTGCCGTAAACTGTGGGAACATTGTGGTCTTCTGCCCATGTCAAAGCCCGTTCTTCTGTCCGACTCGCGACCGCAATTAAATCAGCGTTTTCAGCGAGATGGATCGCGCGGGCAACCTTCGTAGCAATATTGGCCGTGCTGAGAATTCCCCAGCGGACAGGTGATTTTACTTCTGTCGTCATATCGCTCCATCTCATATTCCGAGGTTTCAATTTTTTATAATATACTCGATAATAGGAAATTAATCAAGCGCATAAGCATTAAAGAGAAACTGTTTTTAATTTCATTTTCACAGCGAAAATGGTATAATAAAACTATAAAATAGGAAACACACACTGGGTGCCATTTCCTTGACAACCAAACTAATAGGGGCACACTGTGTGCCACCAAAGGAGCATTATGTCCATTAGAAAAATCATAACTTTCACGTTTCTATCTGTGATTATCGCATTGATTGCAGGACTCTCTGCCTGTGAACGGATCTCACAAATTACGCAACCTGCCACGCCTCAGATGGCAGAACCGAGTGAAGAAATTTCAATCGGTGTTGTCTTACCTTTAACAGGACGGCTCGCTGACACATTTGGCATCCCAATCTCACAAGGCTTTGAGTTGGCACTCAGCGAGATTAACGCCGCACATCCCAGTGGAATAAAACTTAAGCTTATTATCAAAGATGATCAGAGCACTATAGACGGCGCAGTTGAAGCCTTCAATAAACTGATTCACCAAGAAGACCTGTCTATTATTCTCGGCCCTGCGACATCAAGTCAAACTGAAATGGCTTTTCCGGTAGCGCAAGAAAATCAGGTTGTCGCGATTAGTCCAACGTCCTCTGCCCGCGGGCTCAGTGCGCTCGGAGATTACGTTTTTCGCGTCGCGCTGACGACAGATAGACTTATCCCCAGGGGGATTGAAGTTACACAGACAAAACTCGGTTATCAACGCGCCGCGACAATGTATGATGAAACCGATCTTTTCTCCACCGATGGAGACGC
>PYJC01000028.1 GCA_003635255.1 Candidatus Poribacteria bacterium | reverse complement strand
ATTTTCAGTTCACAGAACCCCGACGGATCCGCGCAGCAGAGCGAACGTGGCAGGTTCGTCAAAGGACTTTGGATCAGGTCCACGTTCGCAAAGCAAATCTTGTTAAAAACCTGATGCGTTTCTCACCGGCAGCAATGTATGATTTCGCAACTGAAGCGTGGGCAGGAACAGACTTTCATAGCATTGAGGATTTCATCACAACAGTCCAACAGTATCGGCAAACGGTTATTGATTACTTCTATGATAAGGCGGCTTTTTCGTCGCGGCAATGGTTCGCTAAAGACCAAGGAAAAGTCGATTGGAGCGATTTGCCGCAGTTCTCTTATCACCGAGCAGATGTATCAATCGGTGCAAAACACGCCAGCGGCGATATTGCTTGCCTACTGCTTATCAACATTGTACTGTTCATGATAACGTTTTTAATCTTCGTGCGGCAGGAAGTATAGAAAATGGTAGTTGGTAGTTGGTTAAGAAGGTTTTCGGACAACTCAGCCAAAACTCGCAGCCCCAACCAACGGGCCGGGGCGGGTTACGGAAACGAACATCCTTTGCTAAGTCTCACCTGACCGCACCGCAAGGTAAATTAAAAAAATGATTTGGCACATCACAAAACGTGAACTCTACGACCATCTGAATAGTCTGCGATTCGCTTTTACAATCGTACTGCTGCTCGTTCTGATGATCGTCAACGCAATCGGGTATCTTAGCGAGCACAAAGCACAATCCGCAGCATATCAAAAAAAGGTCTCAGAGTCCTTAGATGAAATGAGATCAAACGCAGACACGCTGTATAATCTGCTTATAGCAGGACCAGGCACGCTCTACAAAAAGCCCTCTGCACTCTCTTTTTGCACAAGCAGCGGTGAGACGTTTATACCTGAATCCGTTGACGGCGTTAGCGACCGTTCGTTTATGCTGCCGACTCGCTTTTCATTCAAAGCGATATGGCGAATGGAATACCCGCAGTCCAACCCAAACTTGTGGAATATCATGCCAGATTACACAAATGTTGATTGGAGTGATATCATCTCTGTAGTTCTAAGTTTGATTGCTATCTTATTTGCTTTCGACGCGATCTCCTCGGAGCAAGGACACGGCACACTGCGACTGATACTGTCGAACAGCGTTTCACGCGGCACTGTATTGATAAGCAAGTTTCTCGCAGCATTGATAACTATCAGTATCCCTTTCCTGATTGCCACGTTACTTAATCTCTTTCTCTTTTACACTTCAGGAAGTATTTCATTGGGACCAAGTGAGTGGGGACGACTGGGAATGATCGTTCTTATTGCTTTTATTTATGTATCAATTTTTCTCGCGTTGGGGCTCCTCATATCCTCTCGTGTGAGCAATTCGTCAGCGAGTCTCACAATTCTCTTGTTGATTTGGACCGTTTGGGTGGTCCTGCTGCCCTCTACGCTTGGCGCGACGACCAGCGGCTTACAGCCGACGATGACCAGTGACGAATTCAATGCCCGTTGGCAGAGCCTGTACCAGAATCTTGACGCACAATACGTCCGCCGTCGGCACGACGACAAAATCCCCTCACGAGAGATTCCAGCAACAGAAGGGACGTTGTTCTGGGCGAAATACATCACGGAAGACGCAGAACGCAATGAGCGATTGAATGAAGAACACTTAGACGCTCAGATTGCTCAGATTCAACTCGCGAGATCCATAACCCGTATATCGCCAGCATCGAGCGTACACTACGCCATCGAATCCCTTGCTGGCACAGGATTCACACGGCATGTTCAATTTTTAGAACAGGTGCGTCGATATGCCGGTGAATTCAGAACGTTTCTCATCGAAACTGATCGTGCCGACCGAGAAAGTCCACATGCACTCGGACCCAAGGAAGGGACATCACAAAAGTCGGTACGCTTTGAATCAATCCCGAAGTTTGAAGATCGCATTAGTTTTAGTGGTGCCTACACTGCTGCAGCTACGGACATTCTGTTATTATTGCTGTTTTTTGTAGTGTTATTCGCAGGTGCGTTTCTTTCCTTCATCCGTGTTGATGTTTAGGGAGTTCTCTACTGGGCTAATTCATTTTACTTGACTTAATTCTCCCAAATGCTAAAATATTAGCATATTATTAAATTTAACGTGCGTTTAATAGGTTTCTTGTGAATACCTAAAGGGAGGCAACACATGTCAGATGATAAGCATCAACAGGATTTGGCAACACAGATTAAAAACTACCACAGGTCGGGTGAATTTGATAAAGCATTAGAGATCAGTAACCGCGTCCTAAAATCCGATCCGCCGGATTTGGAGGCTTACGATGCTCGATGGAGACTCATCGCCGAAATGTTTTCTGAGGTGGACGCAAAAAAAACGATTTCCCCTGAAATCGAAACGCTGCTGAAGGCACACCCAGAAACGCTGGAACTCTTAAATGCCGCCTACTGGGGATATATGCACTTTCCCGGTCGCGCAAAGAATGTCCCAAGCAGTTTGATTGATAAGATGTTGCAACACCCCAGAACCACAGTTTATATGACAGCACTCTTAGGGTTAGCCGAGAGAAGCGAAGATGCATCTCAAAAGTGGCACTACTACCGACGCCTCATTGATGAGTGTACCACCTCAGATCTCCGGGAATTATCTTGGTATTGCTTTACACATAAAAACATGCTGGGGTTGGTCGAGGTAGATCGTTCTCTGGCAAGCGATGATTACCTTGATGAACTTATTGATCGCTACTTGAAATCACATCTTTCTTACTGCCAAGAGACACAACAGTGGTTCGGTCAGGCTTATACCGAATCGGTTAAATGGCGACTGAAGCTTAACAACCGATTAGATAAAGCATTGGAAACTTTAGAACGTGCTGAAATAAGATTAGGAGAGAAGGAAGAACAAGAGTGGCTAATAGAAAACAACGAAGGAACCGTAGAATTTGGACACAAGCGGATCTCGCGCTTACGTGCGGAAATTTACTACCATCAAGAACGGTGGAGCGAAGCATACGATGGACTCAACGCATACGCCCCGGATTTTCTGGAATCACTCAGTAAAAGGTTTAGCGATGAGAGCACGATAAACTACTTTTATATCCTTGGACGGTCTGCTGAAGGCATCGGAAATTGGGAAAAAGCGAAGGACTACTATACTGATGCACATTTCGCACTGACACCCCATTCTGATGCACAAGCGGGGTTAAAACGCGTTTATCAACAGATAGAGAGAAGTAATCCCACTATTACCTTTGAGGCGTTTCTCAAAGAGACCGAAGCAGCATACAAAATACGAGAAGAAGCCGACCGTGAACATATCCGTCAAAAATTGCTGTCGAATAGAATAAATGAGAAGGCAGCGGATTTTCGTCTACAAACTCTGGATGGTGAGTCATATACTTTATCGGATATGTCTGGAAAAGTCGTGATGCTGGATGTAGGTGCATCGTGGTGTGGCCCGTGCAACATGGCAGTTCCTCAACTCAAACGCATCTACGAGCATTTTAGCAAGACCAAAGATTTCATCTTTTGGGGTGTCAATGATGGGGAAACCCCTCAGAAAGTACAGGAGTCTTTAGATGAACATCAGCCACCCTGGCCCGTTTTGCTTGATCCGACTCGCGAGGTAGCTAAGGCATATAAAGTTGAATACATCCCAGATTTTATTCTCATTGATAAAAAGGGGTATTGGCAGTACAGGTATGATAGTGCGGATCTCATAGATGGACAGCCGTTAATTTGGATGATTGAGTCCCTCCTCTCAGATTAGAGCCTACCTCATAATACCAATTCTGATTAAGGAATTCCTTATAATTCCTAAAAAATTCAGATTTTTTTCATCTTTTTTCAAATTATGCAATGTTTTCCACCCAAAATTTCGTCTTTAATAACAGCGGATATGAACGGACCGAAACGCATTGCTTAATTTTACAAGACTCAGCATTTGATTAAGCCTTTTGACGAATGCAACAAAATCCAATCTGTCTGTTAGGAGGAAACCTTGTGGAAAGGGAAGACGACGTTCAACTGATTCATAGAATTTTATCGGGCGACGATGAAGCGTTTAACCTATTAGTCCGAAAGTATGAAAAGAGCATTCACGCGCTCGTGTGGCAGAAGATCGGTGATTTTCACCATGCTGAAGAGATTACCCAAGATATCTTCCTTCAAGCATATAAAAAACTCTCGACACTCAAGGATCCCAACCAATTTGCCGGATGGCTCTATGCCGTCGCAAATCGGCTTTGCATTGATTGGATACGAAAGCAAAAGCCTGCGATGCAATCGCTGGAAGACACACCTGTGAGAGCAATAGATAGCTTAACTTATGAGCGTTACGTATCGGAGCAGCGAGAGTCAGAAGCGACTGAGCGTCGTTACGAAACCGTTGAAAAACTTCTGGTAAAGTTACCGGAGAGCGAACGCACGGTGATGATGCTCTACTATCTCAGTGAAATGCGGGCAAAGGAGATAGGCAAATTCTTAGGCGTATCCGTGAACACGATTCGGAGTCGGCTCCATCGGGCGCGAAACCGTTTAAAAACAGATCAGGAGCTCTTGATTCAGGAATTTCTCGGTAGCGTACAGATCACGGATTTAGAGGTTTGTGATTCTCGATGGAACCTCATCGCCAGAATGTTTCCAGAGGCGGACGCAAAAAAAACGATTCCTCCTGAAATCGGATCTCTGCTGCGGATACACCCAGAAACCCCAGAATTATTAAGCACTGCCTATTGGGGATATATGTCCCTTCCTGGCCGGACAAAAAATGTCCCAAACAGTTTGTTTGATAAGATGTTACAATACCCCAGGACCGAAGTTTATCAGGCCGCACTGTTAGGCTTAGCTGAACGGAGCGAAGATATCCATCAAAAATGGCACTATTACCAACGTGTCATTGATGAGTGTACCGCCTCAGATGTCCCCGGAAATTCTTGGTATTTTGGGGCATACGAACATATACTGTGGTTAGTCGAAGATGACCTATTCCAGGCAAGCGATGACTATCTTGATGAACTTATTGATGGATATTTGAAAGCTCATCTTTCCTATTGCAAGGACACACAGCAGTATTTCGGCTGGGCTTATACGGAAGCGGTTAAATGGCGGCTGAAGTTTAACATTCGGTTAGACAAAACTTATGAGATTTTAGATCATGCTGAAACCAGATTAGGGGAGGCAGAGGAACAGAAGTGGCTTGTCGAACGCAACAGAGGATCTGTAGAAGAAATATACAAGAAGATCTCGCGCTTGCGCGCTGAAATTTCTTTCCGGCAGGAACGATGGAAAGAAGCTTATGATGGACTTGTCACAAACGCGCCGGATTATTTGGAATCATTGTCGGAAAGGTTCAGCGAGGACACCATAGATTACTTTTATATGTTGGGACGGTCGGCTGAAGGCATAGGAGATTGGAAAACCGCCGGACGTTACTATGCCGATGCACACTTTGCACCAACCCCGCATGTCGAAACTCGGACCGGATTGGAACGGGTCTATCATCAAATAGGGCGAGGGGAAATCACAGACACGTTTGATGCGTTCCTCAAAGACACCGAAGTGGAATACCGGACCCGAGAAGATGCTGATCGGAAAAAAATACGGCAGCGACTTATCACGAACAGATTGAATAAGAAAGCAACGGATTTTCGTCTACAAACTTTGCAGGGTGAAGCCTATACGCTGTCGGCGATGTCCGGCAAAATTGTTTTGCTTGAGATCGGATCTTCAAGGACGCGGGCACACAATCGGAAGATTCCGGAAGTCAAACGCGTCTACAAGCACTTCAGCAAAGTTGATGATGTCGTCGTCTGGGGTATTAATGATGGTATAACCACTCACCAAGTGCGGAAATTTATAGATGGACATCATCTACCCTGGCCAATCTTGCTTGATCCGCATGGGGAAGTGAGAAAGGCTTATCAAATCATCGGAATCCCATGTTTTATCTTGATTGATAAAATGGGCGATTGGCAATACAGTGGCGGTCTAGATCTTATAAATGGTCAGCCCTTAATTTGGATGATTGAGGCACTCCTCTCAGATTAGGTGATACTGCGATGTTTCTAACACTCGTTCGCCGAGAACTCCTCGACAATCTGATGACATTCCGATTTGCGGCAGCTGTTGTGATTATGCTGCTGCTCGTGGTCGCGAATACCGTTGTGCTCATCAAGGACTATGAACTGCGGTTGGCGGATTATAACAATGCTGTCAAAACTCACCGGCAGGAACTCCGCCTGGAGAACAAAACCTATTCAGATGGAATGCTTAGTCACTGGGGGACGATAATCGTTGATCGACCACCGAATCCATTGAGTATTTTCAACGCCGGTTTAGATAAGCGATTGGGGAACGAAATTAGAGTTTCTTATATTTTTACGCCGACAATTTGGGATGCCAACAAGCACGAGGCGGATAATCCATATTTCAATATCCTCACTTCAATCGACATCGTCCTCATTTTTCAAGGGATCCTCAGCCTGCTGGCACTCACTTTTGCCTACGATGTTATCGCCGGAGAATATGAACACGGCACGCTACGCTTGGTGCTATCCCACTCCGTGAGACGTGGGTATATCTTGTTCGCCAAATATATCGGTGCCATGGTCTGCTTATTCGTGCCGTTGTTGATGAGTCTGCTCCTGATGCTCATTTTGCTGACGACTTCCGCTACGATTTCCTTGAGCACTGATGATTTTCTACGTATCGGTGGGATTGTTCTGACATCGCTCATCTATCTGTCGTTGTTCTACCTCATCGGTATGCTCATTTCTGCAATGACACGGCGCACCAGCACAGCACTCATCCTTTCAATGTTCGTCTGGGGGTTCTTAGTGCTCGTCTACCCAAATCTGATCCTCACTGCAGTCGATACTGCGCCGCAAGCGGATCCGGAACCCGCCGCTTACCATCAGATTAAGCGGATTTGGGAGGAACTTGAGAGAAAGCGGGATCAGTTTCTCCGTAACGACGCTGTCCCAGGAGAGGATTGGGGATTCGGCGTGGTCAACTCGGAAGGACATGACTTCAATTTCTCGACGAGTCGAGACAAACCATCAAGATTACTGTATTACACCTACGTTGGATCCGAATTTGAAACGATTCACGAAAAATCCGAACCACAGGTGCCACATGCCCAGAATTTTTACGGCTTCATTGGACCCCTGACCGTCAATACGGTAGAACGTACATGGCTCATCCGAAAGCCGGCACTCGAGACGATTTACGTCGAACCAGCAAACAGAGGGCAAATGTTGCTGAAGTTTTCACCCGCGGGTTTGTACGATGCCGCAACCGAAGCCTGGGCAGGCACCGACCTCAATGGCATCCAAGATTTTTTTAGAGCGGCACAACGCCACCGACAGGCAGTCGTCAATCACTTTTATGATGAAAAGATATTTGCGTCCCGACAGTGGTTTTCTTCCGATCAGGGTGCCGTCGATTGGGACACACTCCCGCAGTTCTCTTTTCAGAGAAGCGACATAGGCATCAACGCAAAACGCGCAGTGCCGGATCTGTTCCTACTCCTCACGATGAATGTCTTTCTCTTTATAGCGATATTTCTCGTTTTTATCAAAAGTGAAGTGTAGAGTGGTTGTCAGTTATCGGTTGTCAGTTATCAGTTAAGAGATGTTTGATTAAGTCGAAACTGTCTTTTAACGGATAACCGTTGGCTGATAACTGACAATTGACAGGATTACACAGTAACCCGTACGGATAACTGAAAACTATTAAAACTGAGAGCTAAAATCCAAAGGATAGTCTCTTAACCGACAACTGATAACTCTCACTGCGAGGCAAACCAATAACCAATAAAATGTGGCATATTACGAAACGTGAACTCTATAATAACTTGAATAGCCTCCGATTTGCGCTGACGACCGTGTTGTTGCTGGCACTCATGGTAACCAACGCCGTTAGGCATATCCGAGAGCATCCAAAGCGTGTCCAGAAGTATCACAACGCTGTCACTGAATCCGTGAATCGATTAACTTCTCACGCTGATATCAGTCTCTATACGCTGGCACAAAAAGGACCCGGAGACCTCTACAAAAAGCCATCAGCCCTGCATTTCTGTGCAGAGGGCGGAGAAACCCTTTTACCAGATAGGATCAATGGCGGCGGGTTGGGGAGTGTACAGTTCTGGTCACTGAGATATCCAGATGCTAACATAAATATGATGAACGTTGGACCCGATATCTCCCAAGTCGATTGGGCATTCATCATCGGTTATATCTTGAGTCTCATCGCACTTATTTTCACTTTTGATGCGATCTCCGGCGAACGCGAGCACGGCACACTCCGATTGACGTTGGCAAATGCAATCCCACGGCGGACTGTGCTGATCGGTAAGTTTCTGGGAGCGTTGATCAGTACGACGATCCCCTTTATGCTTGCTATGTTGGTGAACCTTTTAATGCTTTCCACCGCAAGTGCTGTTCACCTGAATACCCAAGCCTGGGGACGTTTAGGTATCATCCTCTTTATCGCGCTTTTGTACACGTGTCTGTTTCTGGCATTAGGGCTATTGGTCTCGGCGCGTGTGCAACGGAGTGCCGTGAGTCTTGTGATACTTCTATTGACGTGGGTCACTTTTGTCGTTTTTATGCCGAGTACGCTCGCTGCGCTCGCGAGAGATTTTTCATCATCTATGTCTCACGATGAATATTGGGACCGATACGGTCAAAGTGATGCCGAATTTCGGCGCGAAAACCATGTTTGGGCACGGGCAAAGGGATTGAACGACAGAACGCTAAGGAAAAGAGGCGAATTTTTTATCATAATGGCAGCAAACGCAGAGCACTTGTACGAGGGGTTCTTAACCTTTAAAATTAATCAAGTCCAACGGGCGCGTGCGATCACCAGTATCTCACCCGCGGCACTCCTCCAGCATCTGCTTGAGTCGTTCTCTGGAACAGGTCTTGACCGGCATCAGCAATTTATTGAGAATGTCCAGCGTTACGCCCGTGAATATCGAGAATTCGTCGTCGATATGGACAGAGGCGATCCAGAGAGTCGCCATATCATGGGCGTTCGCGAAGGGATGTCCCAGAAACCGGTCAATCCAGAGGCAGTACCAAAATTTGAAGACACATTCAACATTGGTAAAGATTTCAACACCGCTGCGACGAAGTTGCTGCTGTTGTCACTGTTTGTCATTGTTTTGCTGACGGGTGCGTATCTCGCGTTTGTGCGCGTTGAAATCTAATTAATTTATGCTCAATTTTCAGTATTTTTACTTGACATTATTTTTGTAAGTGCTAAAATATTAGCACATTACTTACATCTAACGTGCGTTCAATAGGTTTCCTATGAACTTCTAAAGGGAGGTAGACACATGTCAGACGATAAACAACAACAGGATTTGGCAACACAGATTAAAACGCTCCATAAATCCGGTGAATTTGATAAGGCATTAGAGGTCAGTAACCGCGCCCTAAAATCCGATCCGCCGGATTTGGAGGCTTACGATGCTCGATGGAGACTCATCGCCGAAATGTTTTCAGAAGAAGGCGGAAAGAAAAGGATTGTACCTGAAATTGAAACCTTACTGCGGACACAACCAGAAACCCCGGAGTTATTATACACTGCCTGCTGGGGATATAAGAAATTTCCCGGTCGGGCAAAGAATGTCCCAAACAGTCTGTTTGATAAGATGTTGCAATATCCTAAAACCAAGCTTTACCTGACAGCACTATTGGGGTTAGCGCAACGGAGCGAAGGCACGGATCAAGAGTGGCACTATTACCAACGCCTCATCAATGAGTGCACTGTTACAGATGGCCCATCTACTTGGTATATGATGGGTTATGAAAAGATGCTGGGGTTAGTTGAGAAAGATCGATCTCTTGCAGACGATGACTACATTGATGAACTTATTGATCGACTCTTAAAGGCACATCTTTACTACTGCCAGGAGACACAGCAGTTCCTCGGTTGGGCTTATATTGAAGCGGTTAAACGGCGGTTGAAGTTCAACAACCGATTAGATAAAGCATTGGAAACTTTAGAACGTGCTGAAATCAGGTTAGAGGAAAAAGAGGAACAGAAGTGGCTCGTCGAAAACAACGAAGGATCTGTCAAAGAAGTGCACAAAGACTTCTCACGCTTACGCGCTGAAATCCACCTCCGGCAGGAACGATGGCGAGAAGCGCATGATGGGCTTCTCGAAAACGCACCCGATTTTCTGGAATCCCTCTGGACAAGGTTTAAAGAGAGTAGTACGAATTACTTCTATATGTTGGGACGGTCTGCTGAAGGAATTAGGGAATGGGAAACAGCACGACATTACTACGCCAATGCCCACTTCGCGCCTACCCCTCACCCCGAAGCCCAAGTAGGATTAGAACGCGTCTATCACCAAATGGAGCGAGGGGAAACCACCGATGCGTTTGAGGCATTCCTCAAAAATACCGAAGTGGAATACCGGATTCGAGAAGGGGCAGACCGTGAGAAAATCCGTCAAAAATTTATCACGAACAGATTGAATAAGAAAGCAACGGATTTTCGTCTACAAACTTTGGAAGCAGAGACCTACACGTTATCAGAGATGTTGGGCAAGGTTGTTTTGCTGGATGTTGGGGCTTCGTGGTGTGGACCATGCAACATGGCAGTGCCTCAACTCAAACTCATCTACGAGCATTTTAGCAAGACCAAAGATTTCGTGATTTGGGGTGTCAACGATGGGGAAACCCCTCAGAAAGTACAGGAGTCTTTAGATGAACATCAGCCACCTTGGTCCGTTTTGCTTGATCCCACTCGGGAGGTCGCTAAGGCATATAAAGTCAGAGCCATCCCAAAATTTATTTTCATCGATAAAAACGGGTATTGGCAATACAGCTTTGGGAGTTCAAATATCATAGACGGTCAGCCCTTAATTTGGATGATTGAAGCACTCCTCTCAGATTAGAGCGTATCTCATAAATACGATTATGTTAAAAGTAGACGAGGTAGCGCGTGGGTGCCTCTGGCGCAGAGGTACCGCTACCCGTTCCTGGGCAGAGGTAGGTATCCTCATCTTCACTATTCCGTGCCTTGCCTAACGCCCACCTCAATTGGATGCAGATGTAACAAATCGTGAGCAGAATATAATCTACGCCTTCAGCATCGGATCTCTACGATACAATTCCGAAAAAATCCATATTTTCTTCATTTTTTCAAATTATGCAATGTTTTCTGTCCAAAATTTCGTCTTTAATGATAACGGATACGAACTGGACCATATTGTGTAATTTTAAAAGACTCAGCATTTAATTAAGCATTTTTGACGAATACGACAAAATCCAATCTGTCTGTTAGGAGAAACCTTGTGGAAAGGGAAGACGACGTTCAATTGATTCACAAAATTTTATCGGGCGACGATGAGGCGTTCAACATTTTGGTCCGAAAGCATCAAAAGAGCGTTCACGCGCTCGTGTGGCGGAAGATCGGTGATTTTCACCATGCTGAAGAGATTACCCAAGATATCTTCCTTCAAGCATATAAAAAGCTCTCGACACTCAAGGATCCCAATCAATTTGCTGGATGGCTCTATGCCGTTGCAAATCGGCTTTGCATTGATTGGATGCGAAAGCAAAAACCTACGATGCAATCGCTGGAAGACACACCTGTGAAAGCGATAGATAACTTAACCTATGAGTGCTACGTATCGGAACAGCGAGAGTCAGAAGCGACCGAGTGCCGTTACGAAACTGTCGAAAAACTGCTGGCGAAACTGCCAGAGAGTGAACGCACGGTGATGATGCTCCACTATCTCAGTGAAATGAGGGCAAAGGAGATAGGCAAATCCTTAGGTGTATCGGTGAATACGATTCGGAGTCAGCTCCATCGGGCGCGAAACCGTTTAAAAACAGATCAGGAACTCTTGATTCAGGAATTTCTTGGCAGCGTACAGATTACGGACTTGGAGGTTTGCATTTCTCGATGGAAACTCATCGCCAGAATGTTTTCAGAGGCGGACGCAAAAAAAACGATTCTCCCTGAAATCGAATCTCTGATGCGGATACACCCAGAAACCTCGGAAGTATTATACACCGCCTACAGAGGATATATGTCCCTTCCTGGGAGCATAAAGAATGTCCCAAACAGTCTGTTTAATAAGATGTTGCAATACCCCAGAACCAAAGGTTATCTCAGCGCACTGTTAGGATTAGCTGAACGGAGCGAAGATGCCTGTCAAAAATGGCACTATTACCAACGTGTCATTGATGAATGTACCATTTCGGATGGTCCATCTTCCTGGTATTGGGGGGCATACCAAAAAATGCTGTGGTTAGCCGAAGAGGACCGCTCTCTGACAAGCGATGGCTATCTTGATAAACTTATTGACAGATGCTTGCAGGTACATCTTGCGTATTGCAAGGAGACACAGCAGTATTTCAGCTGGGCTTATACGGAAGCGGTTAAATATCGGCTGAAGTTTAACATCAGGTTAGACAAAGCGTTGGAAACTTTAGCGCACGCTGAAACCAGACTAGGGGAGGAAGAGGAACAGAGGTGGCTTGTTGAATGGGAACAAAAGTGGCTTGTTGAACCCAACAAAGGGTATGTAGAAAAAGCGTACAAGGAGATCTCGCGCTTACGTGCTGAAATCTATCTCCGGCAGGAACGATGGCGAGAAGCATACGATGAATTTCTCGCAAACGCGCCGGACTATTTGGAATCACTATCGGAAAGGTTCAGCAAAGACACTCTAAATTACTTCTATATGTTGGGACGGTCAGCAGAAGAAATAGGCGCGTGGGAAAAGGCAAGGCGTTATTATACCGA
>PYJC01000027.1 GCA_003635255.1 Candidatus Poribacteria bacterium | reverse complement strand
GTTTATTAATGAATTTACTGAACCTGATGAGAAGGGACACGGTGTAGGACTCACACATTTGGCGTGGAGTACTGGATTCCTTCTCGGCTATGTGGCAAGTGGTTTTTTGGTTAACATCTCTGTTCACGTTCCCTTTATTGTCGCAGGAATTTCACTAATTTTTTCGACAGGTATTGCTTACAAACTCTGGTATATGAATATTGGAGGCACAAACTAACAGTTTGCGCTACTTTCAAACTAAGGAAGGAATGCTAATGATTATTGCAGAACTTGATTTAGAAAATGCAGAACATCTTGAACTTACGGATGCCCAGTGGCGTTTTGGTGAGGGACTTGTCCCCGGTGAACCGAACGGTGGATTAGTTGACCGATTGGTGGAAGTAACTGCTCGCCTCGCTGATTATGATGATTCCGGATGGCCGGTTTGTGAGAATATCCAAGAAGTCATCTTATCGGGACTCTGCTTCGGCTGGTATCGGATCACTGTTACGATTCCTGAAGAAGTTGATGGAACTTCGGTTGCGGGTTCACAAGTTTGGTTCCACACGTGCATTGACGATTACGGTGAAGTCTGGGTCAATGGCGAAATCGACTTGGCTTTCGGAGAATCGGGACGTGGTGCTGCCTCCGGTTTCAATACGCCGCAACGTGTCGTAGTCACCGAAAGCGCGGAGCCTGGTGCGAAACATGTCATCGCGTGCTTGGCAATCAATGGTCCGCTTGCCAGACCGGGTGGAGGTATCTTCCTACGTTTCGCGAAATTAGAATTTGAAGCGGAGTAGGAAAAATTGAAAAGTGGAAAGTTTACAAGTGTTCTAAAGTTTTACAAGTTATGTTTGATGTCACAACCTGACTTTAGTTCACTTTAGTTACACTTCGCAACTTTCCGCTCCTTTTTGGAAGGAAATCAGTGTTAAAAAAAGCGGTCGTCTTACTGAGTGGCGGCTTAGATTCAACAACAACACTTGCTATCGCTCGCGATGAGGGTTATGAGACCTACGCAATGAGTTTTCGGTACGGTCAACGGCACGCTGTGGAACTACAGTGCGCAAAAAACGTTGCAAAGGCATTGGGTGTGAAACAGCACATAGTCGTTGATATTGACCTGCGAACTTTTGGCGGATCCGCATTGACAGCAGACATCACTGTTCCCAAAAACCGTTCTGATACTAACATACCAATCACTTACGTTCCCGCCCGAAACACGATTTTTCTCTCCTATGCACTCGCTTATGCTGAAGTCCTCGCTGCCGATACCATTTTTATTGGTGCTACTGCTGTTGATTATAGTGGTTATCCAGATTGTCGGCCAGAATATATAGAGGCGTATCAGAAGATGGCGAACCTTGCGACACAAGCCGGTGTTGAAGGGAAAACAAAGTTGACAATCCAAGCCCCGCTGATGCATAAAACGAAGGCAGAAATCATCGAAATCGGTGTGGCACTCGGTGTGGATTATAGTCTCACTTTGAGTTGCTACGATCCTGACGCTGCAGGTAGGGCATGTGGTGGCTGTGATAGCTGCAGGCACCGAAAGAAGGGCTTTAAAGAGGCAAGTGTCCCTGATCCGACTCGCTATATCTAAAGATGAGGACGCAAAAACTATGATAAAAGCTGTTTTCTTTGATTTTTACCAAACGTTGGGCGTTTGGGGACAATCACTTAGACCGAGAGTTGAAAAAATCGCAGAGCGGTATGCCTGTGAAATTGATTGGGAACGCTATGCAACGGCACGCGAAAACCTCTATGCGGATGCGTCAGGATCGGATCCGATGACCCATGACCTGCTGGAGACGATGCAGCAGATCATTGATAGTTACCGAGATTTTCTGGCGGCACTCGGGGTTCGGGACTACTTGGACCAAATGACATGGGAGTTGCTACAATCTGAGCACTCCCTTTTTGCTGCCAACGCTGCTACACTCTACGATGACACTGTCCCGACCCTTGAGCATTTACGAGATGCTGGCTTTAAGTTAGCGATTGTTTCCAATTGGGATACACCCTTGGACCCGCTTACCGAACGGTTGGGAATTGCCGACTATTTTGACGCAATTACTTCTTCACATGATGAACGCGTCCGGTCCGCGAAGCCGGATCCGCATATTTTCTACTATACACTCGCGGCAGTGGGTGTTTCGGCAGAAGAAACTGTCCATGTTGGAGACACTTACGAAGCGGATATAATCGGCGCGAAAAACGCTGGCATTCGTCCAATACTGATTGACCGAGATGGCACCCAAACTGGCAAATGGGATGAGACAATCCAAAGCCTGTCTGAATTGCCAGCGTTGCTTAGCCTTGACATCTGCTAACAACCTCTTATATAATATCTCTATGGCGTAACACTATGACACGACAGGAAAAGATATTCTAAACGAACGGATCAACGAAATCGCGCGATTTGTTTTGAATGTGTCTGAGGAAATTATGCAAGAATCTTCTGTTTGGCAACACCAACGCGAAAAATTTATGGCACAAGGTATTGAACAAGGGGCGAAGGAGGCTACTTGCAGAAACCTCTTGACAATACTCAATACGAAATTCCACAGAGAAGCAGTGCGCGCCCTAACACCAGCTCTCGAAAATATAGACGATTTGCAACGTCTTGAGCAGCTTCTTCTCATTGCTGTTAACGTGAAAAGCCTTGAAGATTTCACGGCAGTGCTCTTTGAATAGCGGCAGCTGAAAGCGCGAGTGTTCACCAGAAAATTATGGTACAAGCTGTTTTCTTTGATTTTTACGAAACATTGTGTTTCCATAGGTATTCACTTGCGGAGAACCTTGAAAGAATCGCTGAGAGATATGGCGTTGAGGTCAATTGGAAACGCTGTGAAACAGCATTGAAAAGTCTCTTTGCCGGCACATCGGCACCCGCCCCTACTCCCCATTATTCTTTGCTGGAATCGTCGATAACTGTGATGCTGCGGGAATGCGAATTTATAAGAGAGGTCGGCATTGAGAAGCACGTGGAACAGATAGCGTGGGAGCTGCTACAATCTGGGCACTACCTCTTTGCTGCGAATAGTGCTACGCTCTACGACGATGTCATTCCCACACTTCAGCATTTCCGAGATGCCGGTTTCAAGTTAGCGATTGTTTCTAATTGGGATACACCCTTGGATCCACTCACTGAACGGTTGGGTATCGCCGAGTATTTTGATGCCATTGTTGCCTCACATGATGCGCGCGTCCGATCCGAGAAACCGGATCCCCATATCTTCAACTACGCACTCGCGGCGGTTGGTGTTTTACCAGAAGAAACTGTCCATGTCGGGGATACCTATGAAGCGGATATTGTCGGGGCGCAAGGTGTAGGGATTCGTCCGATATTGCTTGACCGAGATGGTAAACAGGTTGGCAGGTGGGAGGAAACAATTCAGCGTCTATCCGAATTGCCTGAGATGCTGGGAGCACATTAGGTTATGGTGAAATCGGGTCGCCTGGCTGCCAACTCGGAACGAAGAATTGTCCGAAAAAAAAGAGAAAAACTGACCAAAAAATGGACCATAAGGCTTTGTTCAAAATCCAATAGATAGCATAAAAGATACATACGTTACAAAGTGCTTGGACCCACCTGATTTCAAAAAAAGTTTGAACCACTGCTACGAGGATAAGCGCGAAGCAGATGTGACCTACAATGTTAATCCCTTGGATTGGCAGCTCGAGTGAAGCCAACACCTCAGTAATTGCTTCTGATGATTCTTGTGAGTTTGTGGTGTTGTTATATTCGAGTGTTGTGAGATCACGGGGCAAAGTGGTTAATTCAAGTGTCGTGAGATCAGGAGGTAAACTGATTAAAACGAAAATGAAATGACTTAATGTGGCTACTAACAGAACGAGATGACACATCCCTATAGTTTTAAAGAAATTTCGGAAGACCCCTTTTCCATTGTAAAGTAACCGACACCCAAAGAAGAGGAGAACACTTATCAGGGTCCAATCAATCAATGCCCCAGCGATAGCCAAAAATCCACCGATAACCTGAATATTAGGAGAGATTGTGAATAAATCTAAATCCAAATATTCAAAGAGATATTGCCTCGCCAAAAAGTTAATGACACTGTTCAACAGAACAATTGCCAACGGGAACCATATTTTGGGTGTCCAGTTGCAGATAGTTTTGATGAGTCGCATGCCGTTTTCCTTCTTTCTATGGAAATTTACTTCGGGGTTACAAACCCCTCCTACTAAACCGCGAGAGCGATGTCCACAACCTCACCCAGGCTTAGTGTGCCTCAATGGGGAAGAGGTAAGGCTTCATGTCCCATAATAGAATAGTGCCATCGTAGCTGCCACTTGCTAACAGGGTGCCATCCGGCGAAAAGGCAAGTGACTGAATATCAGTGGGATGGCTCCAGAAGGTGGCGATATTTTTACCCGTGGTAACTTCCCACAAACGGATGGACACTTTATCAATACCTAATCTATCTAACCACCATGCCCCCGAAACGAGATACCTTCCACACGGAGAAAAGGTTAACGCTTCAGCTCTCCCGCATCCTTGTGGCAAACATATCACCATACGGATCTCATAAGTTGTCGTATCCCAGAACCAAATTTGCCCCCCCACATTGCCTGCAATCAGGTCGCCATCGGGAGAAAATGCGATTACTTTTGGGGTACCCTTATCCACCGAACCTTTCTCCAACCGTCGGAGTATCCCCTGAATTTGGCGGTCGTCGCCTTTATATTGAGTAGCATCTCGGGGTCGATTTGAGGAGAGTTCAGCAATTGGCTCACCGTTCTCAATATCCCATACCTGGGCTTTTTCTTTCTCATGTGCACTTACAAGGTGCTTTCCGTCAGGTGAAAAGGCGATTGACCAGCTGCAATCCCTTTCTTCCGTAAACATTTGGAGTTCATAGTCGTGTTCGACATCCCATACGCCTAAAACACCGTTAGCATCCGCGCTCACCAGTAGATTGCCTTTTGGAGAAAACGCGAGGGCAAAAAGGGACGCTTGATGTCCAGTAAGTTCAGCAGGCGGTGCTTTTGGTTCTTCAAGATTCCACGCTCTCACAATCTTATCATAAGAGGTGGCTGCCAATTTGTTGCCACACGGTGAAAAATCAATAGAGCGGATCGCCTCACGACTTTCACACCTGAATGTTGTTTGCAGTTTTAATTCCTGAACGTCCCGTAAATGAACCTCACCTGACCAATATCCTGCAGCCAGTGTCTGCCCATCCGGCGAGAATTTTACGGAACCGCACACAGAATGGTGACCCCGGATAGCAGGAGGTTGGGGCGCGGGATCCCCGATGTTCCAAATCTGCATTGTATCTGTACCGCCGATAACTGACTGCGAACCCGTCTGTGAAAAACGGAATCTCCGAACCGTTTCTTTATATGTTAAGGTTGCTACCTTTCTGATTCGCTCCACATTCCAAACGGTAAGCGTCTTTCCAGAGGCCGTCGCAGCAAGCAAAACACCGTCAGCTGAATAGGTGTACGGCACTACTTTTGTCGCCTCCGGCATTGATGTGATAAAAGGTTGTGGGTCTTGAGTGGTGAGTTTGTCAACTTCCCACTTGTGGAGACCGCCATCCCAATCCGCCGAGGTTAGGAACTCGCCGCACGGTGAAAAAAGCAGGGCAATCACCATAGCCGAATGTCCGGTGAGATGTGCACGACGCTCGCCTGTTTTGATATCCCAAACTGAAAAGGTATTTTCGGGGGTTCCGCTTATGAGGAGCCTTCCATCTGGAGAAAAGGCAAGAGGAATGGCAGGAGGCGGATGGTGAGGCTGCAGTTCTTCGTCAACGGTGAATTTTGCGACCTGTTCACCTGTTTCGAGGTGCCAGACGTAAACGGCATCGTATCTTCCGCCAGAAGAGGCTAAGCATTGCCCATCAGGTGAAAAAACGAGCTCAGTAACTCGGTCAAATCGACCCATCCGTTGCATTTTCGCAGGGCAACGGTGATTTTGTACATCCCAAATTTTAATCCCACCGTCGGAATTACCAGTGGCAAGCAGCGCACCCTCCGATGAAAATTTAAGAGCGGAAAGCATCCCGCGTTCTGTTTCCCATAGCGCGACAGGTTTCATTGTGGCAAGTTCATACCACCATAGTCCAATCTTTGTTCCGACAAGGAGATATTTTCCATCTGGGGAAAATTCACGCGGACCTACTATCCCGCGTCCTAATCGGGCAATCGCCCCTTCTGGGAGTGCCCAAGTGATCGTGTCTGTGTTTACGTCTATTCCTTGGGAAGTCATTTTGCCTTAATGCGTCCTCATATTGTTGTGGCTTTTCCATGAGGTTGGACGGGTAGGAGTTCTCCAGCCATTGATAATTTGATTTCGTCTTCGGTTAGGACACTGCTCCAGACTCTTCCGCTGGGCAACAATTTTCGCAGTGACGTTCAAAAGTGCTTTAAGGCATCCAGACATTCCATTCCTCTTTTTTCTCCCATCTGCGGCATGCGAGACATAAACACATATATCGGATTGCGAAACGTGGGGTTGAACTGACATTCATTGTGCCGGCATGTGGTAACAAGTGGTGAAAAAATAGGACATCTCCCTGTTTGACAGCAACCTCTATGGGTTCGCCTAAATCCATTTCTTGAAACTGTGCCCCCATATCGTGGATATGATTGGAGAACCCTGGATTGTTTTTGCGGAATTCGCGGATGCGTTGTGGACCTTCGGGCCATATTATCGTCGTTCCGCTGTGCGCGTTCGCATCGGTAAGATAGGTTAAACTCGTTGCTCGAAACGTCCCTGGATCTAATCGCAAATCTCGGAAGCCGCCATCTAAATGGGGCGGTGGTCTTTTCCACTCAGTTGAAACGGGGAATTTATTGATTGCCCAGATGCCATCAGGATGCCGCCTTTCACAATGTGGGATCTCTGGGTATAGGGAGGCGAGTTGCTTGAGGATAGCGAGATAATCGGGTGTGCAACATGCTAAAACATCTGGATGGGTAACACCGAAAAGTTCGGTCCGAGCTCCTGCACTCTGCATGTAAAATTCGGAGTGGGGTGGATGTTTACTTTGTATAGCAGGTTCTGACTTGCCAGCTGCATCAGAAGGTTCCCATGAACTCGGATTATCGGCATCCATTCCCATCATGTGCCACATCGCTTCCCTTGCTTTTGTGACAGTTTCTTGTGGAATTAATCGGGAAAGAAGTAGATAGCCTTTTTCTTCAAATTGTACTAATTGCTGTTCTGTAAGCATATTCTTATCCTTTTTCAGTACCGTGCCTTCGTGAATTAAGTTAGTCTCATAATAATGTATTGTTCTTTTATATCAGTTGGTAAGCTTCCAGAAAAGCATCTCTGGAAATTCCTGCCTGGGTGCAAATGCGGCGCAAAGTTGAGCCTTTGATGCGCCGATGATTCGGTAGAACTAATACAGTTCGACTCCCATCTGGATTTTCACGTGCCATACAAATATGATTCCGTTCCCGAATTATACGGTACCCTAATCTCTCTAACGCACGAATAACTCTATTTTTGGGGGCATCTGTTGGAAAACGAGGCATCAGACATTCACTTCAGTTACGAAAACGTCCAAGGCAGGCTCCTCAACTTCGAGTTCTTCTTTCCCAAAGGTCTCAATATAAAACCGAATTGCAGAGGTTACATCCTCAACACTTTCTTCATAAGTATCGCCTTGTCCTATGACGACACCTTTCAACCCAAGGGGATAGGCGACATAGCCATCAGTATGTTTTTCGATGATGATCTTGAACGGTTGCATACTATTCTCCTTACTTTATTTTAGAAATTTATCTACTCACTGAACCGCGAGCGGAGTGCCCATAGCCCTTGTCCGGGTTCGCTGATGTAGAAAAAGCCACCATCGTTGAAGCCATCGGCAAGGGTTTCCGGGTTGTATTCGGCAAGCACTTTGTTGAGGGGTGCCCACTGGTAGCCAACCGATTCAATTTCGGTTTGGGTGAGATGTTCCGTCGCATAAACAACCTTGAAACGTCCTTCGGTACTACCGTGAATCAGGTGTGCTGCGGCGGAGAGGTTCTCTTGCAACTCTGGGTTTTCTGAGATCGCATTGAGCGTTGCGGGTGTGCCGCGGTAGCCGTACTTTCGGATGAGCCGATCGATTTCTGCGTCCTCGCCGAACTCTCGGAGTCCGGGTGCGATGATAATCAACTCGCCGTCGTCTGCCATCGCCATCCGTGTGCGATAGATCGCCTTATTGCCGAGCCATGTGCTTTTAAACTCCCTCGGATCCAAGTAGACGACTACTTTTTCCAAAGGTGCATCCAAGAAGGTCATATTAACGGCTCTGCTCAATTCGGCAGCGGTTTCAAAGGTCTGTGCATCGTCGCCGATGTAAAGTCCGCGCATCACGCGCTCTCCAGTGGCATCGGCATCCATGACGCTCATGACATACAGAATGCCGAGTTGTTTTAAGTAGTTTGCATGGGCGTAATTCAAGACTCTCCTAACGGAGGTATCGGTGCGTCCCATGAGGCGTTCCATGCCGTCTACGGCACCCAAGAAGTGGGATTTGTTAATCATCTCAACGCCACCTGCCCCGACGAGGATATTTTTAAACCCATTCGCAATACCGATAACCTCATGCGGAATCACCTGTCCGACAGAGATGATGAGTTCGTAGTCGCCCTCTACGAGGCGGCGATTTACAGCGACAGGGATGCTATAATCGAGTTTGCCGCCCGATACCTCCTGCACGACCTCGGACGGCACTTCGCCAAAATGATATAACCCAGTGCGCCAGTTGTGGACGTGATATGCTGCTTTAGGCAAATCGCCGTACATCTCAGCGATCTGTGCTTCGGTCATCGGGGCGTGTGTGCCGATAGCAGGTAGAATATCGAAAGTTGTGCCGTCTGCGGCATCCCACAATTCATAGAGAATTTGGGTGAGTTCACCGGCGTTAGAGTGGAGGCGTGTTATGTCCGGCGGGATCACCAGAATTTTTTTCGGGATACCGCCCAATTTGAGGAGTGCCTCGTGTAGGAGCGAGCGTTTTTCTTCGGATGTAATGACAGTGTCTTTGCCACCGCGGGCAGTATAGGTCGCCATATTTTTATGTTTCCTTGCGGTTCAGTATGGATAAGTGGAAGCATGGAGGGATGGAAGATTGGGGCCCTCTCCTTCCTCCGTTCCATCCTTCCAATCCTTTTATTTATTTTAGGACTTACGCATTTTTTCCATGATAACGACGTATGGCGCACTGCAGGCGGGGTTTGAAACCCCGCCTGCAAAGGGGGCTGCGTAAGTCCTATATTTAATAGGCATCCTTAATCGCGCCCCATGTTGTGCTGAGTTTATCCTGTGGTTCGACGGGTAGGACAAGGTCTTCGACAGAGTCGCCGATAAAGATGTTGTCAATATAAACGAGTCCGTAGTTGCCAAACTTACCGGTTTTGAAGGTGCCGTCTTCACCTTCGGTCGCTGGATCAATTTTATCAAACGACCTGTTATCTTTCCGCTCTTTTAGTTTGAAGGTGAATTTATCACCCGAAAGGATCAGTTGTGCGCGGTACCAGACTTCGGGTTCGTTTTCTACCATTCCGTCTTTGACCTTTGTCCAATTCCCTTGGCGTTTATAGAAATGATATTCTCTACCGCCTTGCCGTCGGTCGCTGAGATAGAATTTTTCGCCATCCTGAAAACGGAAGACGACACCCATATAGAAATCATCGGGAAACATCATGTCCCATTCAGCGACGTAATCGTCCCAACCTGCGTCGCCGACGACATAGATGGAGCCGCCGACATCGTGCCGTGAGTCGTTAGATGGGTTGTCAGCGGTTAACAAAACCTTATTACTTGCTTTTTTCGGATCGGCGACAACTTTAGCAGTTGTTTTGCCGTCGTGTCCGACTTCCCATTTACCGGGTTCCTTACCGATGTCATCCTTTTCAAAGTCGTCATGAAACAATAGTTCTGCCGATACGTGTGTTGCAATACTGAGGCATAAGAGCAGCACGGTAATTTTGAGAGTCAGTTTAATCTTTTGAGAAACTTGGCTATATCCAACAAGAGATAGATGTTTGAAAATCATTTTTCCTCCTTATTGAAACCTTGCCAACATAAGTCAAGCAGGATTTGATTATGCTTTAGCCTTGGTTGAAAAGGTGATTTTAATCTCAGTTTCGGTGCCGTCGGCAGTAGAGACTTTACCAACAATGACATAAACGGTTTCATAGGTGAGTTCTTTACTTTCGACAAGTTCAAGCGCGCCTTTGGTGCCAACAACGTTTGCGATCCAACCGACATCATCCCCGTTTTCGGTTTGAAGTGCGATGTTTCCGGTTGCCTTTTCAGTAAAGGTAATCTCGATTATCCCCTCGTTATTGATAGTTACGGGATTGACATCCGTGTCGCCGTCTATAATAGTGCCACCCGTGACACGCAGATCGTCAGGTCAGTCCGGCGCGGTAACCTTATAGTTCAGAACCTGGGTGCCATCAGCCCAAGTAATCGTTAATCCGAAGGCACCAAGGGTAAAGGGACCTGTAATAGCCGCAGTTTTACCTGTGATCTTGACAGTGCCAGTACTTACCCTGACCTCACCGGGCGCGTTGTCGAAGGTAATCGTAATAGTTCCATTCGCGGCAATCTGACCACCGGACGGGGTTGCACTTACGAAGTTAACTGGAACAGGTTCTTCTCTGTCTTCGTCAGCACCGCAACCGTTGAGCATTAAAACAGCGAGTAAACCTGCCAGTGATAATAAGAAGTTTCTAAACAGTTTTATCATTGAACTCATAGCGAGTACGCGCTATGAATGGTTGAAAGTTATACGAAAGTTAATCATTGAATATGCGAGATGACGAAACCCCAGACGGGTCTCTTTGAGTTTATCATAGCTCAGGGCAAGTCTTCGGTAAGTGTCTTGCCACCCGAAAGTTCGCTCAACTTTATATCGGTCTTTGTATATCCTTTTGTCAAACCAACGGAACTTACGCGCAATGACAATAGGTTCTTTAGCATTGCGACGGTTAGGATAAATCACGGGTCTCAACCCGTGTCCTCTAATAAGTTTATGATTCACCTTAGAATCAAAGGCAGAATCAAGTGTCAGAGCCGAACCGCAAAGATCCATGCCAATACGTTTGCTAAAAGCGATTATATCACTCAGGGCTTCGGGCAAAATCGTTGTATCATGTGCGTTGACGGGTTTCAGCGTTATCGGTCCTATGATGAACCCATGATTATCGGTGAGCGTCAACTCTTTTTCGCCTTTCTGATGTTTGTGTCCTGAGTAGCTGATACCGTCGCCCCTTTTTTCACGACGGTGTTTGAACCATCACCGTGAAGGTGTGTCGTATCAAGTTGATCCGTATCAAGCAAGTGTATAACCGACGCTTCAAAGAGGTTCTGATACGAGCCATCTTTTGACCAGCGATGATGCCATTTATAGACATTAGACCAATGGAGTTCATTCCGCCGTGTTCGGAGTTGCTCCCATTGAATACCCGTATGCAAAACATAGAGAATGTAGTTGAATATCTTGTAGAAAGAGAGTTTCGGCTTTGGACCTTTAACACGTTTCTTCAGATGTGGCAAGATATAACGATTAAAATCCTTACGCGAAACCTGCTTCGGAATACCGTTGTATCTCGGAGACTTTTCGGACTCGGAGACCGTCATAAGAGCACCTCTCATAAAGTAAGTGACTATCAAAAGTGGAAATAAAGGGACATAAAGGATCGCCTTTTATTCCACTATTTTACTACATTTTTATGTTT
>PYJC01000026.1 GCA_003635255.1 Candidatus Poribacteria bacterium | reverse complement strand
GGGCCTGCTCTTTATACGGTTCCTCTGACTGTATCGGACTTGCGTGCTCCACCAATAAAACTGTTAGGTTCGGAACAATAAGCACGAAAAGCACCCAAACGCACATTGAAAACATCAGAGTGATAGAGGGTCGGTCCGTTCGAGTGGAAAGAAAGAGTCCGATAAGAAAAAAGAGAGATACATAGAGCATCGATAGGAGGAAGATTAGCAATATCCGTCCCCAATCTGAACTGTTGAAAGAGACGTAAGGAGAGAATTGTATCACCAATAAGCCTGCAACAAAACTCGCAAGAAGCGGAAGAGAAATAGACATTATTCCAGCAATGTATTTTCCCAAAAGCAGCGTCGGTCTCGGAACTGCACAGGAGAGTGTTAATCCTAAGGTCCCCGCTTCCTTTTCTCGCGATATCGCGTCGTAAGAGAAAAGCAGCGCGAGTAAACTCATCACAACTTGGCAGATGACTGTGAAGTCAATAGAAGAAAAGATGTTCAGATAGGGATTATCAGAGCCGTGGTGCTCGGCAACAGCGGGAACATATCCGTGCGCCACCGTTACTGTATTTCCCTTTCTTTTATCCACGCCCTCGTTGAAAATACTAAGTAGTTTCGGGTTTCTATCACACTTCAGCATGTGAGTGAGTCCGAATTCAGAATATCTTTTTACCTGACTTATCTTATCTTCATTTTCTCGAATAGCAGTTCGGTAACTTTGCAGTCTGTCTTCGTAACCTCTGGTCAAAACGAAGAGATTTGTCACAATCAGGGAGAAATAGATGAGTAATCCCATGAGGAATCTGAAACTTAATATACTTGCTGTGATTTCTCTTCTAACAATCGTCCAAAGCATCGCACTGATTCCAGTTGCAGTAGGTGTCGATAGGTTTTGCTTCTATGTCTGATCTCTCCAAATAAGAGCAGTTAGATTCAAAAGTTTTCAATGACGCGCCATTTCTCAAATACTGTTTCATCGCGAAAAACATTGTGGTATTTGTATGTGTACGTAGAACCAATCTGCATAGGCAGAGATTCTTCTGTCTTGCCCGGGACGTTGTATTCAAATAATTCTGTCTCCGTTGTGAGACCGCTAGCGTGTTCGTAGCGCATCTTCACGAGCCCAATCCCATTGGCAAACCACAAGTAGCGTGTCCCGTTAACAAAATTCTCAATAAGGTTCGCATGTTTAGCATCTAACTTATATCGTTCATTGTCAATAATTAGGGGTATATCATTCTGTGGGTGCGGTGTCGTATCAATAAAAACGCTTTTGTGTTTGAGACACATTGGGAAAACTTCAGCGGAGGCTTGTATTTGTTCGTATCTGTCTAAGGTGGTCTTCACTTGTGAGTCCCAGAATCCTTCCTGCGCCCAGATGTCCCCCACAACTGTGGGAAATTTGAACAGGAAAGGCGTAAAAAAGGTTGACAAAAAGGTTGTTGACAAAATCTCAACTCGGTTGCATCCTTCCCAGCCGAAACTAAAGCCAGTAAGTCCCAAAAGGGCATCGGTCCTTTTTAAAGAGAGGGTGCCTTCCCCCAATTGCTCACCGTTTTCAGTGGTGGTTTCGATTCTCATAGTAATGTTGCGTTCGGTTTTAATTGTCTCACTCAGCGTCGCGAAAAACTGGAAATTGTCCAGCGTCGATTGAATCAGAGACTCGTTCTTCTTCAGTCGATTCCGTGCACGGTTGAGTCTACTTTTTATGGTGTTTGTGGTTACACCTAAAAAAGCCGCGATCTCATCGCAGGACATGCCATCAAAATAATGGAGGGTTGTGACAATGCGTTCGTTTTCCGGCAATTTCACAAGCCACTTTCTAACAATTTCGCGCAGTTCTTGCGATGCCGCTTTCGCTTGCTCTCCGGCGAGATATCCGGAGTACGGATCGTTCTGTTTTATGGCACTGCTTATACTTTCGGAAAGTTGGGTGTTTAACCGCTTCTCACGGAACCACGCAAGGCAACGGCGTGTGGCAATGGCATTGAGCCACCCAGAAAATCGATGCGGATCATTAAGGGTTCCAAGTTTTTGGTGGGCTTTTAAGAAGGTCTCTTGAACGATGTCTTCAGCAATGTGGAAATCCTTGATTGTTCGCCACACAGTCGCATGAACCTGTTTTTGGTACTTTTCCATTAATGTTGTGAAGGCTGTTTCGTCACCTGCAAGGGCGCGGTGAACTAACGCAACGTCATTATTTCGCATCAGGACCCCCTGCTATTACGGTTGAGCTTGAATTTCAATTCTCGGTATTCATCCGATTTTTAACCTACGTGACGCGAACCGAGCAGGAAAGGTTGCATAATTCTGCAAGTTGACGGGTAGGCGTGTTTTGTGGAAAGCGGTATCAATTGACTTACGCATTTCCTCTTAAAGTCCCCATGATAAGGGGGATTTAGGGGGTTAAAAAGTAAAAATCTACCATCCTTTGCTAAATTTGCGTAAGTCCTGAATTACTTGAAAAAACTGGGAAGGGGCACCTATGTTGCTATTCTGTGTCCTCGAAATCCTCCTCAGATTCGTCGTAGAAACTGTCGAAAATCTCTATATCACTTGGCGCGTATTTCTCTCCATAAGCGGACTTGATACCATTCCATAGCCGGTTTAAGACGCTTTCACGCTTCAATTGGTTGTAGTTGATTTCTCCGGTCGCTTTCTCTATGCAGTTGGCAACAATAACTAAAAGAACCTCTGGAATTTCGGCATCCTCATTGAGGATATCATCAACAGTTTCCCACACCGCGTGCTTAAACAGGGTCGGCAGGCGATTGATATGGTGGAGTACCGCCTGTGTTACAAGCACAATGAAACAGGACAAGCGAGGTATAGCAATATCTTTCGCGGCATCGTGCGCACCCAGATCCTCAGGTATACCAATCTCCTCAACATGTGCAACAACGCCTTGGTGAATAAATCCTACACGAAATTCAAAGTTCTCGTGCAGCTCCTCTTGAAAATGTAGTGCACAGTGGTCCGGCGTAATTCGCAGACACTCCGCTTTTAGTATCCGCTTGTCAATCGTCGTCTGTTTTTTCTTTCTCATTAGCTGTTGAACTCTCCTCCGAAGTCTTTTAGTCCGTTTAAACCGTATCCAAAAACCCCAACTCACGCAACCGATCAATCCATTGTTGCCGCTTTTCACTACCCGCTGAATTTTCGACCCAATGTGGATCGTAGAGTGGCGTACCCGGCCGGTTAAAGTGTTCGGGACTCCTCGCATTGCTCCGCGCACGATTCCGTGTGGCAGCAACCTCTTCAGGTGTCTTCGGATTGTTATAATAAACCAACGTACACATCCGACGGTCTTCACTACCGCCCCAACTCGCGTGCCAACACCGCATATCAAAAGCGACCACATCCCCCGGCTCCGATTTGCAAACATAGCCCGGCACATCACAAATCTCCAATCCCAACGTATTCAAATTCTCACGTAAATCGTCGTGCAGCGACCTGTTATGCGAACCTGGGATCAGTCGCAACGCCCCACTTTCGGCATCAACAGGTTCGAGATAATACGCGAATTTCACTCCGTAGCAGTCTTGGGTTGGATCAGCATTATGATCGGGATGCCAACCCGTATTGCCGACGTAACGGTTCGCATCCGAAACAACGAGAAATACGTCATCACCATATAGCTGCTCTGCCACCTCGCAAAACCGTGGATCTTCTGGCAAACTTGTAAAAAATGGCGTTTCAGGTCCCATCATCGGCAACCAATGTCGGCGCGTGCCATCAAATGGCGCATGGCGGTACGCTGCCTCCATCGCCGCTTCAAACTCTTCCTGTATTGTGTTCAACTCGTCTTGGTTGAGTAATTGCCGAAAAATCAGGAATCCCAAGGTGTGAAAGCGCTTGATTTGCTGTTCTGTAAGCATGATGTCTCTCCGCATTTTGTGGACTTATAAATCAGCAACAACCGTTGCAATTTCCCAATTACTAATAAAATCTTCGATGCTGAAATCCGTAGGCATATCGTTCGGGTTATATTCAGATGTCCGTTGGAATCCAGGTTGATAGGTCTCTTCTGGAAGTTTCAGTTTTTCGTCAAGTGGCTGGAATCGCCGCCAGAGTTTGACTGTCTGTTCAGGGGTAAAGTGGTTTCCGAGATAGATAAGGTCTCGACCGTTGCCCCACAAGGACGCAGGAGCGGCAGTTGTGTGCTTCAATTGATACAGTTTATTAGCCAGTTTTGAAAGCATAACCATACTCACCATCCGGTCGTATGGCGACGGATGCAACGCCTCCAATTCAGTACGGAATCGGTTTGTATCTCCATTAATAATAGTATGGAAGATAATCGCTATCTGGTCGAACTCCTGAAAAAAGAGGGCATCCCATTTCTCGAATTGTTTTCGTACCGTATCTGAAAGATGGTGATAGAACCCCGGTTCCCAATGCCGCCAATGGACATTGGGCAAAGCCGCAAATCCGAATGGACGATAACCTGGATGAAGGGTGCGCCGCATTTTGCTGCTGTAGTAACTGCCCCAGTGCAACAGCAGATGGGTGTACACGACACCGTCTCCCGCATTCAGTTCAACCGGGATTCCACCCGGCAATGGAACAGACGGATTTTCTGCAAGTTGTCGACGTTCTTCGTTAGTGTTGATTCGACGATGGCTGCGAGGTACAATCCAGAACACGCTGTCATCGTACAAAGCGATGTTCCACTGAAGATAACTCGGACCATGGTGTTCCATATTTGAAATCATGCCACGCAGTGGCGCAGGTTCACCAGGACCAATGTCACGATGCCAACGCATCGGACCGGCATCTTGACTCCCACTACAGATGCAGGCGAATTGGTGCGGCACGACGTACGCTGCTTCCATCAATTGCTGACCAACACCCAACGTATTTTCGTGGAGCAGAAATTCAATTGCCGAGGCAGATTTCTCATCACAGTCGGTATCAAATTTCAGGCGCGGTTGAGCAGAATTCGCCCAATCACCGCCTTGCGGATCGGTCGGGAAACGCCGTTGCGAAGCGATCTCTCTTCGCCGATTAACCATGTGTTCGATGCTACGACGCAACGGTTCAAGTTCAGCTTTCGGCACGACCTCTCGCAGAATGTTGTAACCTTCCTCAGCGAACTGTTGCCTATCGACTTGCATGATATATCTCCAATGCCTGACACAAGTTTTATCGCGCTAACTTCTGTTGTAGTTTTGGGCTATCTACGACCTCCCGATTCACAATCCACGATGGAATTTGACCCGAAGCCACGTCGATAATACTCCCACACGCACTCTTGGCGTTGCCATCAAAACACTCATCCGTCCAGCAGATACTGTGCGGCGTAACGATGACGTTATTCAAGCTTAAGAGCGGATCATCATCGCTAATCGGCTCCTGTTCAAAGACATCAAGTCCTGCCCCTTGGATCCGTTGATTCTGAAGGGCTTCTGTGAGTGCCTTTTGGTCAACGATTGGACCGCGAGCGGTGTTAATCAGGTAAGCCGTTGGCTTCATCAACCCAATACGTCCCGCATCGACAAGTCCACGTGTCTCTTCGTTCAATGGGCAACAGACACACACAAAATCAGCCGTTCGCATCAAGGTGTCCAAGTCAACGAGTTCTACGCCAACTTCCTCTGCCTCAGCAGGTGTGACGTATGGGTCGTAGGTAATATGGCGCATCCCGAAAGGCTTTGCCAGTTTGAACGCCTCTTTGCCAATGTTACCCATACCGACAAGTCCCAATGTCCTGCCAACCAACCCCATTCCCCTATAATTTTGAGTGTTTCTCCATCCACCAGCACGAGTGAGCCGATCCTTTATCAATAGCATGTGGCTCAGCGATAGGACAAAGGTCATGATGGAGGTGGCAACAGGACGGCGAACACCATCGGGAGCGATTGTCAACAGCACACCATTTTCAGTACAGGCTTCCACATCCACCTTATCATAGCCGACACCGAAGCGAGCGATGATAGATAATTTATCTGCCCCTGTGAATGTCTCTGCCGTGATACCAGCACCCAATACTAAGAGCGCGTCATAATCCTGCACTTGTGAGGCTGCTAATACCGGTGTATTCTCTGCGATATATTCCCACTGTAGACCGGCACTATCAAAAAGCGGGCCAGCGATGTCGTCTAAATCAGAGGTGCCATCGGGACCCAAAAAGTCCCGCGTGACACCTACGCGAAATACGGATTTATTCATATTATTCCTCAAGCCAAATATGACGGAAGTACCTCCACTTCAACGGATGAAGTTTGAGATCTTTAACCTTTTTGTTAATCACTAAAATCTGTTTCGCGTGCGCCAACGGCACCCACGGGACATCTTTATGGAAAATCTGCTGCGCTTTTTGATAGAGCGAGATCCGTTTTTCACGATCCGTCGTCGCTCTCGCCTGCTCTAATACGCTTTGCATCTCATCGCTCCGATAAAATGCGATGTTACCGGCAGGCTTCTCCGCTGACGATTTACTTAAAAGAAAGTAGAGGAAATTATCTGGATCGCCGAGGTCGGCACTCCATCCTAACATCGCCATATCGTGCTCACCATTTTTTGTTTTCTCAAGATAGGTGCCCCAATCGTAGGTCACAATCTTTGTCTCAACGCCAACATTGCGAAGTTCGGATTGCAGCACTTCAGCAAGCGCACGTCCGTCCGGGATATACGGACGCGGGACCGGCAGTGCCCAGAGCGTTGTCTCAAACCCATCCGGGTAACCCGCCTCCGCAAGCAGTTGCTTTGACAGTTCAGGATCGTAGGCGTAATCCTCAACAGAATCATCATAACTCCAAAGTGTCGGTGGGATCGGGTTCTTCGCTGGAATTCCCAAACCTTGATACAAATGTTCAATAATCGCCGATTTGTTAATAGCGTGATTGATAGCGAGCCGTACTTTGTGATTATCGAACGGCGGTTTGTCCATGTTCATCGCCAAATAACCGATGCTCATCCCGGGCTGCGATAGCAATTCAAGCGACGCATCATCTCGAATCTGTTGCAGATCATCCGGATTCGGAAACTCCATCGCGTGGAGACTCCCTTGCTGAAGTTCAATGAGCCGCACCGAGTTGTCAGGAATAGAGCGGAAGATAACGCGATCTAACATAGGACGTCCGCCCCAATAAGCGTCGTTTGCTTCAAGCACAATTTTATCTTTCCGGTCCCACCGCACAAACTTGAAAGGTCCCGTGCCAACTGGATTGTTGGAGAACTCATTCCCCCATTTTTGTACCGCCGTAGGACTGACAATAGAGAAAGGCGTGATTGCAATCGTATAAATAAAGGGAGCATAAGCCGTCTTAAGGCGAATTTGGACAGTAAACTCATCAATAGCAGTAATTGTATCCACAATTTCAGCCAAGCCGGTGGCTATCCAATAAATGTAGCTGCCCCCAACACCATGGAACGGATGTGTCTCATCGTGTTGTCGGTTCAGCGAAAAGAGAACTGCTTCAGCGTTGAAAGGGGTACCGTCATGGAAAGTTACACCTTGACGCAAGTGAAAAGTCCACATCAAACCATCTTCTGAACTCTCCCAACTTGTAGCAAGACCCGGTTCAATTTCAGTGCTACCATCTTTGTATTCAACGAGTGTATCGTAGATATTGTCGCAAACTTTGAAAGATTCTCCATCTTCCTCAAGTGCTGGATCCAACCCAACAGAGTCCCCACCGCGCCCAAAAATTAGGGTGCCGCCGCGCTTCAGATGCGAATCCGCAAACGCCGCTGAAAACACCACAAATGGCAGTATCAGAACAATGAGCGAGAAGACCTGTACGTAAAATCTGTTTTGCATAAATTTCTCCGATGTGTATTAAAAAAATATATTCCATAATACAGGCTTTTCTGCGAAATGTCAAGCAGACTTTTTTTGCACAACCGATAAATACCCATCATCTCTACGCTCTCTATACCCGCCTTGCACCTACTGCACTACGAAGATTTGAAACCTCATTCCCCTAACACTCGTTTTATTATAAGGCATAGTATATCAATTAATAATTAGCAAAAGTTCCGAATATCCTCAGTTCAATGCATATGCGCGTTTTAAGGTATTACTGGAAAAAATAAAATATGTTATCTTTTCAACAACTCATCCAGAATCTAAAGGATACAACGCAGCCGAGCATTGTGCGTAGCAGTGCTATCGTGGGGCTTGTCGCACACGATAGTTCACAGAGTGTAAAGTTTCTAATTGAGGCACTCGCAGACTCAGACGCAATGATACGACGCGAGGCAGCGAAAGCACTTCAGGACTTGGATATCACGAGCGCAACCGAGCCACTGCTCCGCGCACTGCAAACGGAGTCAAATGATTTAACACTCTGGGCGATGCTTGAAGCTATCAGCGAATTAGGGACCCTCAGTGTGCTGCCTGTACTTGAATCACTTTCTAATGTTGATTCTATGCTCACACGGATAGAAATCAAGAAAAGTATCTCCCGAATTCAAACCCGCTATGCTGATGGCACTGCTACCACACCTTCAAAGGTATCGGAGCCTAAATCTCACGATGAAGCCGTAGAAGTTGATGAACCACAGCCAACAGTAGACACTAAAAATCCACAAACTCCCTCAAATAAAGCGGAGATAGAACAGCCTCAGGCACCCCCACAAGATTCTCCATTACCTCACTTTAAGCAAACTACTGAGGCAAACATATCCAACGATACACCTAAAGAAAAAACAACTGAAACCGGAACAGATGAAGCATCAATTAACAAACAACCGAGCATTTCCATAGAATTAACATCGGCAAATCCGCTTACCGATCCAACTCAGGATACTGTAAACACTGTAACAGTCGGCGAAAAACCAACTGAAACAGTGAACGACGCACAAACTACTGATCAAACAAATGAAACCGAACCTACAGATACAAAGGAAACAGTAGAGAATCTACTTACCGATCCGGATGAAAGGGTTCTAACGGATCCGGAGGACGTAGTTGAAGCGATAGATGATACGCAATCTGCCGAAGATTCGGTTGAAACTATAGACGCAGGAGAAAATACGGAGACAGCCGCAGCTGACGCGGAATCACCACAACAAGAAGAAGATACGGAGATAAAGGATTTATCGGAAACGATCGCACAATCGCCACGACTTGCAGGTTCGTCCGTTAACCTCCCCGTATTAGCGCCCAATGCTGCTACTGTGCCGTATCATCCAAAGGGTACTTCACTTGAACCAACACATGCTAACTTTTTCCTCACGCTGCTGCACCCAAGCAAGTATCTCTCCAAACAATGGGTGTCCCGAACTCGCGCTTATCTAATATTGTGGGGTGTACTCATTGCTGCAGTAATCGGTTTCACGCAACATCAGAAACACTTCAGAGCAGAACAAGCACCACTCTTTCATATCGGGCTTTCGGCTGATGAACTGCCCGAATTCGTAAAACGGGCCCTAGCAGAAGGTGATTTTTACATTCAAGAAGGCTTCTATAGAAAAGCTATCAGCTCTTATGAACTGAGCCGTAGACTCGGCGTACTGCCTGCTAGATTCTACAGGAAACTCGGGTTCGCATACTTCAAGGAAGGACAATACGCACTCGCCGTTGAAGCGTATGAACTATTTTTAGAAGCACGGAATAACGAAACACCTGATGTGTTTGTTGCTGAAGCCTCACTTTCCGATGTATACCCGCTCACTTCAGTCGGGGAACAAATAACGCGAGACTACGAAACTTACAATATCCTTGGCATGGCGTATGCAAAACTTGGACGTGTGTTCGACGCGCAGCGCGCTTATAAACAGGCAATACGCCTCGCGCCAAAGTATGGCGAAGCCTACAATAACCTCGCGCGCCTCTATGCTGACAACTACCAGCAACCATTAATAGCCCATCTGGGAAACCCACAAATTTTCCCAAAATTGAGGCTCGCCGAGGCATTAGCGTATACAGCGGTCACGCTGAATCCAGATGTCGCCGCTTATCATGATACCTTGGGCTGGATTTTGTCGAAACGGGGACAGGTGAATAAGGCAGTGAAAACTTTAGAACGTGCTATTGATCTTCAAAAAGATGCTATTGAACCGCACTATCATCTCGCACAAGTCGCACTCGAAACCAACGATCGGAAAAAAGCAGTAAAAGCGATCCGTAACGTGTTCAAACTCAAACCCGCCTTTGTGTCCCTCAAAACCGGTGAGTAGCGACGATATAGGGTTTTAACGAATAATAGACAATTTCCCAACACGCCGATCCGTGTCAGACAAAAGCACATAGATATAAACACCGCTGCTGATGCCCGATACATCCCAAACCTTTTTATCCCGTTCGCGTTCTGTCTTAGCGAACGACGCAATACAGTTGCCACTGACATCGTAGATATAAATGTGAGTCCCCACAGGCAATTTATCAAATGTAACCTGATCATATTCCACTGGATTGGGGTAGACAATTGTATCCTCTAATTCAGGAACCGGTAACGTTATCGTCAGCGTTCTTGCATCATCCGCAAGGTCAGCACCGTGTATGTCTGAAAGCTGTAATGCCTCAATCTGATAGTGGCTGCCCGTCCGAAAGACTGCAGAAAGAAATGTGAGTACAACCCGCTGCCGCGTCTTATCAAGAATCGCTGAACGTGGCGTGTAACTTGCTGACCCGTTTTCTATATCGTGCTGCTTGTGGAGGCGGTAGCGTCCAGCATGTGTCGCAGAAACACCCATCGGTTTGTCAAACATCAATGAAAGTTGATTTGGCGGTGAATATACCACGTCACGCAACCGCGGTCGCCGAGTTGCGACAACAGATACCGGTGTAGATCGCTTCGACAATTTACCGCTCGAATCCTGAGACACAAGCGCGTACCAATAAGTTCGTCCTGTTGTGAGTCCTGTGTCTGTAAAGCCTGTCTCCTGAATCCCTTCGCGAATCTGTCTCAGTGAATCCTCACTTTCACCACGATAGAGGGTATAGGTTGTAGCATTTTGCACTGGCTGCCATGAAAGCCTCACGGAGGTCGATCCAATAGGTTTCGCTGTAACCCCCCACGGGGCACTAAGCTGACCCCTTGATTGTGAGTTCACGGCTATAGGTGTCCAAAAAACTGTTAAGGCATTGTTGCTATTAAACAGCAACACATTCGTACCATCCCCATTAGTATCTACGACAATCGGATTGAAAGTGTTTGTCGCAGCATGATGCCAAATCGGACGATAATCCATGCCATCGTGTTGCACAAGATAGAAGTTCGGTGCAAGAGCAAGGCACAATTCATTCTGTCCATCGTTGTTCGCGTCGGCAATCGTCATCCCGTTCCCACCATCTCGCACATCATGAATGCGTTGTGTCCATACGGGACGGTAAGTATCATCGCCATCGGATGTGAAAACAGTTAAAAGCCAGTGGTTGTACCGAATATCAAGTGCGATGGTACCGATCTCAATGCCCGCCATCGCGCAGACAGCAAACTCCACTTTACCATCACCATCCATATCCCCGGCGGCAAAGAGTTGAGCACTGCTTTCCGGCAGCCTAACTGTCCATGTCTGTCTATATTGGTCGTTTCCAGTCGCTTCGTATACAAATAGATCCCCATCACTATCCCCGATTAAAATTTCCATCTGTCCATCCTTATCAAAATCACCTGTGGCAGAATTCGCACGAATCCAATTGTCGCCTAACGTCGGATTTTCAAGCGTAGCGATGGTGCGATGCGTGTTATCTCCGTCCGCTTCGTATACCAAAACGGAATTGGTAGTAGCATCGCGTGTGAAAATCTCAGGCGTGTCATCTGCATCCACATCTACGATTGCTATACTCCAATTCCCTTGTGATTCCCAGATACGTTCTGTTGGAAATCCTTTTTGTGTCGGTTGTTCCAATAGGAATGTCGCCTCTACAGAATTACACAATATCTCCATAAAACCATCGTTATCTGTGTCCACGACCGCCCGCGGTAGGAACGGTTCAGTGAATGCGAAGATTTGTCTGAATGTACCGTCATCCTCTATCTCAATAATCTGTGCCAGATTTGTGCCAATTTCCGCAGTGATAAACTCAAGTCTTCCGTTTCCGTTTAGATCTACCGGTGTATCTACAGCATGCAATCCACGTTCGGCTGATGTCATCGCCGAGAGATGCAGCGGATAAATCGGTGCATCTTGCACCTCAATCTCATACAATACCCCTTCGTTGTCATCAACCCATAACACGCCCGCGCGATTTTCTACGGACAAACGATACCTATAAGCACCCGCGGATATACCTAAATCAGACAAATTCACAATATGAAGAAGATTCTCTGAATCTGAGCGAGCAGTCCTAACGACGTTCCCGTTGGGTTGAAAAACTTCTATTCCACCAATAGAGACCTCATCTGTCTGCCACATCACCACCGACGCAACCCTATTGCCAACAAACCATGCCTGCGATTCATGCTTGGAAATGCGCGGTGCTGTCCGATTCACTTCAAAAACAGTTCTGTCTCTTTTGATATCGCCGTCTTTCGATTTGACACTCAACCGCACTGTATATCGACCCTCCGATAAGCCGGAAGTGTCCCACTTGTACAGGCAGACATTGAATTTCGGGTTCGTTTGCACAGTTCCCAACGGAAACCATAAATCCGGCACTTCACCGATTCCATATTCTAACCAGTACTCAATAAACCCAATCCCTCCCACACTACCGAAAATCTCAATGTTCTCAATATTGTTGGATGCTGTAGTTTGCGGGGACCGCTGATGAGCATCAATCTGTGCGATCAGTTCTGTTGAAGCCGTAAGTGCGGTGTACGCATCAACCAAACCAGCACCAACGAGACTACTAATAAAAAGCGGTTCTGCAGTGCTAATGAGGGTTTCCTGAACCTCTGCGTTAGTATAATCCGGGTTCGCAGATAAAACTAAAGCAGCGACCCCAGATACATGTGCAGCCGCCATAGATGTACCAAATAAATTTTGATACCCACCGTTCAAATCGGTACTGAGAATCTCAGCACCCGGTGCAGCAATGTCAACTGTCGCACCAAAATTGGAATCGGTGTACAGCTGCCGATCCCGTTCAACCCCAGCAACCGAGATAACAGTTTTAAGACCAGCAGGATACCACGACCCGACTGCCCCTTCATTTCCAGCGGCCGCAACCAATACACACCCACGAGCGTAAGCGTACGCGATAGCGTCTTCTATGATAAAGGCATTCACCGTGTCTCCCCAACTCATATTAATCACTCGCGCACCGTTATCGGCAGCGTAAACGATCGCAGCAGCAACATCGTCATTCTGGAGGTACCCGCCGCCCCCATATTTGAATTCCGCTCGCAACGGCATGAGACGGCACCGCCACGCAATGCCCGCAATCCCAATTCCGTTATTTGCTGCCGCGCCGATAACGCCGGAGACATAAGTGCCGTGTCCTCTTTCGTCTTCCGGTGCGTTATCGCGGACTGTCCAGTCGCCGTTGCCCAGTAGTGTCGGCGCATCGCTGAAATCCCAACCATTGAGGTCATCAATATAACCGTTTCCATCATCATCAATACCGTTTCTGGGGATCTCAGCAACGTTTCGCCAGAGTTGCGAACGAAATTCCGGGTGTCGCATATCTATACCGCTATCTACAACCGCTACCGTTACTGTTGGGTTTCCCTGTTCAATACCCCACGCCTGGGGCATATTCATTACAGCTAAATTCCACTGTTCACGATAGTTCGGATCATTCGGGACTGTTTCAGCACAAGGTCGATTAAGACGGTTCATCTCAACCGCTTCGATCATTGGGTGTCTGGCATACTGCCGCTGCAACGGTTTCAGTGCCCATGCTGCTGGGAACCGAATGAGATAGCTACGACGGAGACGTGGATGTTGTCCAGCAGGTGTAGTCGGTGAGAAAACAGGCGAAACGGATACCGCACCGAGTTTTCTACTCAACGTGTGAAGTTGCTTGCTGGAAGCATCGGAATGTAAGCGTACAATCAGTTCACCGGGAGTGTGAGTGATTTGAGAAAAGTTGTCTGAATTGCTCTGCGCAAAGACGAATTGCGCATTTATTAACGACACGAGAACATAGATATAGATAGATATTTTCGTCATAATTTTTTGTGTGTTTATTGGCTCGAATTGTCTCCGTTATGTTAGTACTAACGTGAATTTGATAAATACTTAGGATTTCCGCATTTTCTTTTAAAGTCCCCCTGATAAGGGGATTTAGGGGTTAAATTGCTGAAATCTGCCCTTTTTC
>PYJC01000025.1 GCA_003635255.1 Candidatus Poribacteria bacterium | reverse complement strand
AATTCAAATGAAGGCACGCCTTCAACTGGCATGCGTGTTGTTCTCGACAGTGCCCAATCGTCGCCGGAAATATTGGATATTTTTCGGGCACCGGGAAACGGTTATCAAGATTACACTGTGGTCAATATTGATACCACGGCGTTTGAAGCCGGTGGCACACTTAGTATCTATATCCAGGTCGGGAGTGCAGACGCTGCCGGTTCATTTGACCTGTTTGACAGCGACGCGGAACTTCCGACAGAAGGGATACCGGAGGCACTCGTCTCGGCGTGGGGCATTAAACCGAATACAGCGACGACCATCCGCCATCGTTTTGAGCGAGGCGAAGTTTTTAAACTCGGTGCCACCGGCGACTGGTTCAGTAAAAAAGGTGACATGAACGCTTTCTACCTAAAAATTTCTGTAGAGGAAAATTGAAATGGACACTTTACCTAAAAAAATTACACTTAATCTGGACAGTGAGGCAGAAGTCAACGTCAAAGGTTTCATCGCACCGATTGAATACACGCAATACAACTATCACGTAGAGTGGGACGAATTAGCGAATCTGCGGGTTGCTGAACCGGAGAAGCAGTATCCAACATCCGTTTTTCAAGCATTTCTACCATCGGAAGCGGTTTCAGTCGGTGAATGCTGGCAGATTAAAGAAGGGGTCCTGGAATTACTGAGGCAACTTCACCCAAATCCGAGATTGAATTTGGACATCAATAACGGGGATTCTCTCGGCTTGTGGGCATGCTTGCGTGCCTACAACAATAAAGTCGCTGACATTGCGTTTCGCGTTCATGCAGAATTTGTCATCCGAGATGGTAGGTTCACACCTTCCCAATTTGCTGGTCATCTCATCCTTGACCGAAGCAAGGAAGAAATCACATTCTTTCAGATGCATGTGCCTAATGGGACGCTGAACTTTGATGCTTATTGGAATACAGTAGGATCCGATATCGGCTATTGCCCCCAAATGGAACTTTGCACAGGCCCCCTACCGCATGATGTCGAATTCACGGCATCAATCACAGAAAAAGCAGCTGAACACGCACTGATAGCGTGTTTCTACAAGTTCCAGCAAATCAACTGGGTTTCTCTGGAGGAAGCGTTGGAGATGGCACCCGCAGAACAGAAACCGATTCATGCCGTCTCATCAGATGGACCGCTCTTTGACGAATCCTGCTGAGCGAGCGGCAAAGGCTTGAGGGCAGGTGTCCTCTCTAAAGACGCAATTGTCGAATTTTTGAATGAACATTTTATCAACACTTGGGTGCCTAACTCTGAGTTGGGACGTGTCCGTCGTTTGCGGGAACCGATTGCCAAAAAACGTGAACGCGAAGGCGATCCGTTTGACACAACACACCCTTTGGCACAAACCATTATTAAAGGACAGAAGGCCGGATCCAAAAAAGGTTCACCCGTAGATAGCTACATCATATCACCTGATTTTGAACTGATGGGTAAAAAACAGGTTCGTGAGCTCGAGGTCAACGCGGGCCCTGGTGTCCTATCGCCAATGGCATCTTACCAAATATTTCTCAAGGACGCATTGGCGGGAAAAGAGCCTGGATTGGGAAACATTGTTCTCACGCGCGATCACCCTTCAGAAGAGGTGCTGGACGTTGTTCGGACACCCACTGTAGGCTATTTAGATTACACTGTTGTCGTGATTGATGTCACATCTTTTGAAAACGGTGGAACACTCACCATTGATATTAAAATCGGAAGGGCTGGTGGTGATGGCGAGTTTTATCTATTTGACGAGGATGGTGAACTTTCTATAGATGAAGAAGAACCGAAAGATGCGCTTACTGGGACGTGGGGTGAACCCGGTGATACACTGCAGATGACACACCGTTTTGACCGCGGTCAAGTTTTCAGGTTAGGTGCTTCAGGATATTGGGACGAAGGGGAAATGTGTACCAACGCTTTTCAAGCAAGAATTTCTGTAGAATCAGTAGAAAAGCCCGAATCAATGTAGTATTTGCGATGCTCCATTGATACTACATAACTGGTAAAAGTGCATCCAGTGCTGTGTATAAGCGAATCATTGCATCCTTCTAATAGCAATGGTATCTTATACGAAAAAGGAAGTTCCTAACGAAAAATGAAAACTTTCGAGAATAAGATTGCCCTTAATCTTGACCGTGATGCACAAGTGTCTGTCAAAGGCTTCATCGCACCGATTGAATATACCCAACGCAACTACCACGTGGACTGGGACGAATTGTCAAATCTGCGCGTTGCTGAACCGGAGAAACAATATCCTGCCTCTATTTTTCAAGCATTTCTGCCATCGGAACCGGTTTCAGTGAGTGAATGCTGGCAGGTTGAAGAAGAAGGCGCACTAACGCTGCTGCGACAACTCAGTCCAAACCCACAATTGGAGTTGAAAATTGGTGGGGAGGATTCTTACGGTTTATGGGCATGTCTACGCGCCTACAACAATGCATTTGCTGAGATTCTGTTCCGTATTCACGCGGAATTCGTTTTAGAAAAAGGCTGGCTTGCACCCTCGCAGTTTGCTGGACATTTGATTATCGACCAGAACGAAAAGAAAGTTGCCGCCTTCAAGATGCACGTTCCGGATGCCACACTAAACTTCGATGTACGTTGGAAAATTAGAGATGGACTCCGCGGAGCGGACATCGGTTTTTGTCCGCAAATGGAACTCTGTGCAGGCACACAAGATGTTTTGCAAGATGCCAAATTCACGGAAGCGATCACCCAAGAGGAAGCATTGCAAGCACTGATGTTACGTTTTTACAAGTCGGCACAAATTAACTGGATCCCGCTGGAGGAAGCGTTGGAGATAGCACCCGCACAACAGAAACCGATTCATGCCATCTCAATAAGTGGGCCGCTCTTCGACGAATCCTGCTGAGGGAGTGGCAAAACCCTGAGAGCAGGTGCTCTCTCTGACGATCAGAACATTGAATTTCTAAACGAAAATTTCATCAACACGTGGGTAGCGAATGCTGAATTAGGGCGTAAACATAGTTTGCGAGAACCGATTGCCAAAAGACGCGAACGAGAGGGGAAAACGTTTGACACAAGCCATCCGTTAGCACAAGCAATTATAAGGGGGTGGAAGACCGGATCGAAGAAGGGTTCACCCGTGGATTGTTTCGTCATATCACCCGATTTTGAATTGATGGGCAGACTGCTGGTCAATGAATTCTTCGACGACAATTGGAATAAATTTAAACGCCGAGACGAGGAAAGTTACCTTATATTTCTTAAGGAAGCTTTAGACGGAAAGCAGCCCGGATTGGGTAATATTACTTTGAACAGTGAGGTGTCTTCTCAGGAGGTCATGGATGTTTTCCGAACACCGACGGTTGGTTATAAGGATTACACCGTAGTTGTAATTGATACAAGGACGTTTGAAAAGGGCGGCACGCTAACTATTGATATTGAAACCGGTAGAGCCGATGCGGAAGGTCACTTCTATTTGGTTGATGGTGACGACGACCTCCCTACAACAGAAAGAGTGACTAAATACATGGTGCTTGCGATGAAGTGGTTGGAACCCGATGAGACAGGGCAACTTACGCATTGTTTTGACCAAGGTCAGTTTTTTAAGTTGGGTGCTACCGGGTGTTACGGTAGAAGTGAGAAAGGCAGTACCAACGCTTTTAAGGCAAAAATTTCTGTAATGGAGAATTGAAATGGGTATTTTATCAGACAAAATCATGCTTAATCTTGATGGCAATGCAGAAGTCAACGTCAACGGTTTCATCGCGCCGATTGAATACACGCAATACGACTTTCATGTAAAATGGGACGCCTTGGCAAATCTGCGCGTTGCTGAATCAGAGAAACGGCATCCCGCCTCAGTCTTCTGCGATTTCCTCCCTAAGGAAGCCGTTTCTATTGGTATCCCTTGGGCGATAAAACACATTGGTGTTCTGAGATTGCTGGAGCAACTTCATCCGAGTCCATCCCTTGATATGCGTGTGGATGCGCGCAGTAGTATGAAGGAATCTCAAGGGTTGTGGGCATGCCTGCGCGCTTACAACGATGAATACGCTGATATTGTGTTCCGTATCCATACTGAGTTTGCTTTAAAGGACGGTTGGTTCACGCCTTCTCAGTTCACTGGACACCTCATCATTGACCGAATCAGAGAAAGTGTTGCCTTTTTTCAGATGTACGTTCCTAAAACCACTCTGAATTTTGATGTTAACTGGAAAGGTCCAGTGGGGTCTAACGTCGAGACATGGATTACGGACATCGGCTTTTGTCCACAAATGGAACTTCGTGCCGGAATAGAAGATGTTCCGCCAGATATCGAATTCGCAGAATCCATCACACAAAAAGAGGTGGAGCACAAATTGATTCTCTGCTTCTATAAATCACAGCACATTAACTGGGTATCGCTTGAAGAAGCGTTAGAGATGGCTCCCGCACAACAGAAACCGATTCACGCGCTCTCAATAGACGGACCGCTCGCGGATGAATCCTGCTGAGGAAGTGGCAAAAGTCTGAGGGCAGGTGTCCTCTCCGGAGACGAAATTATTGAATTTTTGAACGAACATTTCATTAATATTTGGGTCGCTAATTCAGAATTGGGGCGTATTCAGAGTTTGAGGGAACCCATTGCGAAAAGACGCGAACGCGAAGGTAAGACGTTTGACACAAGCCATCCGTTGGTACAAGCGATGATTAAAGGTGGGAAAACCGGATCTAAAAAAGGTTCACCCGTAGATTGTTTGGTTATAGCACCCGATTTTGCGCTGATGGGTAGGCAAATGGTCAATGAACTTCGGGAAGATTGTGAGCGTAGAGGTCTTTCAAGGCGCGAGTATTATCTCACATTTCTCAAGGACGCATTGGCTGGAAAAGAGCCTGGATTGGGGAACATTGTTCTTACCCGTGAGCATCCTTGGCAGTCGGTGTTGGACCTTTTTCGCACACCCACGGTAGAAAATCATCAGGAGTGGACCGTTGTCACAATTGATACCACCCCATTTGAAAAAGGCGGCACGCTAACCATTGACATTGAGATTGGCAGGGAAGAAGGGGAAGCGGCATTCTATCTGTTTGATGGCGATAGGGTACTCTCTACAACAGAAGATGTTCCAAAAGATATGCTTACTTGGGTATGGGGTGAACCCGGCGACACGCGTCAAATTACACATCGTTTTGACCGGGGTCAACTTTTTAAGTTAGGTGTTACGGGACTTTGGGTGAAAGAGGAAGCGTGTATTAACGCTTTTCGCACAAAAATTTCTGTGTCGGAAAATCAAAAGGAATCTTTAGAAGAAAAACGTCCTGAACCGAACGAGGACATCCCAAACGTTCCACTAAGTGAGTTGAATGTTTTACTCGACAGTGCCCAGCTCTCACAAGAGATATTAGACGTTTTTCGGGCACCTGGAGAAGGTTATCAGGATTACACTGTCGTCAATATTGATGCTACGGCATTTGAAGGCGGTGGAACGTTAATTATTGATGTTCATGTCGGAAGTGCTGACACTTCCGGCTCGTTTGATCTCTTTGATGGCAACACCGAACTGCCGACAGAAGGTTACCCGGCTGACGCGCTCACCTCCATGTGGGGAATTAGACCTAATCAAACTGGACAAATCAGACATCTTTTCGCGCGAGGCAAAGTCTTCAAGTTTGGTGCTACCGGCGACTGGTACGGTGAGAAAGGACAGACAAATGCCTTTCACGCAAAAATTTCTGTAGAGGAAAATTAAAATGAAAACCTTAGGAAACAAAATCACACTCAATCTTGGCGGCAACGCAGAAGTCAACGTCAAAGGTTTCATTGCACCGATTGAATACACACAATACAACTTCCACGTGGAATGGGACGAGTTAGCAAACTTTCGGGTTGCCGAACCAGAGAAGCAATATCCAACATCCGTTTTTCAAGCGTTTCTTCCATCGGAAGCGGTTTCGGTGGGCGAATGTTGGAAAATTGAAGAAGAAGGCGTGCTAACGTTGCTGAAGCAACTCTATCCGCGTCCATGCCTGGAACTAACCATTGATTCTGGAGATTCGTATGGTTTGTGGGGATGTCTACGCGCTTACAATGACGGATTCGCTGACATTGTGTTCCGTATCCATGCAGAATTCATCATGAAGAGCGGGAAGTTTACGCCGTCCCAATTTGCTGGACATCTATTTATGGATCGAGTCCAAGAGAGGGTCGTATCCTTCAAGATGTACGTGCCTGATGCGACACTGAACTTTGACGCGGGTTGGAAACCACCGGCGTACCCAGATGGCGTAGCGGAAATCGGCTATTGCCCACAGATGGAACTCTCTGCCGGCACACAATCGCGGGGTGCCGAATTCACCGCGTCAATCACGCAAGCAGAAGCTGAAACCGAACTCTCCTCGCACTTCTACAAGTTTCAAAAAATCAATTGGGTATCGCTCGAAGAAGCGTTGGAGATGGCACCCGCGCAACAGAAACCGATCCATGTCATCTCAATAGATGGTCCGCTCTTTGACGAGGCGTGCTGAGGGAGTGGCAAAAGCCTGAGGGCAGTTGAGCTCTCCGAAGACCGTATCATAGAATTTTTGAACGAAAACTTCATCAACACATGGGTAACAAATGCCGACTTAGGACGGACAGGCAGCTTGCAGGCACCGATTGCGAAGCGACGCGAGCGTGAAGGTAAGACGTTTGATACAAGTCACGCCTTGGCACGAGCAATTATGAAAAGCTGGAAAAAAGGGTCGCCAGTGGACTGTTTGGTTATCTCACACGAGTTTGAATCGCTCGGTGGTATAGACTATAACGAGTTTCCCGAATGCTTGGGACAGTTTGATGATTGGGTAGAGGCTTACCTATTTTTTCTCAAGGCATCTATGGAAGGGGAACGTCCTGGATTGAGTACCCTTATCCTTACGCCTGAGCAACCTTCACAGGAGGTGGTAGACACCTTCCGCACGCCAGTGGTAGCGCATAAGGATTACACTGTCGTCTTTATTGATGCTACCGCGTTTGAAAATGGTGGGACACTCACTATTGACATCCAAGTCGGCAGAGACGATGCAGTGGGAATATTCCACCTACTCGACGGAGACAAAAAACTGCCGACGGAAAAAGTGCCTGATGGCATTGATCCGGAAGCGTGGAAGCGTCAAAAAAGTGATGAATATCGGAAGGCACTCGACGCACTTACCACATGCTGGGGTATATTCCCGGGTAAAACTCGACAGATTAAATACGATTTCGATCGAGGTCAACGCTTTAAATTGTGTGCCACTGGAGATCAATGGGGTGGAATCGGAGGCATAAACGCTTTTCACGCAAAAATTTCTGTGGAAGCGGCAGACTGAAGAATAGTAGTCAGTTAACAGTTAACAGTCATCAGTTAAGAGATAATTTGTTTGGGCAAGATTCCTCTTTAACTTTAACCACCAACTCGCCCCCCTTATAAATGTTGAAGCACGAGTTGATGGTTAAAACTGAGACTCTCACTGCGAGGCAAACTGTTAACTCTGATTACTCCCCACTGCGAGGTAATCCGATAACCGTACAAACTGGTATCCGTCCTGCTTAAGTGCCGTGATGATTCGGTCTGTCGCTTCGATTGTCCCAGAACGGTTTGCATTCTTATTTCCTGCTTTTCCATCGTGTAGGACGATGATTGAACCCGGTTTTGTCTTCCTTAATACCGTTTCAGTGATCTTGTCGGGGTTCTGTGTCGTCCAATCCCAACTCCAGACATCGCAACTGATATGTATTCTATCCCGTTTCGCAAGCACATAAGCGACTGGTAGAAATCTTGTTAATACCGGTGCTCGAAATACAGTCTTCTCTGTAATCCCGTGTTGCCGAATTAGATCGTCCGTGCGTTCAATTTGCCGTTGAATATAGAATGGGGGCAAGAAACCCAGCAGCGGATGGCTATAGGAGTGATTGCCGATCTGGTGACCTTCGGTGATAATCCGATTTACCGTTTCGGGGTGTTTTTCAATCCGATTTCCGATCATGAAGAAGGTGGCTTTGACATTGTGCTTTGCGAGAACATCAAGTAACCGCTCAGTATAAGGCGGATTCGGTCCATCGTCGTAGGTAAGTGCGACGACCCGTTGGCTTGTGTTCAGGCGGACGATATTCTTTCCGAAAGGCGGTCGAAAGAAAAACCATAGGAGTGCCGCTGCGCCAAATCCTATCGCAGTGGTAATTATTAAACTCATCGAAATCTTTCCTACTTGAAAATCTTGGGGTGAACGATCTACCAGAGATTGGCGTTCTCTAAATCCTTGAACCCAACTCATGTTTCTATATTATACGAGAGATAGGGCTATTTCGTTTTCAGTTTTTAACTATTTTGGTCGGAAAATGACGATTCGGAACTGTTTCTATAGGAATGTGTCAGGATTCGGAGATCCATCCTATACGAGAACTAAACACCCTAAATCATTCTGATTTTTCCTTGAAGGTTTCCATCAAACATGTTATTATTTTCTCATAAAAACGCAGCGCGATTGTAGGATTTCCGCCTGCTATAACAACATTTAAAAGTTAAAAGGAACAATAAAACAATGCAAAGCCACGAAGTAGATTATGAAATTTTCGGTAACGATATGCAGGTCGTCGAAATTGAACTCGATAGAGGTGAGACAATCATCGCGGAAGCGGGTGCTATGAACTGGATGGAAGATGACATTGTCTATGAGGCAAAGATGGGAGACGGCTCCAATCAGGACGAAGGTTTGATGGGCAAGCTTCTAAGTGCTGGTAAACGTGCACTCAGTGGGGAGTCGTTGTTTTTGACACACTTCACTAACACAAGTAACAGTCAGAGACGGGTGGCTTTCGCCGCGCCCTATCCCGGTCATATTCTCCCGATTGATCTGTCGCAAATGGGCGGAGAATTGCTCTGTCAGAAGGATGCCTTCCTCTGCGCTGCCTTGGGGACCGAACTCGACATTGCCTTTTCACGTAGATTGGGGACGGGGTTTTTTGGTGGTGAGGGCTTTATCCTCCAGCATCTACGTGGCGATGGCATGGCTTTTGTGCATGCTGGCGGATCAGTGGTCAAAAAGGAGATCAACAATGAGGTGCTTCGTGTTGACACCGGTTGCCTTGTTGCCTTCTCGTCGAGTGTTGACTACAATATTGAAATGGTAAAAGGTTTAAAATCAATGTTCTTTGGCGGTGAGGGACTTTTTCTCGCAACCCTGCAAGGGACCGGCACTGTTTACCTTCAGAGTCTACCTTTCTCGCGGCTCGCAGACCGTATCATTGAGCAAGTCCCAACGTCCAGTAACTAACATTAAAAGGTAAGTTAAAAAGTAGTCCCAAGCAGCGCGCCGGGTTTATTTGATTGGGTGTTTCTTATAGATATACGGAGAGGCGTATGAGAACACCAATCCTCCTCACCGAACTGCAAGGTAAATTAAAAAAGTGAAAATTCGCAGTATTAACGCTTATCAAGTGGACCTTCCGTTGTATGAAGGCAGCTACAACTGGTCGGGCGGCAAATCTGTATCCGTCTTTGACAGTACCGTCGTCTCCGTTGAAACGGATGAAGGTATCACAGGTTACGGTGAAGTCTGCCCCCTGGGACCGTTCTATCTCCCTGCTTATGCGACGGGTACCCGTACCGGTATCGCTGAACTCGCACCGCACCTCATCAGCAAAGATCCGACGCAATTGCTGCCGCTTAACCAATACATGGATATTGCGCTCAAGGGACATCCATACGTGAAATCTGCAATCGACATCGCGTGTTGGGACATTCTCGGCAAGGTTTCAAATCAATCCGTCTGCACACTGCTCGGTGGAAGGTATGGCGAGGACTTCATGCTCTATCGTGCGATCTCCCAACAATCCCCTGACGAGATGGCAGCGAAAGTTGCTACCTATCGTACGGAAGGATACCGCAAATTCCAGTTGAAAGTTGGGAGCGATCCGAATACCGATATTGAACGGATTCACGCAGTCGCCGAATTGATGGAACCTGGAGATGTGTTGATTGCGGATGCGAATACGGGTTGGCTCATGCACCAAGCCATCCGCGTTGTCCGCGGCGTGCGCGATGTGGATGTCTACATCGAACAACCCTGCCTCTCTTATGAAGAGTGCCTCGCCATTCGCCAGCGGACAGATCATCCCTTTGTTCTTGACGAGACGATCGACAGCATTCATGCCTTGTTACGCGGTCATGCCGATCAGGCGATGGATGTCGTCAACATTAAGATAAGCAAATTCGGTGGACTGACGAAAGCAAAACTTGCCAGAGACCTGTGCGTTGAACTCGGCGTTGCGATGACGATTGAAGATAGTTGGGGTGGCGACATTACAACCGCTGCGATTGCCCATCTCGCCCATAGTACACCGACAGAATTCCTTTTCACCGCAACGGATTTCAATAGTTACGTCACCGTCAGCACAGCGGAAGGTGCCCCGCAACGGGTCAATGGCAGAATGGCAGCCGCAACGCAACCAGGTTTGGGAATCACACCGGATATGGCTGTCTTAGGTGAAGCGTTAGTTCATGTGGAATAGTCGTATGTCTATTAGAATCCTCTCCGCTGCTGATGTCCGAGCAGCCTTACCGATGTCCAAAGCGATTGATGCGATGCGTCACGCTTACGGTCAACTTTCAGCAGGCACGGCGGTTGCACCATCCCGTCAACATATCTCCACCGACAAAGGCGTTACACTCATAATGCCCGCCTATCTTCCAGAGCGCAGTGAGTTTGGCATCAAGGTTGTCTCTGTCTATGACGATAATCCGAACCTCAATCTGCCCCGCATCACCGCTACAGTCTTAGTCCTTGATCCAGAGACAGGGTCGCCGAAAGCGTTCATGGACGGTGCCAGTCTTACGGCGATCCGAACGGGTGCCGGGGGCGGTTTGGCAGCAGACCTCCTTGCCCGACAAGACGCAAAAACGATTGGACTCTTCGGCGCAGGTGTGCAGGCGAGGGCACAGTTGCAGGCGGTGATGGCGGTCAGAGACATTGCGCGCGTCAATCTCATCAGTCGAACACGGGCCTCGGCAGAACAACTCGCCGCTGAAATTTCAGAGTGGACAGATGCCCCCGCAGTCAATCTTGTATCTACGCCACAAGCAGTAGTAGCGGACGCTGATATTGTGCTATGTGCGACGACATCGGCAACCCCACTTTTCGACGGAAACGCCCTACAACCCGGCACACACATTACGGCTGTCGGTACATTTGTCCCAGAGAAACGGGAAGTCGATACGACGACAATCAGACGCGCACACCGAATCGTGGTGGATTCGCGGGAAGCCTGCTTAGAAGAGGCGGGGGATCTGATTATTCCGAATGCTGAAATTAGAACCGAGAACGAGACTCCGAATATTGTTAAAAATGAACTCGTTCTCGGTTCTGCTGAAATCGGTGAAATCGTCAACGGCACTAAACAGGGACGGCAGTCAGATGACGAAATCACGTTTTTCAAGTCGGTAGGCGTAGCGGTGCAAGACGCAGTCGCTGCAGCAGCGGTGCTCGCAGAAGCAGAAGCGAAAGCGTTAGGCACCCTTATTGAAATAGGATGAGAGAACCTTGGGATTATAGGAGGGGTTTTCAACCCCGATTCTTTTACTTTAGCATGATTCGTCGGACCTGTGCATTCGGTCCGCCAACAACAACACTTCCATCCGTTGGATGCACAGCAAGCGAATAAGCCCAACCGTTTAGCACGTGAATCTCACCCGTAACTTCCACTGAATCTGGATCAACGAGACGGACAGCACCATCTGCACAAGCGGCGACGATCCTGGAGCCACCGTTTAGCCATGCCACATTTAGCGGTGCTTCCTTGAGTCGTGCGAACTTAACCATTCGTCCGATAGTTGGCTGCCAGAGTCGAATGGTGCGGTCATCGCTGGCAGAAGCAACCATGGGAAGCCCTGACGCATTAGGACGCAGTGCCAAGTCGTGTGCAGGCAGCGTGTGGTTGTTCAAACTTCGGATTAACTCACCAGTTGTTAAGTCCCAGACGCGGACATTCTGATCTACGCCGGTGCTCACGAGTGTTTGCTTATCATCCAAAAAACAGAGGGACGACACACCTCGTGAATGACCTTTCAGGCGTTGAACTGGGGTTCCAGTGCTTAGGTCCCAAAGAATAATGTCCCGGTCCAAGCTCGCCGATGCAAGCGAAGATGCATCCCGCCAAGCGACAGCCGTGACGGAATCACGATGTTCGCTAAGAATACGGAGCGATTCGCCTTGGGGCCATGAAAAAATCTCTATAGTGCCTGTGGTTGCAGGATTCCCACCCCCAACAGCCAACTGATTCCCATCAGGTGAAAACGCAAGATCGTGAATATTACGGGCTTGAACCGCAAGAGTCCTCTGTAGATTGAGTGTTGGCCAGTCGTAAATGTGCAAACCCACCTGTGAACATGCTACAACCGATTTCCCGTCGTGGGAAAACACGAGGGAGGTAATCGGCGGCATTACAGCAGGTTGGTGCGGATGGGTGTCAGTCGTCGATGGCTTGGATTCCGATTGATTTCCTGTCCATTCCGCATAGTCTGCGCCGTGCGCAATCCACTTTCGGATAAGATTAGTTTTCTGTTTTGTCAATGGATCACCGGCTTCCGGCGGTGGCATGATGCCGGTTTCGCCTTCAGGCAAGGTGATACGCTGGTAGAGCAGCGAATCTTCGGGTTCGCCAGCGATAATGACTTCTCCGTACAGGCTCTCCTCGATACCCTTCACGCTGTCGAGTTGGACACCGCCCTTCGGTTTCGTGATCGTGCCGTTGGGGTCTGCCTTGGCTGCACTATGGCAACTGAAGCAACGATTTTGGAGGATAGGTAAAACCTGAGTTTCAAAGTCAATCTTGGTTTGAGGTTCCGCTGAGATAGGGAGTACAGCAAACACAAGGATAAATATTAAACTAAAGATAGAGACTGCTAAATTTAGGTGTTGTTCACACTTCATCAATTAACTCCCGATGCGTTTGAATCCTCTCGGATCGTTCTTCGTAAGGCTTTCATCTGTTCGAGCGTTTCAGGCGAGACCTTCCCATCCTGAGTAATCCCCATATTCATCGTAATCACCAGTTTTTGGGCAATACACGCCTTCACGTAATCGATAATCTGCTGCGTGGTAAATAAGGGTGGGGCGATATCGGTATTTGGATATCCGTGCTGCCAAGGGTCGTCGAGAAAAATCAAACCGTGCGGTTGTAAATCGCCTGCGCTTCCACCCTCTGCAAAGAAACTTGCGGGTGGATTCACGAGCGCACCGCCAAACTCGCCAGCATAGTATTCTTGAAATTCAGTCGTTTTGGGGAGAATCCAACTGTTCCAAGCGACAATGCGTTCGGGATTGCCAACTTTGGTCGCTTTATACAACTCCTCAAACGGCTGAAGCGGATACCGATCGTCGAACCAGTATCCCGCAATTTTTTTACCATAGCGAATACCGATCTCGGTAAGAATGTCACGCTCAATTTTGAAGAACCCTGACTTGTCTTGACTTAAAAACCCAGCGGCTTTCACCCACTCCGAATCTCCTACACCGTGATGAAAGTAAAGAATCAGGGGAATACCACGTTCTTGCAACT
>PYJC01000024.1 GCA_003635255.1 Candidatus Poribacteria bacterium | reverse complement strand
TGAAACAGGAACACTAAAACAAGATATGTCCACTTTTGTATAGATGTATCAAGTTTTGAAGGAACAGACGCGTCATGTTAATCCGCACGAGAGCCCCAGTCCGCATCGATTTTGCTGGTGGGTGGAGCGACGTTGCCCTCTTCACCGAAGATTCAAAGGGTCTCGTCGTTAATGGGACTATTAACCGATACGCTTATGCAACCCTCCGCTGCGAACGCCAGATGGTGCAAGATGATTCCGTTGAACTGCAACGGATTTTGGACAAAAGCATACGTATCTACTCTGCGGATTTCGACACTTTTATTGAAGCAGACGATGTGCGTCAGCTAGAATATGATGGAAACATCGATTTGGTGAAGGCGGCTGTGCGGCGAATGTCCATACAGATCGGGGGTTTTGACCTGATCACGCAGTCCACCGCGCCGCCCGGTAGTGGATTAGGGACTTCGGCATCAATGGGTGTAGCCCTTGTCGGTGCGCTTGGCGCGCTTAAGGAAGCGACCTATCTTCCATACGAATACGCTGAACTCGCGAGTACCATTGAACGTCATGAGCTCGGGATCCTCGGTGGGAAACAGGACCATTACGCAAGCGCAATTGGTGGAATCCACTTTATGGAATTTCAGGGAGAAGAGGTGAAAACCTCACCTTTGAGATTTCCACCATACATCCGCTATGAACTTGAAAAGAACCTTGTCCTCTGTTACACTGGCAAATCTCGGCTCTCTGGCAATATACATCAAAATGTTACCGATGCCTATAAAAGCGGTCAGCCGAGTGTTCGTGAAGCATTAGAAGCCCTCAAAGCGACTGCCGAAGCAACGAAAACCGCGCTGATGCGTGGCCGCCTGACCGAATTCGGCGAACTCCTCACCCAAAATTGGCACAATCAGAAAAAGTTACATCCGTCTGTTACAAATGAGCAGATCGAATCTCTCTTTAAAATTGCGATGACGCATGGCGCGATTGGCGGGAAAGCTTGTGGCGCGGGCGGCGGCGGATGTCTTCTGTTTTACTGCGAACCGACACGTGAACACAACGTCCGCCAAAAACTCGAAGACGCAGGGGCTAGCGTTATAGATGTCAATTTCGATTTCGACGGACTTCAAATGTGGAAAGTTTCAAACGATTAAATTAAAATATGGAAAATAACACACAAACCCTGCAAGCCACCACTGATATGGAAGCCGCTGAAACTCTGAAAACGGCAAGAGAAAATATTTTAGGAGAACTCAAAAAGCGCATCATCGGGCAGAATGAGGTAATAGAACAACTCCTCATTGCCCTTTTCTCACAGGGACATTGCTTACTGGTAGGTGTGCCGGGGTTAGCGAAGACGCTATTAATCAGCACGTTTGCTCAGATCCTTGAGCTTCCTTTCAACCGCGTCCAATTTACACCAGACCTGATGCCATCTGACATCATCGGTACCGATATTATTGAGGAAGGCGAAGCCGGAAAACGTGCCTTTCGATTTATCAAAGGACCGGTCTTCGCGAATATTGTCCTCGCCGATGAGATCAATCGGACGCCTCCTAAAACGCAAGCCGCACTCTTACAAGCTATGCAGGAATATAAGGTCACTGCAGGCGGTAGAACATACGCTTTGGAACGTCCTTTTTTTGTATTAGCGACACAGAATCCGATTGAGCAGGAAGGTACATATCCGTTACCTGAAGCACAACTCGATCGGTTTATGTTTCATATCACAATTGATTATCCCGACAAAGATGCTGAAAAAGAGATAGTGCTGACGACAACCGCGGCTTATGAACCGGAGATAAAAGCCGTTATCACAGGCGAAGAAGTGTTACAAATACAACAGACAGTCCGAAAAGTTCCGATTGCAGAGGCGATTGTAGATTACGCCGTGGAATTGAATCGACAGACCCGTCCTACAGCCGATGCGCTTGATTTTATCCAAGATTGGGTGCAATGGGGTGCGGGCCCGAGGGCATCGCAATATCTTGTGCTCGGTGCAAAGGCACGTGCGATTCTCCATGGACGCTATCATGTCGCTTATGAAGATATCAAGGCAGTCGCGGCACCCGTTCTCCGACATCGAATTTTGACCAATTTTAATGCGGAAGCCGACGGTATTACAAGTCTGGATATTATCAATAGATTGTTGGAAAAGGTTGAACCGCCAGCGGTTCAATAAGTGGACGGAGTATAAAAACAATGCGTACAATTGACACTTTTAGGGTGGATAAGAAAGCGTTCTCTGTACGATCTTCTTTTGAAGAAGCCGATGCAGCCGATAAAGCCTATTGGCATTCTAAAACGCCACAAGAACGCATGGCAGCCCTAGAATTGATGCGGCAGATTAACTATGGCTACGATCCAACTACCGAACGACTTCAAAGAGTTCTTGAAGTTGCTGAATTCACACCAAGTTGAGTATCTTCTCATTGGGGGGTACGCCGTTAGTTACCATGGACATCCGCGTACAACCGCTGACATGGATATCTGGATTGCAATTCAGAAAGAGAATGCTGAAAAAATGGTTACTGTCTTGAAGGAATTTGGTTTTAATACGCCCCAATTAGCTGCTGATCTCTTTTTAGCAGAGAACCAAATTATCCGAATGGGGACTCCTCCAATGAGAATTGAACTTTTAACAACAGTCTCTGGTGTTCGTTTTGAAGAATGTTATTCGGAGCGAATTATTGGGGTCATAGACGATGTTGAAGTTCAGATTATCAATCTTGAACATCTGAAACGCAACAAACAAGCCAGTGGAAGACAAAAGGATTTAGATGATTTAGAGCATCTTTGAGATTCTCAAAAACCATTTATTGATTGACATACTCCCCCCGCTAAAGCAGGGGGATTCTTAGAAACACCCTGAGCGGGGCAGATCGTGCGATCAACAACCGTTGCTTTCTTGCGAAAGTCTGACACAGCCTCCCGCAACAGTTAATGCCCTAACTGCGCGCATGAAAGCACCTTATGAACGTTTTGAGTCGTCTGTTTCAAATGGGATGCACCTTAAAAGTGTCTTTCCCTACGAACGACTGACGAGCATATTTTAGATATTTATGAGGTGTATGGCTTTTACGTAGTCGTCTCAATATCAAGCAATATACCAGTGCATCAACTCACAACCCATGCCGATTCCGCTAAATATCATAGCAGATTTGGCAATTAATTTTAAGAGAAAAGTAAGGCATTTTCTACATCTCCTAGAAGAAACACCCAAGCAAAAACACTAAAGCATGGAGTTTTGAAAATGAAGAGGATGATAAGAGAAATATGAAAATTGCAATTATAGGAACAGGATACGTCGGTTTGACTACAGCGGTAGTTCTCTCTTATCTCAATCATGATGTCGCTGCAGTGGATAAAGATGAAAGCAAATTAACGCTTTTGCACGAAGGGAAAAGCCCGATCCATGAACCTGGCATCCAGAACCTGCTTGAGGAAGTTTGGCACACGATCCGTTTCACGCCGAGTATGGCTGAGGCTGTTCCGGACGCAGAACTGATTCTGATTGCTGTCGGAACACCACCGAAGAAGAACGGTGAAGCGGATACACGACATGTTGAACAAGCCGCGAGGGAAGTTGCACAGGTCTGTCTGCCGGATAGACATTATACGCTTGTTGTGAAATCTACGGTTCCCATCGGCACGAATCAGCGTGTTGTTGAAGTTGTCGAAGAGGTCTTTTCGGGGCGTGGCATTCGAGGGAACGTCTCTGTTGCTTCAAATCCTGAGTTTTTGCAAGAGGGATTGGCACTACAAGGTGCTTTCTACCCGGATCGGATCGTCGTCGGTGCAAACAGTGATAAAGCGATCGATACATTACGCCGTCTCTATCAACCTATTCTTGAACAGACGTTCGACCCACCCAGCGAGTTTCCACGTCCGTCCGCTTACCACCTCCCGCCGTTGATGACAACGGATCCGAACAGTGCCGAGATGATTAAATATGCTGCGAACACCTTTCTCGCCCTTAAAATTAGTTTTATCAACGAGATTGCGGGGCTTTGTGAGGAAGTCGATGCGGACGTAACAGAAGTCGCGCGCGGGATCGGGCTTGATGCGCGCATCGGACATCTATTTCTCCGGGCAGGTCTTGGCTGGGGCGGCAGCTGCTATCCGAAAGACACGGCTGCACTTTTAGGTGTTGCAGCGCAATCTGGATACAAAATGCCGATCACGGAAGCTGCGCGTACCGTTAACTTCCGTCAGCGCGAACGTATCGTTGAAAAGTTGCGATCGGTGCTGCACACGCTTGAAGGCAAAACTATCGGTATCTTTGGACTTGCCTTTAAACCAAACACCGATGATATTCGAGAAGCACCTTCGCTCGACATCATCCGAGAATTGCTCGCCGAGGGTGCAATTGTTCGTGCACACGACCCAATCGCGATTCCAAACGCACGTCGTGCTTTAAATGAAACGCACGAAATTGACAACAGACTGCACTTCATAGAAGATGCATACGAACTTGCCTACGATACGGATGCACTGGTGCTTGTCACCGAATGGGAACCCTATCACAAACTCGAACTCCGTAGGCTCGCGAAGCAGATGAAGACGGCTATTCTTATCGATGGTCGCAACGTTTATTCGCCAGAAGAGGCGAGAACCGCAGGTTTTCACTACATCGGGGTCGGCAGAGCGTAAGGTGCTCCTAAGGCTATGGGGACTATAACGTTAGTCCGTAACGAAGTGGAGGGCGGGTTTAAGGAACGGACCTGATAACTCAGATGCACGTTGTTTAACCGCAAGGAAAAATTAAAAAACAGCCTGAACCTTTTGATAGCAATTGGGAGCGATATTGCCCACAAAGGCCGTTTCCATCGTATCGCCATATACCGGGTGTTACGCCCCATCCGATTCGTGATCCGCTCGGACATAGTTATGGGATGGAAGAGGCACACGACGCTGAACCGCTGCCCCCGGAACTCTGGCGACAAAATGAGGATTACCTTTACGGTGTAGATCTCTACAATTTTGCTTATTGGTGGGAGGCACATGAAGCGTGGGAAGGATTGTGGCATCAAGCAGAAGATACGTATCGCTTGTTTCTTCAAGGATTAATTCAGGTGTCCGCGTCTTTGATTAAGTATCACATGCGGATGTTACGTCCATTGCGTACGCTTTCTACTGCTGGACGCGATAAATTACGGCAAGTTGTGGCTGAATGTGACGATGCATCGGGTAATTATATGGGGCTCAATCTACCCAATTTTTTGGACATCGCTGATACGTTTTTTGCCCCTTTCTTCGCCGACACCGTTACAGAAATCACGTATCATCAGGCATCGGTTAAACCGCTAATATGGTTGGAAAATAGACGTTAATTCCTACCTATCTATTTGAGGAAAGCAATATGCCAACCCTCTTGCCTTTTCTCATCTTTAGTTGTGTATGTGTTTTCATTGTGGTGTTGTTGTTTATTCTATTTAAGATAGGTGCCTATTTTGGCAGGAGCGATGTTGATGAATTCCGAGCAGTTCGGTGTCCGCAGTGCCAGACGCGACGGAAACCTGAAAAAACAGGTAAAATTAGAAATCTCGTCGAGTTTGAATTACGCTGTCCGCGTTGCGGGTACATCTCATGGGATATTCCACCGAAGACGAACCTCTCCACACGTCCCACTGATCGCGATAATATGCCGTAAGGATACAATTAGAAATCAGCGAAAGCCCCGTCGTCTGAATGCCAGAACATCCCACGCAACCGAAATGTCTCGTCCCGCACGGCTTCGATAGCCGCGTCGTCCATATCCACACCGAGTCCTGGTGCCGTCGGCAGTTCGATAAACCCGTCTTTGAATATCAGGGGTGTTGAAAATAGCCCTTCCCCTCGCCGATGCCCACCCTCACAGATTAGCAAATTCGGCACGGTTGCCATGACATGAACAGATGCCGCGACTCCGATGGGACCCGCAGCGTTATGCGGCGCGATTGCCATATTGTGGATTTCCGCCATCGCCGAAATTTTTTTCAGTTCCAATATCCCGCCGCAGTGTCGGATGTCCGGTTGTAAAATCGCGCACATTTCACGCTCAATTATCTCTCGGAATCCCCATCGTGTCAAATGCCGCTCACCTGTCGCGATCGGCACTGTCGTTGATTTAGATAAAGTCAGCAGGGGTTCGTTGTTTTCTGGATGGCAGGGCTCTTCGGCAAACAGGAGTCGGAAGGGTTCTAATGCTTTCACGAGAATTACCGCCATTGTCGGGCTTAATCGTCGGTGTAGATCAACGGCAATGTCTACTTCGTCCCCCACCGCTTCGCGTACTGATGCTACGCGTGTTACCATTATATCAATTGCCTTGGGTGTGTCCACAAATCGTACAGGCTGCGGGGAAGCCCCCATCTTCACTGCACGGAACCCTGCTGTAACCGCTTTTTTGGCACTCTCTGCACATTCGTCAGGTGTTGTACCGCCTATTCCCGTGTAGACGCGAACTCGGTTTCGCACCGAACCGCCCAGCAACTTCCAGACAGGTAGATCGACGACTTTGCCGAATACATCCCACATTGCCATCTCGATACCGCTTAATGCACCGACTAACACGGGCATACTCCGACTATAACTCGACCTGTACATCGCCTGCCAGTGTTCTTCAATCTGTAGCGGATCTTTACCGACAAGGTATTCCGCCATGTCGTCCACAGCTTGTGCAACAACGCGCCAATGTTCATAGTTCATCGGTTCACCGTAGCCGATAATCCCTTCGTCTGTGAACATTTTCAGGACCATTGCGCGTCCTTGAATCGGTATTGTCTCAAATCCGGTAATTTTCATAGTATTTTTGTGTCCTAAACCGGTCGCCACCTGATGATGCAGAAGTGTGAGTTTCCTGTGGCGTTTTCCCATTTACTGACGTCACCGTAGCAGGAACCGATAAAAGTTAGTATCTCCTCACCATCCAAACTGACGTGTCGCGGGAAACCAGCGACGTGTCCGTGACAGAGATAGTAGACCTCATCATGCCAAGTTTTGCCGTTATCGTCGCTTACCATCGCACGACCACTGCCGAGTTCGCGTGGATAACGGTGGTCGTACGCCACAACAGCACGGTTATTAGAAAGCCCAACAGCGGCACCGTGGCATTGTCCGTGTATACTCGTCAGTTGACGTAGATCCGTCCAGGTGGCACCGTTATCTACTGAGTCTGCCAGAAAGACTGTTTTGTTTGTATACGGTTGATCCGGTGGTCCCGGTTGGTAACGAATAACACCGAGCAGTTGCCCCGGAAAAAGTTCTGCGATGTTGACCTCATTGCCGTAGTCCGACAAGAAGAAGCGGGTTGAGAAAGTGTGTCCATCATCGTTTGAAACGAAAACATAGGTCGGGTTCGTGCCTTCTTCAAACGGATCATCACGCTTTTTGATTGGAAGGAGAAGCGTCCCATCGCTGAGACGGGTTAGGCTTGAACCAGCGACAGTTTTCTGAAATGGTGCAACGTCTATTTCGCTCGTTTGTTCCCACGTTTCACCTTCATCATCGGATAGCCAGACGGTGCTCGGTTGTTCTTCACGCTGTTGACTTACGTTAATAAGCTGCCCGTGACGATTGGCTTGCAGTAGCCATCCGTTGAAACCGTATGCTGAAGGGTTCCTACTGAGGTGTTCCCAAGTCTGACCACCATCCGTGGATTTAGAGATAATAGTGTGCTGGACGGCATAGATAGTCCCATCGGGTGTTAAAACAAGATTCAATCCCTGATAATGCGCTTCCGGGTCCAAAGGCATGCGGGTTTTCTCTGCTTCTATCTCGTTCAGAACACCACCGCGGGCGTGTAGGATATAATCATCCGCTTGCATATTGCTCAATTGGTTTGGCGTGACGACAACGCCTCCCATGTTTTCGGTTGATAGCATTTGCGGTCTCCTTCTACAGCAAATTTTCTCTTGTCTAACGCGATGAATTGTGGCAAAATGTTTGACACATCTTATCCCACTAATTTACACTATAGCACCGTACAAGGCAAGTCATATTTCAAGGAAAGAAATATATGAACACATTTGATGCGACTCGGAAACATTACAACGCGGCGGGTGTCCACCCGACGACTGACCCCGATAATCCAAGATCACAATTTGCTGTCGATAGGTACAAAGACCACCTACCTAAACTCATAAAACCCGGCATGCGTGCATTAGACTTAGGCTGCAATGCAGGACGATTTACCTTTGCCATGGAAGACATGGGCGCGAGAGCCACCGGTATTGATTTTGCAGAGATTCCACTCCTCCACGCCAAAAAGGTGGTACAGAGAAGAAAGAGTCAATGTCAATTTAACATCGGGGATATCGCTGCGCTACCTTACAAGGAGAATTCTTTCGATCTCGCTTTTCTCCCTGAAAATAATGGCTACTTATCATATCAGATACTGGAGAGTTTAACCGTTCAACTTAAAGAGATTCTATCGGACAACGGTATTTTCGTTGTAATTATGCACGATGAATTGGTCAAGAGAGCGGGAGAGGAATCCCTTCCGGAGCGATACGATGTCCAGACCGGTTTGATGGGCGGAAGCCGTACAATTCCAGACAAAGGTACGTACGCGTCGCCATGGTACTTTTGGACAGTTGCCTTTGCCAAGTACATTGTTGAGAAATATCTCCCCTTAGAAAAAGTAGAACCAATAGAAGAAAACAGGTTTTTGTTAGTGTTCCGTAACAAAAAGGGAAACGGAGGTCTATAAATGGCACAACAAGATGCAATAGAACATCTCGAAACATTCGGCTATTGCCTGATTGAGGACGCGATACCCGCAGCACAGGCGGACGCAATGGCAGAAAAATACTTCCAACTTCATCAAGACCCAGTGAATCGACAAACTTTCCAAGACCCGAATGCTGAACTGTATCAAACTCTCTTCGGCGTAATTAACCTTGATGAGATGTGTTGGGAGTGCATCGCACATCCAGAGATACTACAGGTCGTCCGTCATTTTCTCGGCGATAGTGCGCGGTTGGGTGAGGCTTGCACAAAGTGGGTCAAGCCGCGTGCGCCGCAGGGTGGTATCCATTCGGATTCGACGCATGATCTCCCCGCGCACTTGCCCGAAACACCGTGGATGATTAATTCGATCTGGATGATAACGGATTTTACGGTTGAGAACGGGGCGACGCTCGTAGTGCCGTTTAGCCACCGCGCACGGCGTAGACCTTCGCAATCCGATATTGCTGAAAGTCATCCTGTGTCTGTCTGTGGAAGACGTGGCTCTGTGCTGTTGTGGCACGGCGGAACATGGCACGGTCAAGGTGCGAACACAACCGATGATCAGCATCGTATGGCATTAAACATTGCCTATTATCCCGCGTGGTGGAATCTGATGCGTGAGGGCGGACACCAACCTGTTTTTCCAGAGACGTTCGCGCGAATGCCAGAGGACCTTCAAGCACTTGTTCGGCATAAGGTCGCAAAACGGCGTGAAGATATCTATGAGTTTTGACCTGGCGAAGTTGCTCACATTATTGTTGCGCCACAGTCTCGAGAATCGCCTTGGTAGCGTCTGAGATGTTAAGCGTTGTGAATGCCGCATCGGACAACGCGACCCAATAGTATGCCTGATGTTCAGTGGGATTGAGTTTGATTTCACCATCCTCGACTTCAACGAAGAAGTTGAAATGCCTCGTTTTTTTGCCGGAACTGGATATCCAATCAAAGGATCCGAGATATTCAAGGACTGCTGTTACGAGGCGTCCGGTTTCTTCTTGGACTTCTCGAGTGAGTGCTGTAAGTAGGTCTTCCCCCGCTTCCACGGTACCACTTGGAATTCCAACAAATCCGCCCATGGAATCAGATAGAACTCGCTCCAGAAGCAAGAACTTGTTATTTTTATAGATGACCGCGCCCACAACCAATTTTTGGATGCCGTCTTTTTGAGAATCGATGCGCAACTGCTGAGTGATAGTAAGGTCAATGTTTGACTGCATATTGTGGTTCATTTCACGCGTTGTCCGGCTTGAAAGACTGCGGTAACTCGGCTAACGGCATCTATATCGTTCGTTGGATCCCCCTTGAAAGCGACAAGATCAGCGATTTTACCCGGTGCGATGCTCCCGATGTTGTCCGCCATGCCGATTGCCTCCGCGGAGATACGGGTCGCTGAGATGAGAGCTTCTGCAGGCGTAAACCCGACTTGGACAAGCAGTTGCAAATCGTAATCGAGGTGCCCGAATGCGAGATTGCCAACCCCGGAATCGGTGCCGGGGACGATTCGGTCGCGAAGGTCGTAGTCAAGCATACGGCGCATCACATCTAAACGGGTTTCCGCGCGTGCCTCAAGTCGTTGCAATTCGGTTGCTTCATCGTCAGAAATCGTCCCGTTGTCCCGTTTTGCACGGAGTTCAACGATACGCGGATAGCCTGTCCATGCTTGGAGGGTCGGACTAATCCAGATGCCAGATTCTGCCATCATCTCGGCAATTTTCGGATCGAAACGGAGTTCGCCGTCTGGGTCGAGAAACTCGGCGTGCTCCATTAAGTCGATGCCTGCCTCAACGGCGCGCACCATCGATTCCTTCGCTCGGCAATGTGCCACCGTAAGGCGATGGAAGTGGTGTGCCTCGTGAACAGCGGCGTGCAGCTCGGCGACAGTGTAACTGGCGCGTCCCGGAATTGTCCCGACAGTACCACCGCCTGATGCCATAATCTTGATGTAATCTGCACCTTCGTGGACCAGCCGACGGACCGAACGTCGCATCTCAGCCTCACCATCTGCTGTTTCGTTACACATGTGGAAATGTCCGCCTGTGCAAGTGATCGGTCGTCCACTCACTAAGGCGCGCGGACCGGGAATGTAACCGCGTTCAAGCCCTTCCTTGAGTGTGAATCCTACCTTGTTTCTGGCACCATGTTCGCGGATCGTCGTAATCCCTGCGGCGAGATGGCGTTGCAGATTCATCGCACCGGTCAGCACCATCATCTCATCGGTTTCAGAGAACATCTGGACGTAGTTCCGACCATCACCGGCGAGACTCAGGTGTGTATGTCCGTCAATGAGTCCTGGAGCGATACATGCGTCACCGAGGTCGATAAGCTGCGCGTCGGGCGGTGCCTGTTTCGCAATTTCTTCTTGATGCCCGACAGCATCAATCCGTCCGTTGGTTATGAGGATTGCCTGATCGGTTTTAGTGGACGTGCTTATCCCGTCTACAAGCAGGGCAGCGCGGATGTGAACGGTTCGATTTGGCATGAATTCAACTCCTTTAGATATAGGACTTAAGTAAAAAGCGGCAATTTCGGTATAACCCCCTCAATCCCCCTTATCAGGGGGACTTTAAGAGGAAGTGCGTAAGTTCTAAGATATTCTACTGATTTCAGACTTTCACAACAAATTCGCACCCTTGACGGAACCATTCTCGAAGGATTGTGTCTTCATTGTAAGTCCGTTTTGCCTGCGAACCAGACGCTTGTGAGAGGTCTATTGTTGCGGAAACAAGGTCATCTCCGAAAAATCCTGCCTCTGTGATAACATTACCATCTGGATGTACAATCTTCGAGTTTCCATGTGATGATCCGGGTGACCGAAAATCATCAGGGTTTGCTGGTGTATTCGCCATTGCGAGATAGATACCGTTTTCTGTCGCGCGCGAAATCGGCATGGCTCGGTAAGCGGACAACTTGTATTCCGATAACAAACCTGCCTCACACGAGCAGAAAATGCAGAGTTGCGCGCCCATCGCCGCGGGTAATTTGACCAATTCCGGGTAGCGAACATCGTGGCAGATGATAAAACAACAGTCAATACCTGCAAGTTGCACAATCGGCAGTTTGCCACGATTGTTGATACACCACTTCTCTCCTGCGAGAAAAGTCTTGCCGTAACGGTATTTGAGGCTTCCGTATTGATCGAAAATTGCTAAATCGTTGTGCCAATTCTCGCCATCGTGGTGTGCGGAACCGACGACAACAGCCATCGCGTGCCGACGCGCAGCCTCGGCAATCTTTGTCTCTGCCTCTTTGAAAACCTGTGGAGAGATGCGTTCCCAATAATCTGTCCGACAACAATAGCCGAACAGACACCCTTCCGGGAACACCGCGATCTGGATCTCCATCTCTGCACACATTTCAATCTGTTGAAGTACTTTCGCGGTACTTGCGGAAACATCTTCGCTTGTGAGTAGTTGACACGCCGCTATTTTAATCTGGTTCTCAGCCATCAGAATGTCCCCCTTTACGTTTTTGGCATTGTATCACATCCACTGATTTGATTCAAGTCTTGGAAGTATCTGGTAACATGCAGAAACCTGTTGACATGCACCAAGCAATTTGATATAAGGATTAGGTACTCACTATGAAATCAGCGCGGGAGAAATAGATTATGAAAATCACCGACATCAAACCGTATCCTGTTTGGGTAGGGCACAGGAATCAGCATATCGTCAAAGTGGAGACCGATGAAGGCATCTATGGATGGGGTGAATCTGGACTTTCGAGCCGAGAGTTAGCAGTCGTTGGTGCGGTTAGACACTACCGAGAATTTCTGATTGGACGCGACCCGATGCAGATTAGTGGGTTGTGGCAGGAGATGTACCGAAGTCAGTATTTTGAAGGGGGTCGTGCATTAACAGGCGCAATTTCAGCGATTGACATTGCCCTCCACGATATTGTGGGGAAGGCGTTGAACGTACCGGTTTACCAGTTACTCGGTGGAAAGTTACGTGATGCTGTTCCGTGCTTCGCAACGACAGGTGCGGGGACGGTTGAGCAATTAATCGAAAACGCCCAATTATTGCTTAATAACGGGTGGAACGTCATCCGCACAAATGTGTTGTATCGTGCAAAACCGGGTGAGGAAAACATCTTTGAGCCACGTGAATCTATCAGTCTTGCGGCGGAATGGTTGACGGCACTTCGGGAAGCCATCGGATCTGAACCTGTCCTTGGCATTGATTACCATCACCGACTCAGCGTCGCGGAGGCAGCGTCTTTTTGTCAGCGTATGCCCTCTGGCACGCTTGATTTTTTGGAAGAGCCGATCCGAGATGAGACCCCAGAGGCGTATGAATCCCTGCGAACGATGGTGGATGTGCCGTTTGCTATCGGCGAGGAATTTTCCAGCAAGTGGCAGTTTCTACCCTATCTGGAGCGTGGAATCACGAACTTTGCTCGTCTTGACGTATGCAATGTCGGCGGATTAACAGAATCCATGAAAGTCGCAGGCTTGGCAGAGGCGCACTATATCGATCTGATGCCACACAACCCGTTGGGTCCCATTTGCACGGCTGCGACGGTTCATCTGGCGGCCGCTGTTACCAATTTCGCTTGGTTGGAAATCCGTACCTCGCCGACAGAAAATTCTGGACACTATGATGAGGACTTGTTCCCCGTTCAGCACAAACTTGAAGGTGCATCTATACCGGTGCCGGACGGTCCGGGCTTGGGAGTTGAGGTTAACGAAGAACTGGTAACGGCACAGACCTTCAAATTCGCGGAACCTCCACATTTGCGCCGACGTGACGGTTCACATACGAACTGGTAATATGCCGTCCAAGAAGCTGCGCAAGGTGCTGCGAGTTAATGATGCGTTATTGGTTTACAAGAATCCGAAGCCCAATTATGAAATAGAAGGTATTAATATGCAAGTCGACTCAACTCCATTTGAAAGAAGAATTCGAGCTAGAGCATTAGTGGTTTACGCTATCCTTGCGTATATCGCGACTCTAATTAGTTTCCTCATTCTCAGAAATTTTCTACCAGCATGGTTCCTATATCCCGACCCGCTTCCAGAGGCACTATCAGGGTTCCTGCTGTACGTTTTCTTTTTGCTATTTACTTTCAGAATGTTGTCTCGTTCAGGTTTATCTTATAGGAGATTGTTGGGAGCGTTTCCAGGGTGGGGTAAGTTGGTGCGATATAGCCTATGGGCAGTCCCACTCATTATCCTTTCCCTCGCAGCGGTCTATCTTCTATTTTTTCCGCTATCTTTTTTTTTCCCCGGACTTGTCAAATCGTGGCTCATTGACTTTTACCCAACTTTGATTTGGACAAGTGGTGAGAAATATGTTCTTGCCAATCTGTTGAACTTCCTTATGATTGTGATAATTGCTCCGGTATTTGAGGAGTTCTTCTTTCGTGGTATTTTGTTGACACGATGGACTGTGAAATGGCGTGTAGTTCCGGCCGTTATTGTGTCGTCGGTAGCTTTTTCCGTTCCACACGTTATTAATCTCATAGGGATGTTCTGTGTAGGTTGTGTGTTGGCTGTTTTCTATATCCGAACGAAGTCGCTCTTCGTTCCAATTAGCATCCATTTTGTCAACAACCTCGTCGCGTGGATCATCGCGCTACTTGGAATTCGCTTTGACATCCTTACGCCATACACAACTATTACGGAATTCCAAGAATCTTGGTGGATGGGACTGCTGGCAATCGTCATTAGTATACCGTGTGTTATCCTATTCTGGAGACGCTATATTTTAAACATCGACTGGCGTGTTCCCTACCTTACTGAATTCCCTAACAGCGAAAATAATTTGTAGGGTTGGATTTCTCTTAATTGTTCACACAAAGTATGTTATACTGTACAACACAATTTGTAAGAATTAGGATAAGATAGGCATTGAACCTGCCATAATGGAATTTGAATGGGACGAACAGAAGAATCAAGAATGTATCCAAAAACGTGGAATTAGTTTCAAACGCGCTTCTCTCGTCTTTGATGATCCTGATCGGGTAGAGCGCGTAGATATTCGATATGACTACGGTGAAGAAAGAATAGTCGTCCTTGGTCGAAGTGCAGGTCGTCTCTTGTATGTGGTTTATACGTGGCGCGGCAACACGCGTCGCATTATTTCAGCAAGAAAGGCAAGTAAGGATGAAAGACAAATCTACTTTAGTCAAATATACGCGTGAAGAACTCGCACACGTTCCCGAT
>PYJC01000023.1 GCA_003635255.1 Candidatus Poribacteria bacterium | reverse complement strand
GTCATCTTGAAACACGAGGACTTTCGCCAACAGGTAAAGTGGTGGATGCGCCTTTACATAGGCACCACGTAGCATTAAGTACTTACCGGACGGATATTGGATTGCAATACTTGCTGAGTGATCGGTGGATGTTGCAGGCGAACATTCCGTATGCAGTCAAAAATCAGGAAGCAAGTATTGAGTGGATTGACCCGGTAAGTCCTGAAGAGGAACAAGCCATCTTGCGGAGTAGGGACATCCATCATCGAAATGAAACTTATGCTGGACTCGCGGATTCAAATCTGTTTTTAGGTTATACATTTCGTGGACTCTTTAAAATGGATGACATTTTATTTGCCCGGTTCGGTACAACGATTCCAATCGGAAAAACAGAGGAAAATCCGTGGAAACTTGGGGATGAAGGTATTAAACACCTCCATATCCAGTTCGGTACGGGGACCTTTAATCCGATTGCCAATTTGCAGTACAGTCTACCGCTCTATGAAGGTCTGACACTCACTGGTTCCACACGTGGGACGTTTCCGGTCTATGAAAATAGCAAAACTTATCGGGGACCAGTGGAATTAACCTATACGGCTGGCTTTAGGTATCGCCTCTTCGATTGGCTCTCGTTTAACGGAAACTACCTCGGATTTTATCAATCCGCTGCTGCTTGGGCTGGGGCGCGCGATATTAATACCGGGCTGCGTTACACTATGGCAGCACTCGGTATGTCCTTGGCAATACCCAATGACATCTCCGTGACCGCTAACGTCATGTTTCCATTGACCCAAAATACGCTATATGATGAAGGCGATGCAATTGAATTCGGCACTTTAGTTTCTATTGCTACATCTTATGCGTTTTAATTTACTGGAGGAATAACAATGCGATCCCGAAATTTTCCGTTTTTTTCGATTTTTCGTGTTATAGGAAAACTTGAATTTTTGTATTGCATAGGGGTAATAGCCGTTAGTGTGCTGTTTTTTCCTGAAGTCAGTTTCGCTAAGGAGCATGCCGCGCCTAATGCACATAAGATGCACGGCATCTCATCTCTCAATGTTATGCTTCACACTAAGCCGCAAACGATTCAGGCGGGAACGTCAGCAACACTCACATTTCATCTTACCGATGCAAAAGGTGAGGCGGTTACTGATCTCATGGTGCATCATGCCCGTGTCCTGCATGTACTCGTCATCAGTGAGAATTTACAGATCATCGGGCATATCCACCCCGAGGATTTTGAATCCCGTGACATTATGATGGAATTGGAAGGCATGTATACCGTTCACTTTACATTCCCTGCAGCAGGAAAATACATTCTTGCTGTTGATGTGATGGTTGCGGATGCCGAATTCGCGAAATACCTATATGTAGATGTCACCGGTGAGGAAAAATTGGCTGATACTGCGCAGGATTTCCGCCGTGAGAAAGTTGTTTTTGGTTATACGGATGAAGGTGGTGACCGGTATACAAAAGCGGTTTCTCTGACTGATGGAAAGGGAGCGTCTATGTATTATGCGAAAATGGAGGCTCCAGAACGGATTAAGGCGGGTGAGATGGTTCACATTACCTATCACTTTTCACGCGATGGGAAACCACTTACGGATCTTGTCCCTTTTCTGGATGCCCCAATGCATTTTGCTATCGTCAGCACACGCTTGAACGGTGTCGTACATACGCATGGGACAGTTCCCCGGACTGAAGATGCCAGCAAGATGATGAAAAAGGATCCACGCGCCGGACATAAAATGAAAAACGCACCCACAACTGGGCATCAACATCAGGGTATCACGCCGGAGAAATTCGGTCCCACTGTGATGCTCATGACAACATTTCCCGAAGCCGGTGTTTATCAGATTTTTGGGCAACTTAAACATGCCGACCAAATTCTCTGGCCCAGTTTCATGGTTAAAGTTGAGAAATAGAATAAATCTGCTGTCACAACATACGTATTGTGACAGCAACATCTTCAGAGTAAGGAGAATTAAAGATGTTTATCCAAATCTACCACCAACCGCGGGCGGGTGTTCTATTGGCACTCATTTTTTTAACGGTAAGTGCGCCACTGCTTGGTATAGCGCATGAAACGGAATGGCCCGGTCAGAAATTAGCGGCTATCTTTCCAAAGGCGAAGAAATTCGTTCAGCGGAGTGCTGTACTTACCTCTGAGAAGGTTGCCACAATTGAGAAGGAACTTGGATCTAAACTTCGCGCGGAAGACCTCAAACCAATTTTTTACATCCCACTTGATGATAAAAAGAAGCCGATGGGTTTGGTTTTGTTTTCTGACATCAAAGGACCGCGTGGTGTCATTGAAGGTGCTGTGGGACTGGATATGAAGGGGAAGATCGTGAAAGTGGCAATCTATGAACATAAGGAAGCAGATGCGATTGCAGGTGAGAAGTTTCTCAAGCAATTCATCGGTATGGGTATAGATGATACTTTCAAGGTCGGAGAAGGTGTTGACGCTATTAAGGGACACGAGGCTGCTTCAAGTGCTGTTGCCTTAATTCCGAAAAAGACATTGGTGATGAGTTACGCCCTCTTCCTTAAACGGAAACCGAAACCTGATGTCGAAAAAACACCAGAACCTAAGACTCCAGAAGAAGAGATGCCTGAAGTGGAAGAGATGCCTGAGGTCGATGACCTGAAAGCACTCATGATGTTAATGATAGATGACTATTTCGTGGTTGTTGACTACTTTGACGACAAAGTCGACAAAACGAGGGCCGTTGAAGCAGCGAAACGACTCGCCAAATATGCAAAAGGTATCTCAAATTTCGAGCCGCCGAAGAACGCGGATCAGACAGAGGAATATGTCTATCTACAAGACAAATTTAGCGAAACGCTCGTGAAATTTGCCGAAGCACTTGAGAGGGAAGGAATCTCTGAGGAGACACGCAAGCAGTGGGATGCTATTGTTGAATTAGTTAATCAGGCACACCTCCGGTTTAGCGAAGCAGAAATTGACTTGGATACCTATTAGTTGTAAATGCTTCTTAGGGGTTCTCCCCTGTCCTTTACCTTGATAAACAAAAAGGGAATCTATCATGCGCAAGATGTTACTTTTCTGCTTAATGGCTCTCTTTTGGGCAGTAATTGCAGAGCAGTCTGCTTCAGCACTGCCAGCATTCTATAAGATGTTCCGTGCTAAATATGGATGGACAAGTGGTTGCAACGTCTGCCATTCTTCAAAGAAGGGTGGCGATTCACCGAATCCTTACGGCAGAGCGTTCTTACACAACGGTATGAATCCATCAACATTCCTTCGGATTGCAGAGGAAGATTCTGATAAAGATGGGTTTAGTAATCTTGCTGAGATTATTGCCCGTTCTTACCCCGGCGACGCAGCGAGTACGCCTGAAAACGTTGAACCTTTAGCAGACACTCCTGCAACAGATGATATTCTCCTGGAAGATGAAGAAAATGTCTTTAGTTTCGGCGATACAAACGAAACAGAAGGGCAAGATACCACTGGCTTTCTTGAGGATACGTTTGGGAACCTTATTTTCGGTGGTGCCTTGGATATTCGTCGTATCACTGGCGGAACGGATTTAGTGCCTGATGGTAGCAACTGGAATACTGGGACGACACTCATCCATGTTGCTGAATTCGTCGTAACAACGAATGTGGGGGATCATGTCAGTATTTTGGGGGAGCAACTCCTGACGACATCACCACTCGGCACACAAGTGGCGGACGATCACGGATTTGTCTACGCGATTCTCACCGGACTACCGGTGTTGCCGAAGGGTGCTTCACTCAAAATTGGACGGTTTCGACACGCTTTTGGTATTGATACAAAATCGGATGCTGCCGCAAATCCGTTGTACAACTTGGTCCGAAAGAATATCGGTTTCATCTCTGACCGTGGATTACAGTTGAACGGGTATATCGGGCCGATTGCCTATGTAGCATCGCTTGCAGATGGACCGGATTCACTACGAACGGTCACGGATGGGACTGTGGAGTCTGGTGTCCGGATTGGTCCGCACGGCAGTGGTGGTGGTGTCTTAAAACCGATCCGGAACAACAGTCCTCCTGTGTTTCTGCATGTCAACGGAACGCCTTCGCTCTTGGGCAAGCGGATCTGGCTTGGCAGTTCCTACTTCGATGGTAATAGTTATCCATTCAATCCGAATAACGGGGATGTGAATCCATCTGTGTTGTCTTACAAACGTCGGTTTGGACTCGCGACGAATTTTAAGGTATGGCGATTGGATTTTGCCGCTGAATGGGTGCGCGGTACGGATACACAACTCTTAAAATATACACAAATACCGATAAAGGGTGACCGGACAGCGACAGTGGAAGGGTACTATCTACACGCGGAAATTCCCTTGACAGAAACTATAGATATCCGGTTAAAATATGATGTGTGGAATCCGAACACGGAGAAGTATAGCACATTTAATTTTAGTCGATCACGTGAGGATCAATCGTGGACGACACTTGGTGGTGCATTGACATGGCATTTTACTGAAGGCGCGCTGGCACGGTTGGTATATCAGGTGAATAACATTGAAAAATCGACACGAAGTGCAGCGATTATTCCGCAGCTTTTGGTTGAATTTTAATTGGAGAGACAATGAAAAGTTGGATATGTTGCTTATGTGCAATGTGCGTGTTAGTAGGCACACTGCAAGCAACGGCACAGGTTCGTCCACCGCGGCGGAAACATAGAATATTGGTAGACCCGAGTGCGAAGAAGCAGGACACCCTTAAGGCGGATATCGGTGAAAGCCTCAAAGACATCGCGAAACGCGCAACGCAGCACGCCGAAAATCCGAAGGTGGATGTCGTGTTCCTTGTTGATGTCAGTAAGCGGATGTTGGCACCCGTTGCTACTCTTGAAAAGAGACTGATTGATATGCTCACCGTTATAGAGACGAAAACGATGGACTATAGGTTCGCGTTCATAAGTTTTCAATCGGTGCGCGGGGAACCGAGGTACATATTTCATCAATGGTCATTTGACTATATCAGTATTGAGAACGCTTTGCGAGAGACGCGGGTCGAGGCTGACAACGCTGAGTCTGGATATGGACTTGATGCAGTCGTGAAAGGTTTGAATGAGTTGGATTTCCGCGAAAGCGTTACAACGCAATTTGTTGTGATTACCAACTCGCGGATGCGCACTGCATGGACTGAAGCGGATGCTAAGAGCAGAATCAGTGAACAGATCGTCAACTTATGCCGGAAAAACAGTGTACAACTCAGCTTTATCGGCACGAGTGAGAAGATTCAAGCGGAACTTACCGACCAAACGGGCGGTAAGTGGTATCCAATTGATTCAAACCAACAGCGGATGGATGGGCAACGGATTCGGAGTGGCGATATAGTCGCGGATAAAGCACTGCTCCGGGTGGATGGGGTGTTTAAACGCATTGCTGAAAATTTAGTTCAGAGTGAACCCGGTAAAGTAGACATTGTGTTCGTTTTCGATTACAGTTTGAGCATGCAAACCAAAGCAGATCCGGCATGTGAGGGTTTGGATCGGATGGTGGTGGTGTTTAGGGAAGCAGGATTGGATTACCAATTTGGGATTATCCGGTTCTGGGCGGCTATCGGTGGTGGCGAAAGCACCATTGTTGTAACCAAGCCGTCCTTAGAGCCCGAGCAGGTGAAGACTATGTTTCGACTCCCAAAATCTGGTGATGAGCATCTACTGGATGCTGTTATTGAAGGTGTACCTAAGCTTCGGACACCACCGGATCGTGACCTTGTGCTCATCATTGTCACGGACGAACCAACGAGCAGGCGCGCCGAGAAAGGATATACAGCAGGCAAAGCGATTTCAGTATGCCGTGGGGCACGGGCGCGCGTTTACGTCATCGGCGGTGTAACCTCTATGCGGACCGGGTCTTTTGGAGATGGCTTCCAGCGGCAAGTCGCCCAACTTACCAAAGGCGAGCACTACATTATGCCAGGGGCTACTGCGCCAGTGACCACGACAGGTGGTCCTGACCAGCGACGATAAGTGCGCCGCCTTCTCTGTCTTATTATTTTACTGATCGTTCTACAGCCAGTTCATCTGCTGTTTTGGCGTGTATCGCGATGAGCACGAAGCAGGTGGACTGCAAATTCGCCATCCGTTCTGTTAATTCTATGGGTGTGTTGCTGACAAAGCTGCCGTCATCTTGCCGCGCGTCCGTTAAATAATCAGTTGCGACGCGGCGCGTATTGAGCGGATCATTTCCAGCCGCAAGTGCCAGAATCGCGATCGCAGTGATTTCCGGATCGCTGGGGCTATTTTTATATCTTCCGAACCCACCATCTCTGTTCTGTAGCTGCTTTAACCATGCGATTTGTGCGTCAATATCGTAAACAGGTTCTAAACCTTGTATCACCCAAGATGTCAAGAAAATGTCGGATTGCATGCCGCGTTGTAATGCCCAACCGCCATCATGATTAATGAATCCCGCCAACCAATCTGCGCCTTTAGAGACAGGTTCGAAACTCTGTTTGAAACCGAGCCGCCTGAATCCTGCTAAAACAGCGGCAGTGTACAATACGTTGTCGGGGCTTCGTTCCTGTTTACCCCAGCCACCACTCCGGTTCTGGACTTTTTTCAGCCAACGAAGCCCTTTAAAACGGACTTCAGAGTCGGTTTCTGCTGTCGTTAAGGCGATAAGGGCAAAAACGGTATGTGCGGTATTCTTGTTCCAACTGCCGTCATCCGATTGTGTATTTCGTAGATACGCAACACCCATTCGGATGACCTCTGAACCGGTACCCCATCCCGCATCAATCAACGCCCAAATCGCGAATGCAGTATTTTCTACATTGCTATCTCCACCGGGGACAAGGGGCCAACCGCCATCTCGGTTTTGGTGTTTGACAATATAGGTCTTTGCCCCTTTTATAGTTTTGAAAAGCGGAGGCCCCTCTGGTATTTTATTGGAAGTAGCGATTTCGGTATCCGCAGCAGCACTTCCTCTAATCCCGATAACGAAGTTCAACAGGATATAACAACAGATTACCATGAAAACGCTTTTGTGGTTTTTCATCTAACGTCTCTCCATTTGTGTTATTGTTAGCTTTAAAACACCTGAGGATTTGTGGAGTTACGCGCGTTTTTCAAACGTATCTCTCTTCTTAAAAGAGCATTGGTTATCGTTGATAACTTTAACACGCTACGCCTGTGGCTCAATCACAACTTTGTAAACGCCTTCTTGTCCAAGCATATCAATGCCTTTTTCCAACTGGTGCAACGGTAGATGATGCGTTATCAATTCGTGCAAGGGCGCGCGTGTGATCTGGAGAAAATCCAACGCTGTCTGAAACTGAATTTGCGGATATGCCCATACCCCGCAAACATCCAGGTCCTTGTTACAAAGTTGGTAAGGGCGGATTTGGGTATCCCCAGAATCCGTGTAGTGTCCGACTTCGATAACCTTCCCACCGCGTCTCACTACGTCTAACGCTTCGGAGAAGACGCTTGGCAATCCTGCGCACTCAATTACAATGTCTACACCAACACCGTTTGTAAGAGCCTGAATCTGCTCCACCCGTTCTTCAGGTGTTGTATCCCCGACATTAATAGTTACATCCGCCCCCATCTGTTTCGCCATCTCTAACCGACTGTCAACGAGGTCGGTGGCAATAATAGTCCCGGCACCGCTGTCCCGTAATACAGCAACGACGAGGAGACCAATCGGTCCACAACCGAGAACCGCTACTCGGTTCCCAATGCCATATCCATCTCCCACTTGCGGTAGACCGGGAGCATACGCGCGCCCAACAACACGCGTCGCTACTGCCACCGGTTCTGTTAAGACGCCAATCTCTTCCGGGATACCCTCTGGCATTTTATACACCCAAGAATCGCCGTGAATATACGTATACTCAGCGAAGTCGCCATTCAGATAGGGCGGGGTCTCACTGTTGCCAAAACCGTATATCCTTCTGTTGGAACACAAGGTCGGACGACCCGGCACATGCAAACAGTAGTAGCATCCACCACAGTTTTTTGAGCCAGGCACCACAGTTACACGGTCCCCTGCTTTGATAGGACCGCCCATCACATTCATTACCTGATTCGCATTTTTGCCGATCTCAGCAACCGTACCAACAACTTCATGTCCTGGGATGACAGGGAATGGCAGGACAACGTGTCCGAGATACACGTGCTTATCAGTCCCACAAATGCCGACTTGATCGACTTGTAAGAGGAGCGCGTCATCTGCAGGAGACGGTTTCTCAAATTCGCGGATTTCTATTTGTCCCGGTTGGAGCATCACTGCTGCTTGAACTTGCATAGTTAGATTTCCTTATCTTAGTTTTTTGGTTTTTCATCGCGACCAGAGTGGAATCAATACTTTTGTCAACTGTGCCAAACTCTCCAGATTGTGTGCAGGGAGAAAATAATCTACATAAGGCAACGCCGTACGGATACCTCGACAGATCGGTTGATAGCCATCGCTACCGAGCAATGGATTGAGCCAGATTAGCCGATAAGCATGCCGATGGAGCATCTCCATAGAATGCCGCAGCACATCCACATCGCCTCGGTCCCAGCCATCGCTGATGAGAATGACTACCGTACGATACGCCGAAAAAGATGGCGCAAACTGCCGATAAAATTCCAACAGACTTTCGCCGATCTTTGTCCCACCCGACCAATCTGGCACGACGTTTGCCACTTCGTTCAATCCCTCTGCCAGTCCTTTCCGCTGGAGGAGTCCGGTAATGTTCGTCAGATGTGTGCTGAAGACTGCGACTTCTACTTCTCTCAATTCCTGTTGCATGCCGTAGATAAATTGGATGAGGAACTTGGCGTAGCAATCCATAGAACCGCTCACATCACAGAGGAGCAGGATCTTGGTTTTCTTAATCTTCTGCTGTTTCCGCATTAATTCAAGCGGTTCGCCGCCATGTACGAGGCTTTTTCGCCAACTTCGACGGAAGTCGATAGTTTTACCTTTTTTGCCGACAACCTTCCGACGACTCAGTTTTGTTGCCAACACCGCTGCCAGTTTCGCAATAATCTCTCGTGCTTGTTCCATATCCTCCGTTGTGAATTCACTGAAATCCTTTCGAGTCAGTACCTCTTCTACACTATAGGCGAGCGGATCGTCTTCTTCCCCTTCTTCCTCATCATCCTCAGTCTCAGCATCCAACCACTGCTCTATCATGTCCTGCTCGTCAGTAGCATCGGAGAGGTCTTGGAGACTCGACGGTTCGGGTGTTTGGTTGCCCGTATCAACAGCTTGAAAATCTGGGCGCGGGTATCGCCAAAACAGGTTGAAAGCGAGGTCAAATGTCTTCAGATCTGCTTCTTTAGTGATCAGATTCGTCCGTGCTGTATGATAAAACGCGTCCCGTTCACTAATGTCAATCAGTTCGACACTTTTGCACCAACTGAGTTGGTTGGTTGTCGTCACGTTAATGTCCATCTGTCGAAGCAATCGGCAGAAGTCTGTGATTTGTTGGAGGAGTGTCTGTTCAGTCATTTTCTAAACAAAAAGTGAAAGTAATAAACATTCTGGAACCCGATATGGCACCATGAATGCCCTACGGTAAAGGCTCAATTGTTATTTCGCCATCTGTTACGACATCTAATATCAAACGATTTCCATAGAGAAAGGACATGCCGACTAATGCTTTGCCATCTGTCCGGAGTACTTGCACGATACGTTTTTCGTCATGCCATAACACTATCGCAAGGTACATCTCTACGTCCACCGCTTGTCCATCACCGAGAGTTATAGGGAGTTCACCAACTCGTGGAAGTCCGAGACGGTCAATTAAATCACCTGGTAGCATTAACTCCTCTGTGAAACCGGTATCAATAACCGCTTCAATTTTCTGTGGTGGCACTACGCCAACTACTTCCAATTCAATAATAGCTTCTTTACTGTTAACAATTTTTCCTGTGATCATTTCAGAGGTTTGATGTGTTTCCTTTTGTTTTCGAGGGTTCCATAAGTCCCTCTAAAACCGAGCTTATACGCTGTTGGGTACCCGATTCGTACAAGATAAATCACAGCATTAGGATGCTTTGAAAGAAGGCGATTAATAGCGACCGTACCCTGATCGTCAATTTCATAGTCCTCCGTTTGGATGTCAATCACTAAGAATTTTCCGTTGTGGCGCGGCTCAACTTTGTTCTGAAGTTTTTGATATACTGCCTTGCCGCGAGTGGTAACGGTTCCGGAGGGATAGTCTGTAAGGACGGAAAGCCTAAAACCGAGTGGATTCGCGGTACGACCCCCAATTCGCGTGCAGTAAATCACAGGATTGGGATGTTTCGCACGGAGTCGCGATGCAGCGACAAAGTCCTGATCGTCAATTTCATAGTCACCCGTTTCAATATCAACTACCCAAAATTTTCCGTTATGATGTGGCTCAACTTCGCTCCGGTGTTGCTGATATATCGCATCACCGCGGGCAACGATGGTTTCAGGTGTATAATCTGAATATGGCATTGTGGTTCTCCCAAAGTTTAGCGTTTATTTTCCAGTTGGATCCGTTCAGCCATTTTTCTCTTTCTCTAAGTAAGAAATAAAGGCATCGAGCTCTTTAAATATCTTGTCAAATATCGGACTAACCTGCTTTGCCTTCTGTTCTGTTTTTTGATAATCCAATTCATCGGTATCGAAACGCATGAAGAGGTATCGAAACGCTAAAAATTCTTGTAGGTTCTTGAAAGTTCCTTTGGAAATCACCGGTGGCCGTTCGGCGTGCGGTTTTGCCATCTGTGCCAGCAATTCCTTATGCTCTCTACTGCCATCGGGCAGACATAGGTCAACCTCAAGGGCAATTTGTCTAAAAATGTTTTCCATGCCCATATAGCAATCCGAGACACGTTTAGCTATCGTAACTTCTATAGCTATTCTGTATTCCGCTGGAGCGGTTTCGATTTTTTGTAGAGCCTTCGTAATTCCGCTAATAGTTCTTTCTATTTTCGGGCGTTCATCGGAGATGTCTTGTATCAATTGGCTCCGGTCCACAGGGTAGATGTCGCCTTTTCCAATGCTAACGGCTTGACTTTCAATTCTCTCGCGAAGTAACCCCTGACAACTCTCAAAATCAACCAAATCTATCTCAAACAATCTGCTAATATCTTCGGCTTCCCATACTGCACGGAAGTACTTATCAGACGGGATTCCCCAAACGGCAATGTCAAGGTCTGACGATTTTGAGAACCACGTTCCCTGTGCAAGCGAACCAAAGACAGCGACCTGTGTCGCACCGAAGTCTTCATAAAGCATAGTGGCAACCTGATGTGCCGTTTGCCATGCGCGTTGTAGCAACGCCTCATCCACCTTCCGATTTTGAAAGTGCTGATCAAGCCGCTGCCGGTATTCCGCTGATTCTTCAGGCGATAGGTCTTTCGCTGTGCGATGGGTATCTGTGGGTTGCTGCATATTGTTGTCTCCTTAGAGAATAGGATAGCATGAAATGGCTTGACGTGCAAGAAAAAAGAGACGGGATCGCCTTTTTGGTTTCCCGTCTCTTTAGCCAAAGATATTTTATCCAATTTGCTGGATCGGATTTTACCCAACGGCGTGGTTTATAGTGAAGCCCATAAATAAGTGGACATCTTTGTAGCATAGGCTGTTAGCCTGTGCCAGTCTGAATGCCTATTATAGGTATTCAGACTGTTTGAAAGTGCCCAATTAATTACAGGTTTTACTATAAGTGTAAATTTATTTTTTGGTTTTCAAAATCAATACGTGATATACGTACTTCAACCTTTTGATCTTCGTGTAATGATTCAAAGGCGTTTGACGGAAAAGTTGATTGATGAATCAGCCCTGAAATCCCTTCTTCAAGTTCGGCAAATGCTCCGAGCGTATCGTGAATAGTGGTGATGGTGACTTGAGTTATTGAACCCTCGTGATATCCCTTTTCGTCTATTCTGCGAATCCATTCATCATGCTTGGATTTCAGCCTCAGTGAAGGGAGTTTCTCGATGTTATTTTCGTTGAGGTCGATAACAATAACTTCAACCTCATCTTTCTGCGAAACCAAGTCGGATGGATGGTTCACGGAATCCAAAGTTAATTCAGATAGAGGGATGAATCCCTCACCTTCATGGCTCGTTATAAATACGCCATTAGCAATGATTCGTTTCACTCTTCCTGTTAAGGTTTGCCCAACTTCAAGCGTGTTGGAAGTCTCTGCGTTCTTTTGCGGAGACGGGGATTCCAAAGAAGGGGGCTGATTATAGGTTCGATCCTCTTCTTCTACTTCTATAGATTGGTCCGGTTCATTTATAGAGTATTCCGTGGACTTGATCGGTTTTAGGGCTGTTCTTAGTTGGTTTCTAAAGTTTGGACAATATTATAGAATTCATGCTGCCTTGTCAAAAGGCAGGGCGTTATCTTGTTGTAGCTCGGTGTGAATATTCTGTGAGTTTGTTTTTTCTTTGAAACTCGTAGAAAATCGGAGTCGCCAGATTTGTGCTTGAAGATAAGCAACCCGAAGTCCTTGCGTGAGTTTCTTAGGTTTATACCAATGAATGCCGAGTGCCTTAGAAACATCCTCAACACTGAGGCGTTTCTCTGTCGTTTCCGGCAGAGAGAAGATCAACTTCGTCAAACTCGCTGCGACGAAACTCAACTGGAGGAAACGATTGATACTTTTCCGAGATTTCACCTGATACCCATTGAAGCCGAAGTGTTGTTTGGCATCACGAAATGCGGTCTCTATCTGCCACCTTTGGCGATAGTATTCAACGATCTGCGGAATCTCAAGCGTCAAGTCGGTTGTAAAGACTAAGAAATACTGATAAGGTTTTGAAGGTTTCGGTTTTCTGCGTATAACAACGAGGCGGACCTCTGTAGGACACATTTTCGTCCGCACGATCTGTGAAGCCACCTGAGAGTCTTTCTCCATTATGGAGACGACTTTATACCGCAAGCGTCGGATGTTGAGCCGATCTCCGTATTTCTTGGGACGCCCCGGCCCTGGACGTTTCGGGGGTTTAGGGATACGATAAAACACAGCATTTGACTTCGCCCGACACAAGATATGATGTTTGAGTGCTAAAAGCATTTGAAAAACTTTCCGGCGGGCAAACCCCCTGTCAAAGATGACCAGGCCCCGAGGGATCCTTGAAAAGATACGTTTCAAGACCGCATCGGCTTTGTCGCGGAGTTTTCCCGGCACGATAAGTCTGACCCAAACAGGAAACAGAAACCATTGCGTCGCGGTTTGGCAAAGCAGCCCCAAGGCAGCAAACTCATGTCCGAAGTGAAACTTTGATTGATTCAGACGCCCCTTTTGATACTTGAAGTTGCGGAAAAAATGCAGTCCATATTGTTTTTTGCCTGTTTTCAGGGCACGCGTGAGATCATAAACATAAACCCAGTGGGTAAATACCTCCTGTATCTTTTCAATCAGGCGTGCAGCGACAGCATCAACATCCCATACCCCTCGGGAGAGAAACTTCGTAAACGACCAATACTTCGTCTCTGAGAAACTTGATTGATAAAGACGGGTGAGTGTCCCACCGTGTGTATTGGCAATAAAGCCACAGATCATCGCTTGGAAAAGGGCGAAGTTTTGTTGATTGAATAAATGTCGAAAATCCGATAGAATATCTCCTAAGCAGAAAAGGAGGTTCATTTTTACTGTCCTTTCAAAACAGTGGTATGTTTTTATGAAAGGATACCTACTTTTCTGCTTTCTGTCATCTTAATTCATAAAATTGTCCAAACTTTAGTAGTTGGTTTAAGGTATCAGTTATATTCGCGCAGTGTTCTTCGATTGTCACAAGTCTTTTGTCTGTTGCTTCTTGTTGCTTCTTGAGCGTTGTTAATTCTCCTTGCACTTTTTCTACGTTTGACTCACTGTCATAAGGAAAAAGTTGATTGCGAATGACCTCAACTTTACGTTTTTCGTTTGGTTCGTTGATTTCTCCGAGGACTTTACTGATGAGAGACAGTAGCGTTTGAGTCTCTCCAGGATCCGTGTCCGTCAATCCTGGATGTGCCCAAAGCTTTCGGCCTTTCTTTATGGTTTCTGTGTCAGTCCGAACCTTGGAATCAGAATCAAATTCCTCAGAGAAAGAAACTGCCTCCTTCCAATATGCCACGATAAGATCTGGGAAATCGCCAATATCTATTGAGGCTGCGTTGTTGATTTCGGAACGATTTAATACTTTGTTGATTAATTGTTCTGGGGATGTATCGCAATTCTTTTCTAAACACTGAATGATGAACCCACGCATAGCATCGCGGTATATGGTATATGATACATAGAGGGCATCTCGGTTAGGATAGTTTGTAGCAATCATATTACCTCTCTTTTTCTGTGATTTTTACTTGTATCAACGTTTTAGTTTTAGGTTTCAGGCACAACCACCAGGTATAAAATTATGTACTGCCATCGGAAATTCGGGCCGCTCTCTAAAACAAGATTGTGATATAATAACAATCTACTGAAAGGAGCCTTCCGATGGCGAAACGAAGAAACTTCACCCCCGAGTTTAAAGCAGAAGTCGTGCTTGAGGCACTCCGTGGTGAAACTTCCCAAGCAGAACTCTGTAGACGACATAACCTCAGCGAACAACAGCTCTCGAAGTGGAAGCAGCAAGTTATTGAAAATGTGGCGACTCTCTTGGTCCTCCTCAACGGATCAACAGTCCAACGAGGCGGCGGGGCGTATTGCCCACCTTGAGCAGCTCGTTGGGCGGTTGACCGTGGCGTTAGACATCCAAAAAAAAGCATTGACTTTCTTGAGCT
>PYJC01000022.1 GCA_003635255.1 Candidatus Poribacteria bacterium | reverse complement strand
AACGCCTCTAATAACGCACGATCCGGACGCACCTTCGTATTGATCTCAGAGACATTCTCTGCCCCCGAGAGCATCCCTAACACCACAAAGACCAACTTGTCTGTCGGACGATACATCACCGTCTTCTGCGGAATATTGACGCCCTTGTGAAGTTCCTGAAACACCGATTTCTCTCGCAACACTTTACCCACCGCACACAACGGTGCCTGAGAGGAAACAACCCATTTTTTCCGATTGCGCTTTTTCCGTTTTCTTGCTATACTTCTTTTTGCCATTGAGACCCTCCAAAAAGGTTAGGTTAGTTATACACCTATGATAACCTTTTTAGCGGCTCAATGGCACATCTTTTCTACATTCACACACCTTTCATACACAAATGACATTACACTTTCATTGGACAAAAACAAGGAAACTAAAAGTTTATGCTACAAAGATGTCCATTTATTTATGGACTTCGCTATAAGAAATTATTGGATTGGATGTCTTTTTTCCAGGATCCGGTGCGAAATCTAGCGAAATCTAGCGAAAATTTCAGCGTTTTTTCTTAATACATAACATAAATTAAGTATTATCACCTACGAAAAGGACAACACCAAAAACGGACAATTGAATGACCCTGTTCTTTGTAGTTCCGTTCAAAAGCGTTTTCAGCTGTGTTAACCTTCTTGAGATGCTACAGATAAGGTTTCAGAGTCCAGAGAAGAATGGATCCATCAAAACTCGCGCTTGCCAAAAGTTCATTATTCAGCGAAAAAGCAACAGCCTGCACATCTGTGAAGTGTCCCCAGAATGTGACAATATGCTTGCCAGTTTCGACCTCCCATAAACAGATAGGCACCTTCTTCAACCCTGTTTCCCAGGCAGCCCCGAATGCAAGGTACTGCCCGCAAGACGAAAATCTCAACGCATGCACATCCTGACACCCCTCCGGCAGCAGTAGCCGCTTATAGATTTCACAGCGTTTGAGGTCCCACAACAGGATACCTTCCGGGTCTTGCCTACCGCACGCCAGATATGAACCGCATGAAGAATAGGCGAACTCAGGTGCCCAAGGGAGCTTCGTCAGGATTTCGCGATGTTTGACATCCCACAAAATGATGTTTTTCCCACTGGAAATGCCAGTAAGGTACTGTCCACACGGAGAAAACGTTCCGATGTTGTCAATTTCATCGCTTGGAAAGTCCTGTATTTCTTCGCCGCGTTCTACATCCCAGAGCCGAACATTCGCTTCGTCTTCAGTGTAACTCACGAGTAAGCTGCCATCTGGACTAAATACCAGTTTCCAAGCCTGATCGGAATCATCGGTTGAGGTCTGGAGTGGATGCCTGAACACACGTGACTTGTCTCCACTTTGCACATCCCATATTATTAGATTACCGCCTTGGTGTGCGGATGCTAACTTATTGTTTGTAGGTGCCAACGCAGTTGCACACATAAATTCGTTACCAGCGAATTCAGCAATTAGAGACTCACAGTTCCCAACTTCCCAGAGTTTGACGGTGTTTTTGTTAATACTGGTAGCGTAGAGTTCTCCTTCGGAAGAGACATGGATGCGCTGATTTTTCGCTGCTGATTCTGTTGGGATCGCTGGGCGTGCCTGTTTGCTTTCAATATCCCATAACAGGATGCTCCCGTATCTGTATTCCGCCACTATTGTCTTTCCATCCTGCGAAAATATCAGCGATTCAGAGGTATCCACGAATGACATGTGTGTCTGGACGGTTCGGCGTGGATTGGAGTTACCCAGCGTCCACACTTCCAGAAAATCGGGTTCGTATTGGTAAGCCAACTGCGAACCGTTGGAAAACGTCACAGATGCTTCGGAATCGGCGGTGTAAAGTTTTTCGTTGTTTTCCAAGTCCCACACGGTGACGGTGTCATCGTCATCAGATACTGCTGCGACACGGAGCACTCCCTCCGGTGAATAAGAGGGAATCATGTCAGATTTACCGTAACCTGTATGCGTTTTTATTTGTTGCCAACTTCCAACGCCCCAAATGATGACTGTCCCATCTTCTTCGCCACCGGATGCCAGAAATCTGCCGCACGGTGAAAAACAGAGACGGTAAATACAGTCGGTGTGTCCCGTGAGGCAGGCAACTCGTTCACCGCTTTCAACGTCCCATACGATTATAGATTCAACATCGTTATTTGTGTCATCACGGCGTGTAGACGCAAGTAGCTGGGTATCTGGAGAGAAAGCAATCGGCATAAACGCTCCACCTTTTTCAGCTTCACCTGTTAACGTTGAGACTATTTTACCGGTTTCTGGCTCCCGAAATTCAACGTTACCTGTGTCGCGATTGCCAATTGCAAGCCAACGGTTATTAGGTGAAAAGATAAAGGGTGCCCAAAAATCTGTGAGTTCTATCTGTGCCATACTAACCCCGCGTTGGACATCCCAAACCTTCAAAATCTTATCCCAGTTGCTAATGGCGATCCATTTTTCATTAGGCGAAAATGCAATATCGGAGACCATCCCCCGTTCTGTTCCCCAGAGTGCTACAGGCGACATCATTGCGACTTCATACCACCAAAGCCCTATCTTCGTTGCGACAGCGAGATAGCGTCCATCTGGTGCGAATTCTTTGTCACCTACACCGCCGCGCTCCAATCGGGCAATGGCACCTTCAGGAAGTGCCCAAGTCGTCACATCATCTCCATCTGCCCCGATTGGCGCAGGGGTTACTAATTTTTTGTTTTCCATGGAAACATTTCCTTCCATTCTACAGATGAGGTTTCAGATCCCAGAGATAAATCACACCATCATATCCACCGCTGACTAATAGGGTGCCGTCTTGTGAAAACGCGAAGCCCTGAACATCAGTAGTATGCCCCCAGAAGGTGGCGACATTTTCACCAGTTGCTACTTTCCACAAACGGATAGGCACCTTCTGCAAACCGCCTTGCCACCATGCGCCAGAAGCCAAATACTCCGCACATGGTGAGAAGCATAACGCAATCGCTCTTTGACTTTCTTCGGGCTGTGGGATCGTCATAACGGTTTTTCCATCTGTTGCATCCCACAACATAACATCGCCTCGATGTCCACCAGCGATTATGTCTCCAAGTGGCGAAAATGCTACGCCCACGTCGGTATAACGTCCTCTCCTTTTTCCTTGTGATGGCGGTCGGGGTAAATCCATTTCGGCAATCTGTTCGCCTGCATCAACATCCCACAATAGGGCAGTTCGATCTATTGAGATACTCGCGAGTCGTTTTCCATCGGGACTAAACGCCAATGTTCCAATAGCTTTTGGATGTCCTATAAGTACTGCACACTTTTCCCAATTCTCTCTCCGATCCCCACCATTTGATGGAGAAGGACGTTCCCATACATGGATAGTGCGACCTCTATCAACAGCGGCGAATCGGTGTCCTGTTGGCGCGAGTGCCTCTCTCGATATCAGTTCCAACTCAGGGAAAGGGATTTCAGCAATAGGCTCGCTGCTGCCAAAAGCTCGCACTTTTAGGGTGTCTTCATCTCTACTTGTAGCAAAGATTTTACCGTTAGTAGATAGATAAACCTTATATGTTTTATCTGGCAGTTCTTCTTCAGTTGGGTGTCGCACAGACTGATTGGAAACGTCCCATAAGAATGCTTTCCGCCCCCAGTACGTAGCCACTATAGTTTTTTCGCCCGGCGTGAGGATTAATGAATCGACAGTGACAGCTCTTGTGGGGCCTTGAATGGTTGGAGGGGCTTGATCGGTAGGTCTACCTTTTGTCCATATCTTGATTTCATTACTATCAATATAGGCTAACTGTGTGCCATTTTCTGAAAAACGGACAAAATTGCCTTTGTCCTGCTGTTTAAGTGTATCAATTTTTTCGTCTTTTTCTAAATTCCATATCTCAATCTTGGATTGAGATGGAGAAGCCACCGCGGCGATCAATCCATCTTCCGGTGTATAATACGGGACCATTTGAGCGTCCTCATATTTGGTATAGGTTTCCTCAAGGTTTTCGCTCTCGACATTCCAAACATGAATTCTCCCCTCTGAACCACCAGCGGCAAGGAACCGTCCACACGCGGAAAAACATAATCTACCGAATCGCTCCTCAGTCCAGTCAAGACGAGCGATTTGTTTACCTGTTTCCACACACCACACCACAATGAATTCAGCGGTCCGGTTATCTCTGACGTAATTCGTCCCCGCCAACAGCCTTAAATCCGGGGAAAAGCAAGTAGGATAAACATAGTAGGTGGATTGGATTTGAGTTTCACTGAGTAGTGCACCGGTGCGCGGATCCCAAACCTGAACCTTCATGTTACGCTCGCGTTCATTAAATACAACGAGGCGTTCTCCATCTTCGGAAAACACGGGCTTCGTAAGACCGAAACGATCCGATTTTTTAGTAAATTCCATCTCAGCAATGCAAACCTCGCTCTGGATGTCCCAGACTCTGAGGGCTTCAAGATATGTAGATGAAGCAATCCATCGACTATCAGGTGAAAATGTAACACCGTCAATATACCCTCTATCCGTTTCCCACAGCGCGATTGGGGATAGTGTAGGGAGTTCGTATAACCAGAGTCCTATATTTGTTCCCACAGCGAGGTGCTGTCCATCCGGTGAGAATGCCATATCGCGGAGACTACCGCGCCCCAACCGAGCGATTGCGCCTTCGGGAAGAGCCCAAGTTGTCCCATCATCTCCGTTAGCACCAACTACAAGGCTTGCTAATTCTTTTTTTTCTATCAAAACATCTCCTTATATTCTACAGGTAAGGTTTCAGATTCCAGAGGTAAATCGCCCCATCGTGTCCACCGCTTACGAGAAGAGTGCCGTCCTGAGAAAATGCGAAACACTGCACATCGGTGGTGTGTCCCCAAAAAGTTGCTATATTTTCACCAGTTGCTACTTCCCATAAGCGGATAGGCACCTTTTGCAAACCGCCTTGCCACCATGCACCGGAAGCCAAATACGTTCCGCATGGTGAGAAGCATAACGCAATTGGTCTTTGACTTTCTTCGGGCTGTGGTAGCGTCATAAGTATTTTACCGTCTGTTGCATCCCACAAAACAATCTCACCCCACTTGCCACCAGCGATTATATCACCGCGCGATGAAAACGCTATTCCGGTGTCATATCCACGATACGCTCCGCCGCTTAGCGGTTTTAAAGGAAGTTCAGAGATCTGTTCGCCTGAATCAACATCCCACAAACAAGCTTTCCAATCTCGGGACCGTGATATACTCGCAAGTCGTTTTCCATCTGGGCTAAACGCCAATCCGGTCGGGCTATGCCCCAACCCATAAATAAATTCCTCATCGTTGATGACCGTAGAATGCTTTTTCCAATTTTCGCTTTTTCTTAAATCATTTAAGGTTGACGTGCGTTCCCAGATGTGTATATTGCCGTTCCTGTCCGCGCTCGCGATCCAGTGCCCTGTGGGTGCAAACGCTTTGGCGCGGCCTAAGCCTCCTTCCGGTCCGGTCAGTTCCGCAAGCGGTTCACTCTTGCCCACTTCCGACACGTTTAGGTTATCTCCATATACGTTGATGGAAATGAGTTCTCCACTCGGAAGACGGTAGACATTATGTGAGCTTGCAGGTAATTTCTCACCCTGTGGATGGTACGAGTTTTTATTTCTGATGTCCCATAAAAGAACATTGTCCCCCCAAGACGCAGAAGCGAGCACCTTTTCGTCCGTGGAAAAGACTAACGTATCCATCGTAGTGATATGTCCATGAAGGCTTGAAAGCGTATATGCGTCGGCATTATTGCCTTTTGTCCAGATCTGGATCTCGCTGGGGTTTGCGAGTGCCAATTGTGTTCCGCTGTCAGAAAAATGAACCGTGCTTCTGCTCCCGCGGTGTTCAAATTCATCCAGTTTCTCGCCTTTTTCTACCTGCCAAATCTCAATCTTGCGTTCAGAAACTGCGGCGGTAATCAGTCCATCCTTTGGTGTGTAATGTGGAAATATCTGGGCATCTCCGTAATCAGTATAGGTCACCTCCAGTTGTCCGCCTGCTACATTCCATACATGTATTGTGCCGTGCCAATTACCCGCAGCAAGGAACCGTCCACATGGTGAAAAGCAGAACCTTCTCACCCGATCAGGATGTCCGGTAATGTTGGCAATTTGTTCTCCAGTATCTACGTGCCAGATTGCAATGGAATCACCATCACCGATATTTCTACCTATGTGATTTGGATCACTGTTTTTACCTGCCAACAGGCTTAAATCCGAGGAAAAGCAGAGGGGAGAGACATCGTAAGGATGCTGTATTTCCGTTTCTCTTACTTGCTTGCCGGTGTGTGAGTCCCAAACATAAATCTTCCTGTTTTTCATGCGGTAATTAGCAGCAATGAGGTGTTGCCCATCTTGAGAGAAAACGGGTTGGCAAATATTTTGATTGTCCACTTCCTCCATTTGTGCTATACAAGCACCGCTTTGAATATTCCATACTGTTAAATTTCCAGCAAACGTGCGCATGACAACCCGATGGCTATCCGGTGAAAATGTGACATCACTGGTCATTCCGAGTTCCGTATTCCAGAGAGCAATCGGGGAGAGTGTCGGGAGTTCATATAACCAGAGTCCAATTGATGTACCAACTGCAAAGTACTGTCCATCGGGTGAAAATGCCATATCGCGGACACTGCCACGCCCCAATCGAGCCATCGCGCCTTTGGGAAGTGCCCAAGTCGTCACATCTTCACCGTCCATATTGGGCAGCGCGGAGGCAGCAAAATTTTTATTTTCCATCAAAAATCTCCTACAGAATGCCCGCAGCTCGTAGTTCGCGAGCAAGGTGTATTTAGTTATGATTTGGAAAGCAGGTTATGTGCAAAACTGTTGCTGGGAAAAATAAGATAAGAAGAAACAGAACATGCTTGATACAGGCAGAATTATCAGGTTGTCATCTGTGGTTTTTGTCGCCACTTGTAAAAACTGGTGAGTCGTTTAACACTGCCACATTCATTGTAACCCATTTCAGTTTTCTTTCTTCAAAAAATATCAAGTTTAGCGGAGTGTGCCGACGACTTTACTAAAGGCTCTTTACTGATAGCCGACTGCTAATAATTATCTGCTTGCAAGCTTTGTCGAAATAGTATATCATAGATGTATCAAAAATTTAATCTTTTTCAAGAAAACTGATAATTTGTCTGTATATTATTGTACAGCGTGTCTCATAAATAGTTTGAAGGTATTGTTCAATAAGGATGTCCTACGGAAGAAACCCCCTAAATCCCCCTTATCAGGGGGACTTGCGATATATCTTCTAAAAAGGTTTTCCTTCGGCTACATGCGAATTGGTATTTATGAGATAGACTGTAAATGGGAAACGCTTCCATGCGACACAACCTCTTCGTCCCGAATAAAATGCCTTATGCCAAAGGAAAAAATCGCCCAGATGTCCCCTGTATTCTGTGTGCAATCGTCGAAAAAAATGATAAAGTCGAACGCCTTGAAGTTCATCGAACCGAACGTTTTACCATATCGCTTAATCTCTATCCTTATAGTCCGGGGCACCTCTTAATCTTTCCGAACCGGCATATCGTTGATGTACGAGAGTTGAATCAGGAAGAGGTTCAAGACCTTCACGAACTCCAGTGTCTCTGTTTTGAAGTGTTGACACACGCCTATCAACCACGCGGCTTCAATGTCGGTTATAACATGGGGGATGCCTCCGGTGCGAGCATCCCGCATTATCATCTGCACGTGGTCCCTCGATATCCGCGTGAATTGGGGTTCATGGACGTTATCGGTGGCGCGCGTATCATCATTGAAGACCCGAACGCCACGCAAGAAAAACTTGTACAGATATTTCAAGAACTGACAATGTAGTTGTCAGTTAACAGTTAACAGTTTTCAGTTACAAGAGGTTTTTGATAGTTCCAGGGTTTCCTCTTTAACTGAAAACTGAAAGATTTTTTCGCAGAAAAAAATCGTACTGAAAACTGACAACTATTCTCCACGAAAGGAATGAAACAGCATGAGCAATCTCGCTTACGATCTTTTAGCCGAAAAGTTGGAAAAACAGGGAATCCAGATAGAAACGGTCAAAGACCATCTCAAAACGCAACACATTGAAACGCCATCATGGGGCTACGGTAATTCCGGCACCCGATTCGGAGTCTTTGAACAACCCGGCGCGGCACGAAATGCGGCAGAGCGTTTGGAGGACGCAGCCACCGTTCATCGCTTCACTGGTATCGCTCCGACCGTCGCACTCCACATTCCGTGGGATAAAACCGACGATTGGGGTGCATTGAAACAGTACGCAGCGGATGTCGGTATCGGCATCGGTGCGATCAACCCGAACGTCTTCCAAGATCAGGCATATAAACTCGGAAGCGTCTGCAACCCGGATGCCAGTATCCGCCGACTCGCCATTGATCACATGCTTGAATGTGTTGACATTATGGAGAAAACAGGTTCCGATCTGCTGAGTTTGTGGTTCGCAGACGGCACCAACTTCCCCGGTCAGTCGAATTTTAGAAAGCGTAAACAGTGGATGCAAGAGGCGTTAGCCGAGGTCTACGACGCGCTTCCAGATGCCACCCGAATGCTAATTGAGTATAAATTCTTTGAGCCAGCCTTCTACCATACCGACCTCCCTGATTGGGGTACCGCTTATCTCATGGCGACAAAACTCGGTGAGAAAGCGCAAGTCCTCATTGACTTGGGACATCACCCGCAAGGCACGAATATTGAATTTATTGTCGCTTACCTGATCGATGAAGGAAAACTCGGTGGATTCCACTTCAACTGCCGAAAATACGCAGATGACGATCTCACGGTAGGTTCCATCAATCCACAGGAACTTTTCCTGATTTACACCGAATTGGTTGCCGCAGAACTCGACCCCGATACAGAAACCGACATCGCGTACATGATTGATCAAAGTCACAACTTGAAGCCGAAGGTGGAAGCGAGTATCCAATCTGTCTGCAATCTGCAAAAGGCGTATGCGAAGGCACTGCTCGTTGACCGAGATGCCCTCGCAGCCGCACAGGATGCTGCTGACTTGGTTGAAGCGGAATCCATCCTCCAACGCGCTTATGAAACGGATGTGAATCCGCTTTTAGAGCAGGTGCGCTTGGAGATGGGACGCGACCCGCACCCGTTGGCAGCCTATCGGAAAAGCGGTTATTATGAGAAGATTAGTGCCGCCCGCGTCGGTGGTGAAAGTCAAGGTTGGGCATAGACAGCTTGAAAACGCTAATTATCTGTAGGCGCGCTTTCAAAGCGCGCCTTTCTTATGGAAACCTCATAGAAAAATATGACCAAAATTAAAATCGGAATTATCGGTTCAGGCGGGATGGCGCGCCACCATCTGGCGCGATTCTCCGCTATGGAAACCGCGGATCTTGTAGCAATCGCCTCCAGAAACGAACAGACAGGGAGCCATCTTGCTACAGAACACAGGACAGTTTTTGTTTCTGAATGGCACCGTCTCATTGAACGGGAGGATATAGACGGTGTTGTTATCTGTACCCACAACGACAGCCACGGCGAAATTGTCCTCGCGGCGTTGCAAGCGGATAAACATGTCTTTGTGGAATATCCGCTTGCCAGTGATGTTGATGAAGGCGAAGCGGCGTTGAAACTTGCCGAAAAACGGGGTCGCGTGCTACGGGTCTCACATCCAGAGGTCGTCTCCAACACCCACAAAGCACTCAAACAGAAGATAGGCGAACTCGGCGATTTACTACTTACCTCTTTTGTGCGTCTTACACCCGGTCGCGGTGCCCGTCCTGAGATCCTTTTCAATTTGCCGGTGTCAGGGACCCCCGCGCATTTCTTCATCTATCATATCTATCCGATTGTCGATTTCTTCGGTGGGGCTACGTCCGTTAAAAGAAGTGCTGCCTATGAAGGATTAAGAGAAAATGGACAATACGACCGGTTTGTTAACACACTCACCGTTGAGTTTGAACGTAGCGGTATTGGACAGTGGACATGGGCGGGTGGGATTGCGATTAACGCCGCTGAAGAGCATGAACGCTACGTCCTCACCGAAGGCACAATAAGCGATGCTGGTGGTGAATGGCACTGTACGACACCTGCTGGCGTAACGCCGCTCATAATCCCAGATTCACCACAACCGACGCTTCAGGAGTTGTGGCTTTCTGAAATCCGAGATGCTGTTAATCAACCACCATGTTTAGAGGACGCAGCGGTTGCGCTGGAGGCAGTCCGTATCAGCCTTGCATCTGGAGAATGAGTAGTCGAATAGTGGAGATCTTCTGGCTCCAGAGGTTCAATTGAGAGTCTACATCCGAATGCGTTAAGAATGGTTTTGAGCCTGTCAATCGTCAAAGCCGTGTCGCTTGATAATTCTTCCGAGAGTACCTCCGGATCAGCGTTAATTCTCTTGGCAAGTGCTGATATGCCCCCTTCTGCCTCAGCAACGGTTCGGAGTGCCAATAGGATTACTCGCTGATCTCCAAAGGTTTGGTATTCTTCCATAATTGCTTGGAGATAACCCTTCACGCGGCTCGGATCAGAGGCGAGGCGTTGAACCATATATTCTCGCCATGTTCCCGAATTTTTCATCGCTGTGTCTCCTTATATTCTCTCCAATAATTTTTTGCATGTGCAATATCCTGTGCCTGTGACGACTTGGCACCACCACAGAGTAAAAGAACAATTGTGTTAGCCACTGCGCCAAAATAGATACGATAGCCTGGACCGAAGTGGAAACGGAGTTCAAAGACACCACCGCTACCACGAATAGGCGTGCAATCACCAAAATTGCCTCCGCTTTCAATGGATTCAATTCGTGCAAGAATTCGGTCCTGCGTCCTTTGATCTCGTATGGATTCAACCCATTCGGTGAAAGGTTCACTGCCGCTTGCGGTGCGGTAGCGTCGTATTTCCCGTGGATATGCCTCACGCATGGTTAAATCTTAACCATTTATGTCTTTGTTACGGAAAGTTGTGTTATCAGACAGATTTTAAACCTGTTAAGAATAAACCATTTTAACATACATTCGCTATTTTTGACAAATTATTTTAATGATTCGGAATTAGTCGTTAAGGAAGGAAAGTTTTTCCTACGTAGTGTTCTTTGAAACCACGCAACCGATTTAGCAATGATCGCTTGCTCCCATCCGACAGTATTGAAAGTGTGATCTGCTTCATCAATGATTTCGAGTTCCGTCAAAGCATCGCGTTCGCGCATCAACTCGTAGTAACGTTTGCCGTGAGAGACCGGCACCACGTCGTCACCACTGCCATGAATCACGAGAAGCGGTCCCGTAAACTGCTGAATGGTGTTTGATGGAGATATGTTGGGGAGTTCTTCATAGAACGCTTTTCCGACAACGTTCGCGTTTGATTGCGCGATCTCTTCTGGTGTCGGTGTGTGCTTGGATCGCTCCAAAATCTCCTCTCGTCGGTCTGGCGGATCGTCCGAGAGCGGTGCCCACATCACAGTTGATTTCACGCGAGCATCTTGTCCAGAAACACACGCCGCGACGCAGCCTCCCATACTCAACCCCAAAACCCCGATACGTTCAGGGTCTACGCCTTGCATAGCGGTGAGAACATCAATCGACTTGATAGCGTCCGAGATCTCACCACCGATGGTCATCTCGGAGAAATCACCCTCACTGTCTCCAGAACCCCGAAAATCGAAGCGAAGTGCGTAAAACCCGATACCGGCAAGTGCTCGCGCTGTTTTAACGAATATCCTATGCGGTTCAACCTTCGTCCCTGTGAATCCATGGAAGAAAGCAACCGCTGGACATAGTGTATCGTAAGTTGTTGGTGCATGTAATATCCCATTCAGTTGTTGTCCTTTATTGTAAAATACGATCGGTTTTTCTATCATATTTTCCTCTCTTTTTTATCGAGACATTCATTTTCTGTTGCATAGGTAATTGCAAAATCTATCATAGTTCTTTGATGGTGTCAATCTTTTGCACACATCTTCTGTAGGAGGGATCTCTGAGTTCCGACCCTTTCTGATAACCGACCGCTGACTACTGACCGCTAATACACCAAAAACTGAATGTCCTGATAAACTTCACTATAATGCTTGACATTCTACACCATATTGATAGAATTAAAATATACTACAATATGGAGGGAATGAGATGGGATATAAGTTTGACCCGAAGGCGATGTATCGGATGCCGACGCACTTTGGACCGAGGACGGGACCGAGATATGGACCTGATGGCAGAAAATTTGAGTGTAAAGATAACCCGAAATCGACATCAGTTTCTGTGAGTTTCCTAACAAATAGCGAACAACTTGAGGCTTTTCTACCGCCGGGTTTCTCGCTGAACGGTGAACCCGTGGTCTCCGTGTCCGGAGGCTATATGAAAGAAATTGAGTGGTTGGCGGGACGCGGCTACAATACCCTCGGCGTGAGTTTTCCAGCGGTTTTTAACGGCGAGGTAGACCGAGCGACGGGATCACTTTTGACGGTACTATGGGAAAATCTGACGGATCCGATTCTGACAGGACGTGAGGAGTTGGGTTTCTCCAAAATCTATTGTGAACTGCCAGATCCGCTAACGTTTAATGGCGAAACACATTGTACTGCCAGCTGGATGGGCTTTAAGTTTATGGACATGCACGTGAGAGCGACAGAGCCGGTTGCGATACAACCCGCCGCTTCACCGCCGAAACAGCCGAGTGGCGAACAACCTCTCACCGGTACACTCCACTACAAATACATGCCGAGAACCGGTGAATGGGGAACTGCGGATGTCACTTATGCCGTGCTAACGCCAGCGAGTTCGCCGAACCGGGTTGTGCAAGAACATTGGCGCGGTGAAGGCACGGTGCAATTCCACAAAGCCCGTTGGGAGGACCTACCGACGCAGTACAATATTGTCAACGCCTTCCACGAACTGGAAGTCAAGGAGTGGCGTGGCGCGTCTATCGTCAAAACAGTCGGCGGAAAAGACCTGAGCGACCAGCGGATTCTGCGTTAATTTTTAGTCCATCACGGAGCCGCCTGAGACGGTGATGGAGACCCCTGAGAGATAGGCGGCTTCGTCTGAGGCGAGGAAAGCAGCCATCTTGGCTACATCTGCTCCCTCGGCGAGTCGCCCGAAGGGTACATTTGCCTCGGATTGGCGTGTGTATTCCGCAAGTTGTTCGTCAGCGGAAAGATTACCGGGCATTAGCACAGATGCCAGATGTGTGACACGTTCTGTATCCACAAGTCCAGGGCAAATCGCGTTTACGTTGACCTGATAGGGTGCGAGTTCACAGGCGAGCGATTGTGTGAAGCCGATCACAGCAAATTTCGAGGCGCTGTATGCAGCGAAACGTGCCGATCCGCGTTTCCCCGTAACAGAAGACATATTGATAATTTTGCCGCCGGTTCCCTGGGCGATGAGATGGCGTGCGACCGCTTGTGAACAGAGGAATACGCCTTTCACATTGACGCGCTGTACTCTGTCCCAATCTTCTTCAGCGAGATCTACGACAGGCACACGATCCTTGCCAGCCATTGTACCAGCATTATTGACGAGAATGTCGATTTTCCCGAAATGTGCGACGGTCTTGTCAACCATCTCTTTCACCTGTTCCGTGTCCCCAACGTCCGCGACAACGCTGATGGCACGTTGTCCCATCGCTTCAATTTCACGCACAACATCAGGCAGCCCTTGCCAGTCCGCTTGGTCTGCAGCATAAGGATGCTCGGTGATATCGTTGACAGCGACATCGGCACCTTCCTTCGCCAATCGTGTCGCAATCGCGCGACCAATGCCGTTTTTGCCACCCGCACCCGTCACCAAAGCGACTTTTCCATATAAGTTGTACATTCAGATATAACTCCTATGAATTGAATAGAGCAGAGTATAACAGATTTTCACGGAGATGTCAAATTGAACCTTAGACAGCCCAAAAACCTTGATTTTTTGCGGAATCTATGATATACTTTGTAATACACTTCCTGCCTTGTACACTAACAACACTTATCGGAGAAAACAATGAAAAAAGAAGTTTCAACGACGGAATTACATCAGAAGCTTGGTGAATTGCTCGACGGAGTCTACCGAAACGGGGATCGGCTGATAGTCAAACGCGCCGACACGCCACTTGCCGCTATTGTTCCAATTGACGCATATCAAGAGATGCTTCAACAGCGAGAGCAAGCTTTCTCAGGATTGGACAGAATATGGGAAAAAGTGCCAGGTGTGAGTGAAGAAGAAGCACAAGAGGATATTGAACAGGCAATTGCCGAGGCACGCGCCGAGAAAATACGTGAAAGGAATAAGTTGTCTTCCTGATGCGTATCGTCCTGGATACCAACCAGCATATTAGTGCGATTATCATACCTACATGCCAAAGTTGAACCTAAAACCCACCCACAAACCGATCCGAGACTACTACACTACGCTCCAGCAATACGACAGGCACAATGCCACACACGAAGGCGCGGTTAGCAATCCCTTCGCCTTCTTATTGGATACCTGTGCAAAACAATTAAACGCTACGCTCATTCCGCAATATGGGATGCACACGCCAAAGGGAAACCGTATTGTCATTGATGGTGTCGTCCTCGACGAATACGGACTCCCCTTCGCGTATTGGGAGGCGAAAGATATTGACGACGATCTCGTCAAAGCCGTCCAAGCCAAACGCGATGCTGGTTATCCACTCGACAATATCCTCTTCCAAACACCGCAGCGCGCCATCTTGTATCAAAACGGACAGATCGCACTGGATATAGACATAACCGAACCGGCACGCTTGATTGCTGCACTGCAATATCTGTTCTCTTACGTCCCGCCTGCACTCGACAACTGGCAAGCGGCTGTTTCCGATTTCAGAGAGTATGTGCCTGACCTCGCGGGCGCGTTGAAAGCACTCATCGATCAACGCCACGAAACGGATCCTGCGTTCAAGGAGGCGTTCACCGATTTTTATGAAATCTGCCGCACCTCCATTAACCCGGAACTCTCACAAGATGCTGTCGAAGAGATGCTCATCCAACATATCCTCACTGAACGCATTTTCCGTACCGTTTTCAATCGGTCAGACTTTACGCTCCGAAACATTATCGCCCGCGAGATTGAAAACGTCAGCTACACACTCATGCGGCACGAAGTGAGTCGCGACGTGTTTCTTGAACCGTTAGACCGGTTTTACGTTGCTATCGAGCAGGCAGCGACACTCTGTAAAGACTTCTCCCAAAAACAGCATTTCCTCAATACTTTCTACGAGAAGTTTTTTCAGGGATTCTCTGAAGATGTGGCAGATACGCACGGCATCGTCTACACGCCGCAACCGATCGTGGATTTCATGGTGAAGAGCGTTGAACACATCTTGAAAACCGAGTTCGACCGATCGCTATCGGATACCGGCGTCCATATCATCGATCCATTTGTTGGCACTGGCAACTTCATCGTTCGACTCATGCAGGACATCCAAGGCACGGCGTTGGAAGAGAAATACCGTCATGAGCTGCACTGCAACGAGGTGATGCTCCTGCCTTACTATATTGCCAGTCTGAATATTGAGCAGGAATACTTTCAACGCACCGGGACGTATCTGCCATTTGAGGGTATCGCGCTTGCGGATACGTTTGAGTTGCTTGAGCAGCAGCAAGGCGAACTCTTTACACGTGAAAATACAGAACGGGTAAAGAGACAGAAGGCTGCGGATATGTTTGTCGTTATCGGTAACCCACCTTATAACGCGGGACAAGTGAATGAAAACGACAACAACAAAAATCGAAAATACCGCACAATGGATAAACTGATACGCGACACTTGGGCTGCAGACTCTAAAGCAACGAATAAAAATGCCCTCTATGATCCTTACATCAAAGCAATTCTGTGGGCACAGGAGCGCATTGGCAAAGAAGGCGTTGTCGCGTTTGTAACAAATAATGGCTTTCTCGACGGTATGGCGTTTGACGGGATGCGGAAACACCTCGCAGCAGCTTGCGATAGAATTTATACTCTGGACTTAGGTGGAAATGCAAGGAAAAGGTTGAAGGTC
>PYJC01000021.1 GCA_003635255.1 Candidatus Poribacteria bacterium | reverse complement strand
ATCAATGAGTTGAGGACCGCGTGTGAGATCGCCGTATTCGGCAGTATTGCTAACATCGTTCCGCATCTTGCTCAATCCACCGGTATAGATCAGGTCAACGATCAATTTCAACTCGTGGAGGCATTCAAAATAAGCCATTTCCGGTTGATAACCGGCTTCAACGAGTGTATCAAAGGCGGCTTTGATGAGAGCAGCGGTTCCGCCGCATAACACGGCTTGCTCACCGAAGAGATCGGTTTCGGTTTCCTCACGGAATGTGGTTTCAATGACTCCGGCGCGCGTGCCGCCGATGCCTTTCGCATAAGCGAGTGCGACATCGCGAGCGAGACCAGTGGTATCTTGGTGAATAGCGATGAGACATGGGACACCACCACCGCCTTCAAACACTTCACGGACGAGGGAACCGGGTCCCTTTGGCGCAATCATTGCGACATCGATATCGCCAGCAGGCACAATCTGTCCAAAGTGGACGCTAAACCCGTGCGAGACGAGGAGCATATTGCCTGCTTCCATATTTGGGGCAATCTGGTCGCGATAAACATCTGCGTGGCGTTCGTCAGGTATGAGGACCTGAACAATATCAGCCATCGCTGCGGCTTCTTCGACGTTCTTGACGGTCAACCCTTCCGCTTCTGCGCGGGCTTTTGAACGGCTGCCTTCGTATAATGCGACGATTACATTGGCACCGCTGTCTTTGAGGTTTAGCGACTGTGCGCGTCCTTGCGCACCGTAACCGACGACAGCGACGGTACGCTCTTTCAGTAAATCAAAATTAGCATCACTCTCATAATAAATCGTTGCCATTTTTTTAAAGTTCCTTGCGGTATTTTTAAATTTCCTTGGCGCGTGCGGAATTTGAATTAATTCTGGTAATACCGGCAATTCTCATTGCATGCTTTGTGGACCGTTAAATAAAAAATTATTTTTCGGATCCACGCAGCATCGCTATTTTGCCGGTGCGTGCTAACTCAAGGATACCATACGTATTGAAAATATCGATCGCCGCTTTCAATTTACCATCATCGCCTGTAATTTCAAGGACAAGGGAGGCAGGTTTCATGTCTATAACCCGCCCACGGAAGACTTCTGCGACTTGTAGAATCTCGGTGCGTTTTTGAGGATTATCGGTAGCAACTTTGATAAGCACAAGTTCACGCTCAACATGCGTCCCAGCGGTGGAGAGGTCGGTCACCTCAATAACGTCAATGAGCCTGTTTAGGTGTTGATAGATCTGGTCAATGATCTGCGCGTCCCCATGTGTAACAAGGGTAATATGCGAGATACTTTTGTCGTGTGTCTCAGCGACGTTGAGACTGTCGATATTAAAGCCGCGCCCGCTAAAAAGTCCTGCAACGCGTGCGAGAACTCCGAAGCGGTTTTCGACTAAAACGGAAAAGATATGTCGTTCTTCTGGATTCATTTTTTATCAGTTTTCGGTTCGCCTGCTGCGCAGGCTTTCGGTTGTCGGTTATCGGAGGAATATTTTCCAGTCATCAGTTAAGAGGTGTCTTTGATAGGGTGTTCCCCTCGTTTAACGGTCCCCTCTTTTAACCCTCACTGCGAGGCAAATTGATAACCGATAACTGACAACCCTTAAAATCGTTAGGATAACCCGCGGATAACATCTCCGAGGCCTTTACCGGCTGGTACCATCGGGAATACATTCTCTTCTTCATCAACAATGAAGTCGATGACGACAGGACCGTCGGTAATCCCTTTCGCTTTCAGCAATGCGGGTTCAACATCTTCAGGGTGTTCAACTCGCAAGCCTGTGGCGCCGAACGCCTGTGCAAGCAGGGCGAAATCAGGGTTGTCGTGGTAATCGACAGCAGAATAGCGTTTGCCATGGAACAATTCCTGCCATTGACGCACCATTCCCAAATACATATTGTTGATGATGAAGATCTTAAGGGGCAGCTTCATCGTAATCGCTGGCACCAACTCTTGGATCGTCATAATATAGGAGCCGTCACCGTTGATATTAACGACGGTTTTATCTGGACATCCGAGTTGCGCCCCGATTGCGGCAGGTAGGCTAAAACCCATCGTGCCGAGACCGCCGGAATTGAGCCATTGTCGAGGTTCAGTGAATTTGAAGTATTGCGCTGCCCACATCTGGTGTTGCCCGACATCCGCGACAACAATCGCGTCACTGTAATGCTCATAAATTTTCTCAATAACGTATTGCGGCATAACAACATCGGATTTTTGCTCGTATTCAAATGGATACTTCTGCTTCCATTCCTGAATTTGATTGCGCCATGGGTCGATATCCGCTGTGCTAACCTGTTTGTTCAGTTCCGTCAGAACGTTCTTTGCATCGCCGACAATTGGGACATCTACTGGCACATTTTTCCCGATACAGGACGCGTCGATGTCAATATGAATTTTTTTGGCATTGGGTGCGAATTTACTGAGATCACCTGTAACGCGGTCGTCAAATCTGGCACCAACAGCGATAATCAAGTCTGAATCGGTAAAGGCGTAATTTGCGCAACAAGAGCCGTGCATACCGGGCATCTCCATTGCCAATGGATGTGTTTCAGGGAACGCACCAAGTCCCATCAGAGTGACAGTAATCGGGATTTGTGTCTTCAAGGTCAGCTGCCGTAGTTCTTCGCTGGCATTAGCAAGGACTACGCCGCCACCGGCATAAAGTATGGGGCATTTGGCTTCTTTAATCAGTGCCGCTGCCTTTGCAATTTGGTCTTGATCGCCATGTACTTGTGGTTTGTAGCTGCGGATGTCAACCGTTTCTGGATACTCAAACGGTGTTTCATTGTTCTGTGCATCTTTGGCGATGTCAATAATTACAGGGCCCGGTTTCCCGGTTTTCGCGATGTGAAACGCTTCAGCGACAACATCTGCGATTTCGTCACTGCTTTTAATGAGGTAACTATGCTTACAGATCGGCCGTGTTACGCCGATAACATCGCATTCTTGGAAGGCATCGCTGCCGATATAGTGGGTGAAAACCTGTCCAGTAATCGCGACCATCGGAATGGAATCCATATAGGCGGTAGCGATCCCGGTAACGAGGTTGGTTGCGCCGGGACCGGAGGTTGCGAGTGCGACACCGACTTTCCCTGTGGCGCGCGCGTAGCCATCAGCGGCGTGGGAAGCCCCTTGTTCATGCCGCATCGGAATTAATTTGATTTCGGTCTCGCCGTACAGGGCATCGAAAATCGGCATCGCTGCGCCACCGTTCACACCGAAGATGTATTCGACCCCTTCCCGCTTGAGACCATCAACAAGGATTTGTGCTCCTTTAAGTTCCATGCCAATTTCCTTATAAGTAATAAGTAGTAGGGATTGTCCCTACGGGAGTCATTAAAATTAAAAAACCTTCTCGTTCCAAACATGGAGACGAGAAGGACATTTATACGGACCTTACCGTGGTACCACTCCAATTCCCTTTCTCATTTTTAAGATTCTTGTGCTGAGAAAGAGCACTCTTTGGGATGCGATAACGGGCATCACACCGACTAATCCTACTGGCGTCCGTTCAGATTAGCAGCTCCGGGGCGACCTTCAGTCGTGGTAGCTTGAGGAGACCTTTCAGCCGATGAGTCTCCATCTCTCGCAAGTCCGGGCGACTTACTCCTCCCTTTCAACGCTTTTTTGGGTAATCTATTTAGATGTTAATTACGCACCCTGTTTTATGAAGTTTCACGGGGGTGCTAAAAGGAATTATATTTACCCTTTAAGTATAACACATTTAAAGAGAGATGTCAAGAAATTTTAATTTCGCAAGCAGCTTTGAGCGGGCAAATGCTATTTTGGGAAGTAGAGGGTAGGTTTGAAACGCTGCTCGCGCCTACCCCTACCACACCCAAAAGTTGCTATGGAAATTTAGGCATTCGCCACGTAGAGTTCGTTAACCCGTGTCCAGTTGATAACGTTTGTCCATGCCTCAACGTAAGCCGGACGCAGATTCTGGTATTTCAGGTAATAGGCGTGTTCCCAGACATCGATTCCGAGAATTGGGGTATGTCCCTGCATAATCGGGCTGTCCTGATTTGCGGTGGAGTAGATTTCCAATCCGCTATCACCGAGTACAAGCCATGCCCAACCGGAGCCGAAGCGTGTCGTTGCGGCAGTTGTGAACTCCTCTTTTGCTGCTTCGAGTGAACCGAAAGTAGAAGTAATCGCTGCTGCGATTTCTCCGCCGGGTTCTCCGCCGTTGGGGCTCATAATGGACCAGAAGAGGGAATGATTGGCGTGTCCGCCACCGTTGTTGATGACTGCCTGACGCTTGTCTTCCGGTACCTGATCAATATTACTGAGTAACTCGTGAATATCCATATCGGCGAGGGCACCGAGTCCTTCTAAGGCAGCGTTGAGGTTGTTGACGTAGCCTTGATGGTGTTTGCCGTGATGGATTTCCATGGTTTGTGCGTCAATATGGGGTTCCAAAGCATCGTGCGCATAGGGGAGCGCTGGTAATGTGTGTGCCATTTAAAATAGCCTCCTGTTTTGTTTTTTTAACATGGGCTTGCAAATTGCGCGCTATGGGCTTGCAAGCGATATACTTAAAAAATCTAAGAGAGTATAGCAGATTTGTTAGAAGTGTGCAAGTTTTTTCTGAAAAATATGGCATTAAAACTTGCTAATGAAGCGCGAAAATAGGGCGGACTATTCGTCTGATTGGCTTGATTCAGAGATTGCGCCCACACGACAGACCCGTTTATAAGTACAGTAGTTACAGGGTTGGGTTTTGTTGCGTGGGGTGACTGGCTTATTACCTTGTTCTTTAGCGTTAACAAAACCGTACCCTTCAGTTTCTACACAATTAGTTTGACCAGCCTCTCCTTCAGGTGCCGAAAAAGTTTTGACGCGAGTAATGAGTGGAAAAGTGCCGTTGCTTATCCCATTAACATACTGTCTAAGATAACCACTTACGCGGGATAACACACCATCAAAGGTATCATCGGATAGCATTTGCTGTGTGCTTCGCGCCAGAAGATATGCCTCTCCTCTATAAGACTCTGCACCAATACCAAGTATAATCCTACAGTCGTTCAACTTGATTTTATGATACAAACCCGCCGCCGGTTGATATCTAGCATTGAGCAGTTGCTTCGCAATTTCAAGATAGATAGGTAGTTGGAGAGCACGTCCTTCTAAAATGTCATTTATTCCAAAGGTATTACCGGTTTTATAGTCAATCACATTAAAAACATCACTGCCTATATCAATACGGTCAATTTTGGCGTTAAGATGGACACCACCGATAGGAATGGATTCCCGGCTAAGGTCTGAATCGGTTGCCCCCTGTCTACGACCAACGCTGACTTCAAAATAGCACGGGGTAGTATTTGCATCGTATCCTCGCTCCACCACAAGCCACTGATTTAGTCCAACTTTCAACAGTGCTTTATCTACCGTCCGAAAGAGATCTTCTGAGGCAGTATCCCCTATGATCTCATCTATGATATCAGATAACTGCTGCTTTGCAATTTCAAAGTCTGCGTCTTGGCACTGACTAATAGCCGATTGCTCCCGACGCCTATCATAGAATTTAAAGAGGATGTCGTGGACTAAGATGCCTTTTTCAAGGCTGGATAAGCCCTCAATTTCTTCTTCGTCCGTACTATCAAGTTCTAAGATTTTAGATGCAAAATACTGAAATGGACAGTTGGCATAAGTTTCCAATTCTGTGACGGAATAGGTCCGCTGCTGCAGACTTTTCAAATTCCCTCGGCTTTCAGCGGAAAGCGTTCCGGCCGTTAACACGCCTTCATAAGCTAGACATTCATGTGTTTCCTCTCGGCTCTTTTCAACTGCAATTACATGGTCTATTAAAGGACGCATGTCCACCAAGTTATCTGGGAATTTTTGGTTGGATGGAGTGGATACTGTCCATACATGATTGCCATAAGTGCTGAGAAAACCTGGGACGCTGCCTCGTTCGGGATTCTCGACTTTAATCGTCTCAACATCGGCGATTGCTTTTAATTGTCCAAGGAACGGAGAAGGGATCAGTTTCGCTTCGCGCTCACGCTGTGGTACAAGGAGATAAAGTCGCTCGCGAAAAGATTTGAGAACACGATAGAATATGAATCGGTTATCGTGTAGTTGCTCTTCATCGTTGCGATAAGGGGTCTCTGGTAACAACGGGTCCGGACGATAATTTTCTGGAAAATTGCCCTCTACAAAATTACCCAAAAAGACGGTGTCAAACTCCAGTTTTCTAAGTTCATTACTATATGTTAAACTTGTGAGTTCGCTAAGTGAGAAAATTTTAACGGTTTCCTCGTTCACAGATGCTCTATTTTGATAGTGTGTATGCTTTGCGATGTATCTGAGTTTATTAATATAATCGTCAGATTTATATAACCGATCTTCTTCAGATTTTAACATATCACAAAGCCCCTTAACTATTTTCTTGAACTGTTGAAATGCGTTCATCTCACCTTCAACAATTTTTCTATTTTTCAATAGCATCGGGTTTAAAATAGTGGAAATAACTTCCGTAGATTTGAGAAAGTTGTCAACGTAATTCTTAAACTCGTCGGGACGTAAATTCTCTGGGCACGGTTTAGATTTGATGTCAGGGAAATAGATGTTGCCGATAGGGGTTTGCCGCGGTGAAAGACGAGAAAAGATTTCTTTGACGACTTCTGATTGCATTAATGGCACATTTTCAACGAGTGAATATGGAATGCCATAAGTGGGAAAAACTTCTGCAATTCGCTGTTGGTAATTACCTATATTGTAGAATACAACACAAATTTCACTCAGTTTACAGTCAGCGTTTAATATCTGTTTCTGAATTAGATGTGCAATTTGTTCTACCTCTTCGGATCGATCAACTGGCTCTAAAACCTTAACTTTATCTGTTAGATTAGTTTTGTGGTCCAAGGGAACATTCGTTCTGAACAAATTCTTAGCGAAATGTTGATGTCGATCAAGGTCCCGTTCATAGTCGGTATCAATATAAGCATCCATGTCTTTAAATTGTGAAACGAGGTCAATAATATTTTTATAAAGGGCTTTATTGTCTTCGACACAGTCGGTGCGAAACCACATTCCTATATCAGGTATTTCCGCGATATGTCTCAAGAGTTTAATATCAGCTTTTGAAATCACAGTAAAACCTTCAAAAATAACGAGCTCAACACCCGGAAATGCGTTTTTGATGAACTCCTCTTTGAAATTGTTCGCCAAGTAATAATGTCTTCCCTTCTCATCTATCCATCGGTTTCCAAGTTTCGCCTCATACTTGCTATAAATGTGAGCGAGGTTTACCTTGATTGGATCGTCCTCTGCAAAGTTCAGTTCAGTATCTGCTTGATCCCTAAGATGGTTTATCGTGTCTAAGATGAGGGAGAGTGTATTATCAGGGATAGCAATATTTTGGGTTGGGCGGAATGCGTTATACAGGTCGGTATTGGTATTGTCAGCGTCAGTATCCACTATTTCGTGAAGCCAAAGGTGTTGGATCCCTGATAAGATATGTCGCCTTGACGACTGAGCTTGTCTGTATAACCTTTGAATGAACTCCACGCTGGTATACACGCGCAAATTGGCAACTGCGTTGTTTGGATGGTAGTTGACCAATTCACGCTGACGATGCAAACGTGCGGCATCGGTCGGCACAATGACGACGAAGGTACCTGCTTGATCGTTCTGAATGCGGGTTTTAAGGATATTTTCTATATCTTGCATCTGATACGGCACACGGAGCGTGCCTACTTACCCTACTTGTCACGGCACACGGAGCGTGCCTACTACCTTACTTGCGTGCCGAGTGGCATTTCGGTTTCAAGTGTTGCTAAGACTACGGTTTCCCCGCTTCCTGCGAGAATCATACCGTGTGATTCGACACCGCGGATCGTTGCGGGTTCCAGATTTGCGACGATTATTACCTGTTTCCCTACGAGGGTTTCAGGCGTATAGTGCTCGGCAATCCCTGCGACGACTTGTCGTTTTTCAGTGCCGAGGTCTACCTGCAATTTGAGGAGTCGTTCAGCCCCTTCAATAGGTTCAGCAGTGAGAATACGCGCGATCCGCAGGTCGAGTTTCTGGAAATCGGCAAAGGAGACTAAGTCGGTTGTTTTGTTTTCCTGCTTCGGTTTCGCTGTCTTTTCAGGCTGTGCCTGTTTCTGCTGTTTTGTATCGACGCGTGGGAAGATGGGTTCGCCTCTGCTGACGGCAATATCTACAGGTAAACGTCCCCATTCTGCGGTGGTATCGAATTCCGACAAACCGATCTGTTTCTGGATCTTCTCAGCGGTTTCGGGAATAAAGGGAGAAATCAACACAGAAATGAACCGGAGTGCCTCCAAACTATTGTAAAGGATCGTGCCCATTCTCGGTTTCGTTTCAGGCTTCGCGAGCGTCCAGACCTGCGTTTGTTGGATATAACGATTGATACGTCTGACGAACTCCCAGATAGTTTCCAATGCGGTATCAAACGCGAAGGCATTCAGGTGTTCGTCCAATTTATCTATCGTCGCTTGTGCCATCTTTTTGATTTCGTCGTCAAATTCCCCCGGTGTTGTCGGTGCGGGAATTCCGTCAAAGTTCTTGTTGACTAAACCGAGAACACGATTGAGTAGGTTACCGAGATCGTTTGCGAGATCGGCGTTGTAGCGTGCGTGCACACGCGCGGGCCGGTAGTCGCCATCGTTTCCGAAACTAAATTCGCGCAGGAGGTAATAACGGAACGCATCAACGCCATAAGTAGTGATGTCCGCATCCATATCAATAAAAATGCCGCGCGTTTTGCTCAACGCTTCGCCATCCTTTGTCAACCAACCGTGTGCGACGATTTGCTTTGGAAGTGGTAAATCAACAGCCATCAACATCGCGGGCCAAATCAGGGCGTGAAAACGGGTAATTTCCTTTGCCATCATGTGGACATCTGCTGGCCAAAAGGTGCGATACTTCTCGTTCTCTGTTTCATAACCGAGTGCTGTCATATAGTTCGTCAACGCTTCGATCCAGACATAAATGATGTGCTCGGGATCAAAGGGTAACGAAATTCCCCATGAGACGGAGGAGCGAGATATGCTTATATCTTCCAATCCGGAATTGAGTACGCTCAAAAGTTCATTGCGTCGAGCTACGGGATAGACAAAATTCGGATTCTCGTGGAAATGCGCGAATAAGCGATCTTGATACTTGGAGAGTCTAAAGAAGTAGTTTTCTTCTTCCGTCCACTCCAACGGCAATTTGTGAATTGGACAGATTTTCTCGTCTGTTAACTCTTTTTCAGGAAAAAAACGTTCGCACGGGCGGCAATAGTGTCCCTTATAAGGACCTTTATAGATATCTCCACTGTCATAGAGGGCAGTCAGAAATTTTTTCACGCCGCGCTTATGCATATCGCTCGTTGTGCGGAGGAAAATATCGTTTGAGATGTTTAAACGTTCCCATAATTTGGTAAACGTTGGTGCCATTTTATCGCAGTACACTTGCGGGGAAATACCTTCGTTTTCAGCAGCTTTATGTACATTTGCACCGTGCTCGTCAACGCCAGTCAGGAAGAAAACCTCTTCGCTTTTAAGACGGTGATAGCGCGCCAAAGCATCAGCTGCGATAGTGGTATAGGCGTGTCCTGCATGCGGTTCACCGTTAACGTAGTAGATAGGGGTGGTGACGTAAAATGTGTGCATTATATTCCTTTTCGGGGTTTTAGTTCAGACAGCATTAGTTATTTTGGTAAAAATTATACCATCAGGGAATTCGGTTTGTCAATCTCAGTTTTCAGCGGACCAAAACATTCAAGGTGAGGTTGGAGATCCGCTAGCAAAACGGGAGCATGAGACTTATCCGAGTAATTTTAAACACATTACCTCTAAAGCCAAGGTAGCGTTTGTGTTTGTGTTTTCGATGAGGGATTTGGTGTCAAAGATGGTCTGGATGGCTTGCTGTAGACGTAATCGAGAGTAGCGCGGAACAATAGATTGGAGTTCTCTAAGAAAGTGGATGTGTGTTATTAGTTCGCTCGGAGCACCCTGTTGTAACAAGAGCAGATCGCGATACCACGTGACTAACTCGCCTAAAGTTTCAGGATTATCTTTGAGATACTCGGCGAGTCTAAAAGCCGCTAATTGATCTGTTGTCTTGAGAATTTCGGGTACTTCTTCAGCAAGTGTATCGCCTTTTTCAAGTTGCGTGAGTGCTTTCCCGATTGCACCATCTGCGGTAATGGCGAGTGTTGTTGCTTGCTCCGGTGCTACTGAAAATCTTTCCACCAAGGTTTCGGCTAATTCTTGTGTCGGCATCGGGTGAAATTGTAGGATCTGGCATCGGGAACGTGTGGTTGGCAGCAACACTCGGATGTTCGATGTGAGTAGGATTAAGACCGAGGATGCGGGTGGCTCTTCAAGCGTCTTGAGTAAACAATTCTCTGCCTCTTCAGTCATCCGTTCGACATCCGTCAAGATGTAGACTTTCCGACTCGCTTCAAGGGGTTCGTAGATAATCTGTTTTTGCAATTCCCGGATCTGTCCTATTTTCAACAGGCTGCCTTCAGGTCGGATAAACTGTAGATCTGGATGGTTTCCAGAATCCACCTTTCGGCAGGCGAGGCATGTCCCGCATACTGTGGACAGTTGTGCGTCTTGCTGGCAGAAGATGAGTTGCGCGAAATAGCGAGCGACTGTCTCTTTTCCGACCGCCACTGGTCCGACGAAAAGGTATGCCCCGGCGATCCGATCCGATGCTACAGTATGTTGAAGTTGCTCAACAATCTGTTGATGCCCGATGATTGGATTTTGCATTTTCCCTTCCAAGAAATGTTTCTATTTTGATAGGTACGCTTGATATTCGGTTAAGATCTCGGTATGGACATCATCTGGTGTCTGCGTTGCGTCTATCAGTTTAATGCGCTGCGGTTCTGCTTCCGCAGCAGCCAGGTATCCCTCTCGGACTCTGCGATGGAATTCCAAAGGTTCTCTATCCAAACGGTCGCGGTGCGTCTCATCCTGTTGTTGACGTTGCAAACCGATCTCTGGCGGTAGATCAAGGATAAAGGTGATATCTGGGGTCAAGCCACCCGTAGCGATGTGATTTAATTGACGGATAATCTCAAGATCAATCCCACCACGATACCCTTGATACGCCACGGTGGCATCGATAAACCTGTCACAGATAACAATTTGATTCGCTGCCAATGCGGGACGTATACGCTCGTCAACGTGTTGTGCGCGTGCGGCAGCGATCAACAATAACTCTGTCATCGTTGTTATTCTGTCGGATGTCAGAAAGATGTCGCGAATCCGTTCTGAAACGGGCGTGCCACCGGGTTCACGGGTGACTACAACATCTGGACCGAGGGTGGCTTCCAACCGTTGTACCTGTGTGGTTTTACCGGCTCCCTCTACACCTTCAAAAGTGATGAAAATTCCACGTTGTGCCATTTTTTCCCTTTTTAGATGAAAAACACCCACATTGGATTTTCACCAACATCATAGGTCGTAAGCGGTGATAATTCCCCACTCTGCCGATTGATACGGTAGGTGGCGAGTCTACCAGAGCCTTGACCGCCAGCAAAGAGGAAGTTACCAGTCCCGTCAATGTTGAAGACGCGGGGTGTCGGTTCGGTTAACTGCTGACCAATAGCACTGAGTTTACCGCTCTCTTTGTCAACGGCAAATCCTGCGATGCTATCGTGTCCGCGGTTGGAGACGTAGAGAAATTGCCCCTGTGGATCAATGTGAATTTGTGCGCAGGTGTTATCCTCCTCAAAATCTGCGGGGAGGGTAGAGAGGTCTTCTTGGAGGTCTGCTAAGATTCCGGGATGCTCACCTTCTTCTTCAAGCGTGTATGCCGAGACACTCGATCCATTTTCGTTTGAGAAATAGAGGATCGGTTTGCTCGGGTGGAAACAGAAGTGTCGGGGTCCAATCGGTGCACCCGGATTGAGATTCCCTATAATATTCTGTTTGAGCATGCCTGTCTTTTCATCGAAATGGAATTGATAGATAGCGTTTCGAGGGTTAGTGTGCGGTACGAAAGCGTATCGGTTCGATGCATCGGTCTCGACGCAGTGCGCGTGTATATCTGTTTCGACCGTCTGAATCGGATCGCCTTGGACGGTTTTATCGTCGCCGATCGCGTGAACAGTCACTTGTCCTGCGCCGTAATAGGCGGAGAGTAGGAAATTTCCCGTCTTATCTGTTGCGATATAGCACGTATCCGCGTCTAACTGAACTGTCCGCAGGTGTGAGAGGCGTTTCGTCTCTTCATCAATGCGGAAACTTGCGATTTCCCGACTCGACCGTAGCCCTGCATATAAGTAGTTGCCACACGGTGAGAGTGCTAACGGACCTGGAGAACCGGTGACGTTGATATTTTCCTGAAGTTCGATGTCACCGTTAGAAGCATCAAAGGTATAGATAGCGATTCGGTTTTCTCCTGCTATGGAGAGATAGACATGCGTTTGCATATTTTTAATTTTCCTTGCGGTTGGTTGAAGTGGGTTTGACCTTCGACGTTCCTCTCCGTCTATCTGAAAAAACACCCAAGCAATACGCAGAAATACCGTTTTTGATAGGGGTCTTTGCTTGGGTGTTTCTGCGGATTTCCTGTAAGCAAAAACACCCCTCCATTTCATTACGGGCTACGCGCGCATTAAAACTTCGTGGGGGGCGGAAGGGGAGAAACACCGCCTCCTTTTTTTTACGTTGAATTTAGAAAAATGCCGGCGGCACCCATGCCTCCGCCGACACACATTGTTACCATACCGTACTGGTGATTTTGTCTACGCATCTCATTAATCAGGCTCACGGTAAGTTTTGTGCCTGTGCAACCGAGTGGATGTCCGAGAGCGACTGCCCCCCCGTTGACGTTCACCTTTTCGGAGGATAGTTGCGCCTCGTGAATCACGGCGAGGGCTTGCACAGCAAACGCTTCGTTGAGTTCTACGACATCTATATCATCTAAAGTTAATCCTGCCGACGCGAGTGCTTTCGGGATTGCTGGCACGGGTCCGATTCCCATAATTTCAGGTGGAACACCCGCTGTGGCGTAACTGATAAAATGTGCCAATGGATCGTAACTCTCAGCTTTCGCTCTTGCCTCAGACATGAGGACGACGGCGGCGGCACCATCGCTCATCTGAGAGGCGTTGCCAGCCGTTACTGTGCCATCTACGTGAAAAACGGGCTTGAGATCTGTTAGTGCTTCTGGTGAAGTGTCTCGGCGCGGTCCTTCATCTGTATCAAAAACAGTACTCACAATTTCGGGCGCGTCTTCCGAATTGAGACGCGTCTCCTCTATCGTCAACGGCACGATTTCTTCCCGGAATTTGCCTGCATCAATTGCTTCGATGGCTTTGCGATGGCTTTCATAGGCATAAGCATCTTGCGCGGTGCGAGAGATATTATATTGTCGAGCAAGGTTTTCAGCGGTCAATCCCATGCTGAGGTAGGTATCGGGTGCGTGTTCTATGAGTGTTGGGTTCGGGGAGAGGTTGACACCGAACGGTACTTGACTCATACTCTCCACGCCACCTGCTACAACTACTTCAGCACGTCCAGATAGAATCCGCTCGGCACCCATCACTATCGTTTCTAAACCTGATGCGCAGAACCGATTAATGGTAAGGGCAGGCACGGAAACGGGAAACCCTGCGCGTAGGCTGGCAATGCGCGCGACATTATACCCCTGTGGTCCCTCATGTGTAGCACAACCGATGATGACATCGTCTATCGCCTCCAAATCAAGTTGGGGGAGCCGCTCAACAGTGCCGCTAAGGACAGCAGCGGCAAGTTCGTCTGGACGCGTGTTTTTCAGCGTGCCTCTTCCCGCTCTTCCTACGGCTGTGCGTGCGGCGGATACGATGACTACGCTCGGTGTCGTTTGCATTACTTTTTACCTCTCTGGAGCGTTGCTTCTATCCTGGCATGTGTCTCTTGTTCGCCACAAAGACCGAGGAACACCTCGTGTTCTAAGTCAAGCAGATATTGTTCGGAGACGAACTGTGGGGTTGACAGTTTACCCCCACACAGCACATAAGCCAATTGATTGGCGAGGTGCTGTGTATAAGTGTCGATAGTTCCTGCTTGTTGGCGTAGATGTGTTTGTAGATTGAGTCGAGCAAGCCCTTCCTCACCAAGCACAAATATCTGTTGTGGTTCAGGTGGTTGATACCCCGCTTTGTGCATTGAGAGTACTAATTGCTTGGCATCTTCAAGGTGTGTCTCTCGATTTGATGAGACAGCATCCGTGGGGCGGAGATAACCGAGTTCCACCGCATCCGCAGCGTTTTGTGAGACTGTGGATTCTCGGATGGTATCAAACGCCTTATTAACATAAGGAAACAGACTTTGAATTGGCGCGGGTAGCGTTTGCCCTTCCAGACACCGGAATGCCATCTCCTTAGTGCCACCGCCACCCGGAATAAGTCCGACGCGAAGTTCAACGAGACCGAGATTGCTTTCAGTGAAAGCTTGCACCCTATCGGCACCGAACGCGAGTTCACACCCGCCCCCGAGTGCCATGCCTGCTGTCGCTGCTACGACTGGTTTTGATGCTGTCTGGAGTCTTGTGCAGACGGTTTGCAGTTTGCGGAGTGTGCCTGAAATCGCGTCCCAATTCTGGCTCTTCGCACGTTCCAGAAGCAGGATAAGGTTAAGCCCCACCGAGAAATGCTTCGCTTCTGTGGCGATGACCATGCCTGCGTAATTGGTTTCCACCTCGTCCACCGCAGCATCAAACATCTCCAGCATTTCATCACCTATGATGTTTAGTTTGCCATGCAGTTCAAGTTGAGCAACACCGTCGTCGAGGTCTATCAGGCTGGCATCCGCATTGGAAATGATAGGTTTAGTGTCTGTGGTTTTTAATGTTGACATCTCGGTAATTTCCTTCGTGAACTCTCAATCTGCCTGCAATTAGATTTTATACATCAAAATGATAAATGATTTCGTCAAATCGGTCGGCAGCGAAAGTGAATAGAAAAACAAGATTTTCGGTGCCGGTACAACGAAGTGAATGTTTTGCATTAGCGGGTATGAAGACTGATGCGCCGGGCCCGAGGGATGCCTCACGATCGTCTACTGTCACGTATCCGTGACCGCTGATGACATAGTAGGTCTCTGCAGGAGCATGGTGATGGAGCGGGAGGAGTGTCCCTGGTGTCATCTCTGCTATTCCGGTGGAGAGTTGACTGCTGGGTCCGCGTTCACCGGATATGAGGATTTTCCAACGGACGGGACTTCTGGCAGCGAGTTCTGGATCGTCCCAGGTTTCCCAGTCAAGTTCTATGTGGTTGAGAATGATTGGTCTCTGTTCGCTCATGAGGTATATCCCATCTACATTGTGGGCTCCATAACAACACCCATAAATAACACGGTTTCTGTCTGGTTATCACGAATCGCGAAGAAAAATGGTCGGTCTACAACAAACGGGATAGGCGGTATAGATTCCTCTGCGTCCGCTGGTAATACTACGGGTTCATCTAAATAAACAAAGGTACCTGTAGCAGCTTCAGTGCCTTCTTCATTGACTTCAACAACTGCGCTATGCGTCAGATAACTAATAAACACCGGAGTCGATGAGACCGTCATGCGACTGAAATCGGCGCGATCTTCGTCAAACGCGATACCCATAGCGAGTTGCTCTAACGCGGCCTTCAGCTCTACTGAATATTGCAGTTTGAATTTGGGCATGAGGAGTGCCACTTCTGCTGAGAAGAATTGTGACATCCAACCCTCCCAATTTTCAACATTCAAACGGTCTAAGAAGGTGTTGAGGTCGGTGCCTTGATCCGGTAGGAAGATGTACATACTCATTTGACCATTGCCGTAAGGGAGACTCACAGCCTGAAAGTGTTCAGTCGCATAGTACGGGTACCAGTCCGTTCGGCGCATCATTGGTACCTGTTTTTTGTCACCGTTCGCGAGATAGAAGGGCTCGTCCAGGGTCTGTGAGGTGTCGAATTCTTCTTGCCAACTCCCCTTGAAATAAATCCCGCTAATCAGGCACGCTATCGTTTCTGAGTCAATCGCGTCGACAACACTCGGAATCGCCCCGTTGGTGTTGGCATTCACGCTATCGTTGATGGTTGAAACATTGGTCGGCTCTGTGAAATCGAGTGTTGCGATTTCTGTATCCAGGAATTGATTATTTCGATTCAGGAAACCGGGATCGAATTCAATATCTTCGGCAGCCCAAAGCGCGTTTGCAATCTCCAGTGTCACCTTTGAATCAGGTGCCTGAAGTGCTCTTTGCAAGTATACATAGTTGACATTGATCAATTCGGGATCTAATGCTTGCAGTTGTAACGCGGATATTATTGCTTGTTCAGTTTCACCGGCTGCGCCGTTGCGTGCCATCGCTAGCGCAACAGAGAGACTGAAGGGTGAGATAAGTGTGTTCGTACTCTGCTCATTTTTTTCAAGTTCGTTGAGCAACTTAAATCCGAATGTTGTATTTGCC
>PYJC01000020.1 GCA_003635255.1 Candidatus Poribacteria bacterium | reverse complement strand
ATCTGGACGAGGATCTGTTTGGGCAAAAGCTTCGGTGGCTAAATTCAGGATGGGTAGGACTACTAAAAATGACTTCCAATTTAGCCACCATCTTTTGCAGATGATATCACGCATTTTAAGCCTCTCTTTTTGTTTTTTAATTTTCCTTGTGGTTCGATGAAGTGGGTTTGAGCATTGAAGTTCCTTACGGGCTTACAGTCTTTCAGTAAGAAAAAGGAATTCCAATACGATCTTTCGCTGAAAAATTCGATTTAAATATTTTAAGTGCCTGACCAACGAGGTAGAGTGAACCTGTAATGCAGATCAGGTCTGTCGGTGCCGCGGATGCTAACGTTCCGCCAATCGCTTTTTCTGGATTCGGGCACACTGTCATTTTATTGCATGTACCTGACCACGCCTCCTGTATTGTTTCAGCAGGCATCACACGCGGGTTCTCGGAAATTTGTGTTGCAATCACGGTATCTGCGGTTTTAGAGACAATATCGCCAATCGCTTTGAGGTCTTTATCTTTCATTAAACTAACGATAAAAATTGCCTGAGTGTAACGAAAACTTTCACGAAGCGTCAAACATAAAGCCTCCATTGAGACAGCGGAATGCGCGCCATCCAGGACAACCAGCGGAGAGGACTTAATCCGTTGGATGCGTCCGTGCCATTGCACGTTCTTGAATCCAGCATAAACGCTGGTTTTTGGAATTGCGTACCCTTTCTGTTTCAGGCACTCAATCGTTGCGATAGCAGTCGTTGCGTTCACAAATTGATGGTGCCCGAGCAGCGGCATTGTGAGTTGTGAATAATTCTCGGAATCTGTTTCCACGTCAAACCGTTGTGCAACGGGCAAACCCTCGGCATTCTGGACGAGTTGTGGCGTTGATACCCGGTGATCCTGTTCTACATCAGAAGAGACAGGTTTGCAAGCCGGGTCATGGATTTTAGTTTCAACAATCGGTACGTTCCGTTCGTTTGCGATTTTTTCAAACACCGCTTGCGCTTCTGGGTGTTGTGGCGCGAGTGCTAGTGGACAGTCCTCTTTAATGATTTCAGCTTTTTCACCTGCTATCTCAGCATAAGTTTCCCCTAATATCGCCGTGTGCTCTAAACCAATCGGCGTGATAACCGTCGCGATAGGTTTAACAACGTTAGTCGCATCGAGTCTCCCACCTAAACCGACTTCAATAACGGCGAAGTCAGTCGCTTTGTCGGCGAAATAGGAGAAGGCGAGCGCAGTGTATATCTCAAAAAATGAAACACGTCCGAATTCAGAAGTGGAAGCGGTTTCAATTGCAGGCTTGAGTTTTTCAATATAGGAAGCGACCTCTTCCTCTGAAATTAACGCACCATCAATACGGCACCGTTCTCGCGGTGTAATGAGATGTGGGGATGTGAACAACCCTGTTTTATAGCCTGCGTGTGTAAGCACAGAGGCAATGAGTGCGGCGGTAGACCCTTTTCCTTTGCTTCCTGCAATGTGGATAACCCGCAATTTATCGTGTGGATTGCCGAGTAGTTTCAGTAATAAAGAGATCCGATTGAGATTGTAGAGGCGTGCCTGTCGTGAAAAATCAGGACTTCTTTCATAGTCAATAAACGTTTCAATATAGGCGAGTGCTGCTTCGTAGTTCATAGTTGTCAGTTGTCAGTTGTCAGTTGTCAGTTAAGAGACGTTTTGTAACAATCTTCCGCAGCTTGGTGTACTCTCAGGGAGTGATCCAACGTTATAGATCCACCTTTTAACTAAAAAATCTCACTGCGATGCAAACCGATAACTATTTTAGATATTCGTAAATCGGGAATTGTGCGCAGAGTTCCTTGACTTTTTCCCGAACTTTGCGTTTGATGGCGGTTTTCTGCCTGTTTTCGAGCGTCTCTGTGATAAAATCGGCGACTTGAACCATTTCATCCTCTTTCATACCGCGTGTTGTGATCATCGGCGTGCCGAGACGAATGCCGCTTGTTGTTCTCGGTTTCCTTTTGTCGAAAGGAATGGTATTTTTATTAGCGATAATTCCGGCATCTTCTAAGTGATCGGCGGCTTGTCGTCCACTTAATTTCTCATATTTTGAGGTAAGATCCATTAGCATCAGGTGATTGTCGGTTCCACCGCTCACCAATCGGAATCCGTTTTCGATTAACCTTGCGGCAAGTGCCTTGGCATTTTTAACGATTTGCGCCTGATATACTTTAAAATCGGGTTCGCTTGCTTCTTTGAATGCGACGGCTCTTGCGGCGATTGTGTGCAGAAAAGGTCCGCCTTGTAAGCCGGGGAACACAGCGCGGTCAATCTTGTCTGCGTACTCGGGTTTACACATGATCATTGCCCCGCGGGGCCCCCGTAAGGTTTTATGTGTAGTCGTCGTAATTACGTCGGCATAGGGAGCAGGGTCTGGATGAACACCCCCTGCGATAAGACCAGCAATATGGGCTATATCTGCGAGTAAATAGGCACCTACGGAATCAGCAACCTGTCGCCATGCGGCAAAGTCGAAGTGCCGAGGGTAGGCTGTTGCGCCGACAACAATGAGTTTGGGCCGGTGTTGTTCTGCGAGACGCGCGATCTCTTGCATGTCAATACGCTCAGTCTCGACATCCACACCATAAGCAGCAATATTGTAAAGGTTTCCTGAAAAGTTGACGTTAGCACCGTGTGTGAGATGTCCACCTTGACTGAGGGACATACCGAGAATCGTATCTCCAGGCTCAAGCAAGGCGTGGTAAACTGCCATGTTCGCTTGACTACCGGCGTGCGGTTGGACGTTGACGTGTTCAACGCCGAAGAGTGCTTTGGCGCGCTCGATTGCGAGGGATTCAACATCGTCCATAAACTGGCATCCGTTATAGTAACGCTCACCGGGGTAGCCTTCGGCGTACTTATTGGCGAGAATGCTGCCTTGGATTTCCATAACGGCACGGCTGGCGTAATTCTCCGACGGGATCAACATGAGGGAATCTTGCTGGCGTGTTAGGTCTTTGGCGGTGATTTCAACGATCTGTGGGTCGACTTCACCTAATAATTTGTTCATCTTCGTTACCGCTTACAATTAATTAAATAAAATGGTATTGTGTTGTATAAAGTGTAGAAGATAAATTTTAACACAGATTTGCCACAAATTCAAATTTTTCTTATGTTTGTTGCCTCCGGTTTCAGTTTCTTCAAAAAACAGGTCAAAGGGGTCGCGATTCACTAATAGAGTTCCGACATCCATTCGCCATCATGGGCAGGATTATAGATGAGTCCTTCCTTTATGTCCAGACAGAGGTCAAGGTCTTCTAAGAGGAGGTGTCCGATGAGGACAGGTGTGCCTTCAGGTACACCCAAAACGGTCGTGATGCTTTCACGTTCTAAGAGTCTAAATTGGACGGGTGAATAAATCCAAAGTTCCGTGAGACCGTTGACCGTTCGCACCGGCTCACTTCGGAAGGGCGTTAAGCCGAGTTGCTCAATAAGCGATGGCGGTAAACTGAGTCGGGGCGCTCCGGTATCAACGAGTGCATCTTCGACGATAATTCGCCGCACGTCTTCAGGGTTCATAATGCCAGCATTTACTAAAACAAGTTCATCGTTATTTGCGAGTTCGATTTTTGCCGGATGTCTCATTTTCTTGAATCCTCCTTATGCTTTTGACTCTATTTTAACATCTTTTTCCAAAGTTTGTCAAAGAGAGCGAATTGTAGGATGTGCAAATATTTTGTCAATTGTTGGAATCAGGATTTTAGGATTTTCAAGGTAATAGCGGCTGCGTTGCGAAATCGGGGTTGAAAACCGTCCCACAAGAGACAGGAATGCCTAATGCGAAAGACCTGACATACACCTACTGACATTTTAGTTGCGTTGTACTGCTTACCGTGCTACACTGATATGCACTATAATTTTTCAAAGAAAGGTATTTATTAGTGCATAAGATCATAGCGTTGCAGAAAGCGAAATACCTGTTTGTGCTTGCAGTATTCCTGCTTGTGTGGGGGTGTGATTCACAGGAACAGAAGCAGACACAACAATCTGCCAGACAGCAACCGGTGCCTTCTGAAGCGATGGAGTCCGTCACACCATCTCCGCGCGCTGAAGATTGGCATACGTTCATGCATGATTTAAGCTTTTCTGGGATGAGCCCTGATAAAAGCCTCGCGCCACCCTTGGCATTGCTATGGAAATTCAAAACGGGTGGTCCGCTCTACGCTTCACCTGTAGTCGCGAATGGCGTTCTGTATATTGGTTCGACGGATGGCAAATTATACGCGCTGGATGCCAAGCAGTGGGGGATTAAATGGGTATTTGATGCTGGCGATGCTATCCGATACTCCGCCACAGTGCTCGGAGATAGGGTCTATTTCAATGCGCGGAATAACAGGGTTTATGCCTTGGACACCAAAACAGGTGAGAAACTGTGGGAGTTCAAATCAAAGAATTGGATGGATGCGCCGCCGGTCGTTGCCGATAACAAGGTTTATGTCGGTGTGTTTCCTTCAAAAATCTATGTATTGAATGCGCGGACCGGGAAAGTTGAAACGATGCGCGAGCGGACGATCCATATCCGTGGTATCGAATACGGATGTGCCAAAGGTGTGTTCCGTCCGGTCTTCCCGGAACATAATGCGAAATTGTGGAGAGATCAGACAGGGGGCAGCGAGAGTTACCCTATCATTGCGAATGATGTTGTCTATATTGGGGCACGCGATGGACAACTTCACGCCTTTGACGCTTTATTAAAGACGCAGGTTTGGACGTATCAACTCGGCGGTTTTGTGGAAGCCGCCCCTGCGATTTCTGATGGCATCCTTTATGCTGCATCAGGGGACGGTAGTGTCTATGCGTTCACAAACGCGAGCGAGGTTACAAACCTCGCCAGCGAGAATCGCGAGGTTACAAACCTCGCCAGCGAGAATCGCGAGGTTACAAACCTCGCCAGCGAGAATCGCGAGGTTACAAACCTCACCAGCAGGGATCGCGTGAAGAAGACTCAGCGGACGGGGGTTGTGACGCATGACACGGCACCGGTTTATACCACGAAAGAAGGTGCCTCTGTATTATTAAACCTCAACGATGCGGTGCGTTTGCCGATTGTGCGAGCTTCGGATGGATGGTATGGGGTCGAGCTTCCGAACGGTATTCAGGGATGGATGGATAAGTTCACTTTTGGGGAATTTGAGGATACTGACGGTGTCATGTTCAACACGACTTTTAGTCGTAAGCGGGGTCTCCCGACTGAACCACCTCGTAGGATGCAATTGCTTGAGGGTGCGGAGTTCCCGCGCTGGAGTCCCGATGGCGAACTCATCGCGTTTCTAAGAAGAAATGACTTAAGCAGTAGGTACTGGCGTGCGAATGAACTGTGGATTATGGATCGGGAAGGGGAACAGGCGCGAAGACTTTACGTAGGGCAGTTTTACAATCCGCATATCTCTTGGTCACTGGACAGTAGGCTTTTGGCATTTGAGGTTGACGAGGCGGGGGAACGTTACATCTATACAGTGGATTGGCAATTCGGACGGATTAAACAGTTGGCTCTTGGCGAGGGACCTGCTTGGTCGCCTACCTCAAACCGCCTGGTGTTTAGAAGGCACGAAAAGGAGATGGATGTCATCTACCGCATCAATAGCGATGGTAGCGATTTAAAAGCAATAGCGCGTGTGCCGATTGAACGCCTGCAGCGCAACTACACCTATCTCCCTGCCCCGTCTTGGGCACCTGATGGCACACGCGTCGCTTTTGGTGTGAATAGCTCGAAATATGTTGGTGTCCGCATCCAAAATGTAGAAGGTGAACGCTTAAAGGAGATTCAGACGCAACATCAAAAGGTTCGCCAACTGAATTGGTCAGCAGATAGCACGCAACTGGCTTATGTTTTGTCTGGCAGTAACCGTCCCGGACAGCGGATTGATAAACAGTTGCACATATCGGTGTCGGCGCCTACGCTGACGCAGAGCCAGATTTTGAAGCACACATCGCCTGCTTGGTCACCGACTGGGAAACAGTTGGCATATTTGGAACGTGAAGACTGTGGCGGAATTCGTTGGAAAGTTTGGGTTTATGATCTTGAGAGCGGCAAGAAAGTGCCTATTGCCCGGACTTCGATGAAACTGACATCTGTTGTTTGGATGCCGGACGGTGAGCATCTCTGCTTGTGGCAAACCTCAGACTATCTGCGCGATAATGCGTATAAACCGGCGTTGACACAGGGGTGGATTGTGCCTGTTGACATCCCTACTTTTGAATAGCAAGTTTTAGTTTGCAAGCTGCACTACTTTTGAATAGCAAGTTTTAGTTTGCAAGCTGCACTAAAAGGCCGCCTCAAATAAGGCTATCATATCCGCTTCTGTGCAGACTCTCGGATTGAATTTGTGGCAGTGATCGAGCATTGCATCTGCGCCGAGTTTTGGAATCTTCTTTCGATCTAACCCAGCATCTCCTAGCCCGGTAGGCATATTTAATTCCTTATTATATTCCCTGATTTTATCAATAGCGGCATGTCCTGCTTCGCTGCTGTCCATCTTGCTGGTATCTATGCCTAAGGCACGGGCAATCTCGGCGTATTTCTCGGTTGCATGGGAGAAGTTAAATTCCATGACCGGTGGGAGAAGAATTGCGTTTGCTATGCCGTGGGGGATCGGTGCATCCGTGGAAAGTTGGTGTGCCAGCGAATGGACCGCACCGAGTCCTTTCTGGAACGAAAAAGCCGCCATACAGGATCCGAGCAACATTTCTCCGCGCGCTGTTACATCACTGCCGTCGTGATAGACTTTCTGGATATTTGCGCTCAGCATTCTGAGTGCTTGTAAGGCGACCCCTTCAGCGATGGGATGGTACTTCGTTGCGACATACGCCTCAATACCGTGCGTGATGGCATCCATGCCGGTTGCTGCGGTGAGTGTGGGTGGCATACCGAGCGTTATCCCAGGATCAAGGAGTGCTATATTTGACATGTTGAACGGCGTGACGATTGCCCGTTTTCGCCATCGATCGGTTGTGTTGAACGATGTATCTGTAATGATTGCGCCTTGTGAGACTTCACTGCCGGTACCTGCGGTTGTTGGCACGCAGATGAGTGGCGGCATATCGCCGCGAATCCGTTCAAGTCCACCGACATCAGCGTAGTACGGCTCTAAAGGTGGTTCATGGGTCGTCAAGAGGCGGACGGCTTTGGCTGCATCCATGACGCTTCCGCCACCGACAGCGATGACGACATCACACGCTTCTGATTTGTAGGTTTCCACACCGTGTGTGATACTTATATCCGTTGGATTCGGTTCGATATCTGAATATATCGCATGCGGTAAATCACTTGTGTCTAAAGCATCTATTGCTTTGGCAAGAATACCGGCGTTAATAACACCTGCATCGCTTACCAAGAGCGGTTTTTTGCCTTCAAACGCTTTGACGTGTTCACCTAAGTTTTGGATGGCATCGTCACCAAATTCGATTCGAGGGGGTAAAAAGTAGTTTTGCATTTAAAATTTTTGCATAAAGGTAGCGCGAGGCAGCGAGGCCTCGCGCTCCAAGTTATTCGCAGTATTCAAAATCTATTTTGCGGATTTGAGATGTGCCCAAGTTGTTGCGAGTTTGCTTTTCGCATCAACTGGTAACGAGGGACCATCAGGACCATAAACCAAAACATCGTCATACTTCGCAACCGTGCTCCAAGTTGCGAGACCGACTCTGCCAACACCATTCTCGGTGTCATCGTCCACCTTCGCGACCTCTTCATCATTGAGGAAGAGCGTATAGCTGCCGGGTTCATTGACGATCTTGATGCTATACCACTCTTTTTCGTCGATAGTGTGGTTGCTATTGGCACCACCTTTGCCACCCCACGATTCAACCTGTGAGCGTGTGTTTCCCCAACCGCCGAGGTTCCACCAGTACTCCAATGAAGGTTTGAGTTTTTCCATGCGCGGTGGATGGTCTTCGAGTGCTTGACCACGGGGTTGCATCAAGCCTTGGCACCGGAACATGATGAGGAAGCCTTCAGCACCACTGATTTTACTACCTCTTACCTCAAAGGTATAATCGTTCCACTTGTCATCCCAGAATTCGTCAGCGACGACGCTCATGCAGTTAGGGGTATTTTGGAGTTGATGGTATTCATCGCTTTTGAGTTCCCAGTCTCCAAAGAGGGGGACCCATTTCTTTTCAGATTCCTTTGGATCATCAAAATTATCTTCAAAATAGGTTTGCGACATCGCGAGTGCGGCGATGCCGAGGGTAATACCGCAGATAACGATAAACAGATTACGTCTGTTCATAATGCAATTCTCCTTTTAACTGTGTCCTTGGTATGTAGGCACTAAGGACGTTCTTAACTGGGTTTAATGGTTGAGCGAGAACTCCGCTGAATTTAACAAAACCCAATAGAGGTCTTCGTAAGCCCGGTCTTTGTTATCATAGAGGCTGCGTTCCATATAACGTTGGAAATAGGTTTTCTCTTTAGCCGTTGGCAACCGAGAGAGGACGTTAAGATAGATATACTCCAAGCGATCTGCCGGATTACGCCATCTCTTCAAGACATCATTTACGAAGCTGCCACGTTCCTCATGACTTGCACTGTCGTTCACCATGTTCCCGTTAATCATCATGAGTGCCTGTGGCACGGTTCCGTTGAAAGCCTCAATCTCTTCCATTTCACCATTATCGAGGAGAAAAAGAAACTTTTCGAGATGTTCACGTTTCTTGCCTTCAAGCTCTCGCAGCATCTCCATACGCTTCTCGCCCCCTTGCCTGTTAAAGCCCCTCATTCTGTGCTCTTGGAGCCTTTCATAGCCGGTCGCCTGAAGGAGCGAATAGAAAAACTGTTCAGCACTTAGGGGTTTCATGTAGGCATGCGAATAATAGTATTCGTCATCTTTATTCGTCTTATTCGTTTGTGATGTCCGCTGGTAAGTTTCTGAATTCAGGATTGTCCGCATCAGGTGTTGTAAATCGTAATCGTGAATGACGAGATCTTCGGCGAGCCAGTCCAATAATTCTGGGTTGGTGGGCGGATTTTCTTCGCCGAATCCGTCGATAGGCTCGACAAAGGCGCGTCCCATGAAGTGTTTCCAGATGCGATTTACGATGGCTCGGCTAAAATAGGGATTTGATTGATCGGTCATCCATTGTGCGAGTGCCTCGCGTCTCTTAGTGAGCGAACCTTTGTATTCCGTGCCACCGAGGAAGCGTGGGGAGACTTCTGCGTCCATTCTTTCGACCCACATAGACTTTCTCGGTTTGTTGGTAATCAGAAAATTTTCCATCCGCTTCTCATTACCTGCCATATCCATTGTCTGGATGTACCCCTTCTGTTCACTCTCAATACCATTAAAAAAGGCGGCAATACCGTAGTAGTCTTTTTGGCTCCAAACTTCTGTTTTATGATCGTGGCATTCGGCACACTGCATAGGTAGCCCTAAAAAGAGGCGTGAGCTGTGTGAAGTTAGGACGGCTGGTGACCTATCGTAGCGCATGATATAGTTTCCGGCACCGTTGTCTTTTAACTCGCCATCAGCGGCGATGAGTTCTTGAACGAACTGATTATGGGGCATATTGTTCGTTAGTGCGGTCTGTACCCAAGTTGTCAATCCGACGCTCCGGTCATCGTTATCACCGCGCCTGCCGATTAACCAGTTCACCCACAATCCGGTCCAATAGTCAACATAAACCTCGCTTCCAAGCAATTGATCGATTTTTTTCTGGCGTTTGCTTGGAGAACCGTCTTTGAGAAAATCTAGGACTTGTTCGGGAGTTGGAATTTTTCCGGTGAGATCCAGATGGACACGGCGTAAAAACTCTGTGTCTTCTGATATTCCTGAAGGTTGAATACCTTCTTTTTTAAGCACAGTGTTGATATGTCGGTCGAGGTGCTTCGTGCTTGAGGATACATATCGTGTCGGTGTGACCGTAACTTTTGTGCAGTTTAGTGCTAAGAAGGCAAAAGTCAACAGGCTGAGTGCGTAAAAAGAGGTTATTCTAAAGAATTTTTTCACGGTAGATGGACCTCCTTGGGACACAATTTAGGGTTGGATGTGTTTTTAAAAGTTTAACCTATTTTTCACGGTGTGTCAAGGAAAAGCATGGGAAGGCAATTATTAGTTCCATCGGATGCCTGTTGGGATAATGCCGACATCTTCACCGCGGCGCATTGCTTCGGCGGCATCAAGGATACTTGCTAAGTCGTGTTGTGGTTCATAGTTCAATAGCGTTTTGATTTTGCTTAGATCAAATTCGAAATGAAGGGGTTGCGGAAGTTGGACATCAACAAAATCCATCTGGTAGCGTTCAGATAGATATGGCATAACCTCTTCGTGTTTGAAAACGCCGTTTCCACCGAGTGTGAATTCTTCGCCGACAGCGGCATCTTTTTCGATACCGAGGACCAATCCTTGCACAATATCACGGACATCGGTGAAATGTTCTTTGTAGGGTTGTCCGTTAGGGTTTCGCTTGAGTATGAATTTCTCTTGTCCGTCCCAGAGGCTTTTGACGGTCTCAGCCGTTTCTAACTCAGCGGGATCGTCGCCTTTATAGTTCTTGTATCGGTTATAAATATTACTAAAAACGAATTGCTTTGGGAACCCATCTTCGTTGAGGAATTCGCTCGGTTCAATGACGGTTGTAAACCGAAAAACTGTGGAGGGAACCCCGTATTGGTGGTGATAGGTCATACACAATTCCTCGCCGATCCATTTAGTAAGAAAATAGGGCATGTGATGGTATTTAGCGACCATATCTTCGGTGATCAATTTATCGAAAAATCTGCCTTTTTCAGTGAGTTCCCAATAGATCGCTTCGGTGCAGGCATAGACGAGACGATGAATGTTTGGATTGAAGTCGCGGATACACTCTAAAATGTTGAGTGTTCCCATGCCGTTAATCGCCAAGTACTGGCGGTTATCAAACGGACCCCCAAAAGCAGCGGCGATATGATAAATGGCATCAACGCCTTCAACGGCTTTCTTAACATCCTCGTATTCGCGTAGATCGCCCAGGACGGTCTCAACGCGTTCGGTGCCGTCCCATCTTCCGACACGATTGACATCACCGGGATAGGTAAAGCTGCGGATTTCGTGTCCTTTTTCGAGCAATTTTTTGACGAGGTTCGATCCGATGCGACCTGTACCACCTGTGACCAGTATTTTCATTTTTTTAATTTTCCTTGCGGAGTGCTAAGCGTGGTTTCATGTTTGATGTCCCTTTGCATAGAGCCAGCGCGGCACGTTGTTTGCGCTTACGTTTTCGGAGACGTTTTTCTCATTCTCTTTTACAAACTTTCCAAGGATAGGCTAAAAAGTAACCGCATATCCATCGGTTCTCGGATCAGAACCACCGATGAGCGCGCCGGATTCGGGATGTACCATGATAGCCTGCGCGCTTCCGGGACCGCCCCAATCCCCAAGGATTTGGAGTTCATGTCCTCTCTCTGCTAATCCATCCTTGGTATCTGAAGGGAACCGGTTTTCTAACTGGAGGTCATTGGAACAAGTGTGCGGAATAGTTGATTCCATTGGGTTCTGTAGGCTGCGCCAGCGCGGTGCAGAGACTGCTTCCTGCGGTGTCATTCCGAAATCAACCATGTGCGTAACGAGTTGTAGATTCGTCTGGACCTGTGTGTCTGCGCCTGGGGTGCCGCACGCCAAGAAGGGTTGACCGTCTTTTGTAACAATGACAGGATTCATGGTATGACGGACGCGTTTACCGGGCATCAAGCAGTTGGGATGTCCCTCTTCCAGGTGCCAATAGGTCATGCGATTGTTTAAAAGGACACCTGTGTCGCCTGCGACGAGGCTGGAACCGAACCCTGATTGGATGCTCTGCAATACACAGACAAGGTTTCCGGCGCGATCTGCGGTGCAAAAACAGGTTGTGTCCTCGTGTGCCTCTGGTCCACCGGCTGGCACATCAAAAGCCGCCTTCTCTAAGTCGATGCGTTCTGCTTGTTCGGCGGCGTAGGATTTGGATAACATCCCTTCTATCGGAACATCCACCCATTCTGGATCCGCCATATATTTTTCGCGGTCAGCGAAGGCGAGTTTTTTCGCTTCAACCATCAGATGCACACTCTCGGCGGTATTGCATCCCAAGCTTTGCAAATCAAATAACTCAACCATGTTCAACTCTTGGAGCAAAATATGCCCGCTTGAATTCGGAGGCATCTCATAGACTTCGTAGCCGCGGTAGTTGACATGTATCGGTTCAGCCCAGTGTGCGTGGAAGTCCGCGAGATCTTCAGCGGTCAAGAGTCCATCGTAGGCGCGGCTGAATTCACCGATAGCTGTAGCGATTTCACCCTTGTAGAATATATCTCTTCCATGTTTTGCGATCTTTCGGAGTGTGGCACCGAGATTAGGATTGGCGATGAACTGACCGGCGGGGATAGGTTCACCATCGTTTGTGAAAATAGCGCGACTATCTGGTTCGGCGGCGAAACGTTCGTTCTCGCCTTTAAGTCCACCAGCAAGTCTATGACTGACAGGAAATCCGTCTTCACAAAGCGAAATTGCAGGCGCGAAAACGTCCTCTAACTTAAGTGTCCCGTAGCGTTCGTGTGCGAGGAGCCATGCGTCAACGATGCCTGGCACCGAAACACTGCGTATGCCTTTCATCGGGATCCCACCATCCTTGAGATAGGTCTCCCGCGTTGCGGCGCGTGGTGCGGGTCCAGTTCCGTTTACCGCCTTGACCTTCCCGGTTTCCGCCCAATAGATAAGAATAAACCCGTCGCCGCCGAGTCCAGAACCAGCAGGCTCGACCATACCGAGAGCCACAGCGGTTGCGATGGCTGCATCAACGGCGTTGCCGCCCGCCATCATTGTCTGAATGCCCGCTTGTGAGGCGAGTACGTGTCCAGAAGTAACCATTCCGTTCCTACCCATCACAGATGGACGAAACGCTGAGCCGTGTGGAGATTGCATATTTTTAAATTTCCTTGCGGTTCGTTCAGGTTGGTTTGACCTTTGATGTTCCTCCCGTACATCCGCCCTCCATTTCATTACGGGCTACGCACTCTTTGAAACAGGAAGAATACTGATTTGAAACCCTGAAAGTTTCCTTGTGGTTCGGTTAGGTGCGTTGAAGCTTGAAAGTCTTTCTCCGTATATCTGAAGAAATCCGCAGAAACACCCCAACAAATACCCCAAGCAATACACAGAAATACCGTTTTTGATAGGGGTCTTTGCTTGGGTGTTTCTGCGGATTTCCTGTAAGCAAAAACACCCCATCATTTCATTACGGCCTACGCGCTTTTTATAGTAGATTCTGTAATTACTTAGACACTCGTATGGTAGTGCGAACTGTAAAGTTGCGTCTATGCTGGTACAGGAAGCTACCGGTTTCCTATGCTACAAGGTTTATGCGACAAGTGTAGACTTGTTTTCAAAATTTACTATAGAATAGGAAGAAGACAAATTTGAGAGTTTGAAAATTTCATCTTTTGATTAAGCAAGCATCTTCTTAGCGAACGCCTCGACATCAACCCGTTCATGCGTTCGCGCTGACTCGTTACAGGCTTCCATCAATATCCATGTGCCGAGGGTTGTGTCCTGCATCCAGTCTCGATCAGTGCCATTGGCAATCGCCTGTGCAAAGGCATCGAATTGGAGACGGTCGTCTTCTATAAGTCCGGCGTGTAAATCTTGGAGCGTTAAATCTTCAATAGTTTTGCCGAGCCGGAAGAGCGCGAGATGCCCTGCGTCTCGTCGGAGATCGCCATCTTCACCATGAAAACTCCAACTTCCACTCCAACCGAAGGGCCCGGTATGTCCTGCGCGTGTGCCAGCATAAGAGAAAGGCGCGCCGTTTGTGTACTCCATAAGCGCGTTGCCACCGGCGGTACCCCACGCGTCAATTTGCCCAAGTTCAGGATCTCGACGGTTGTGGACATGTGCTGTGACGTATTTTGGGATTCCCTTCGCGGCGACGAGTTGATCGAGTTGATGGCTCGTGCCGGCGTGGAAGAAAAGCCCATCCACGTAAGCATCGGGTTGCCGAGAATCGGGTCCGGTATATAGGTTTTGTCGGATCCAGAATCGACACTCACCGGCTAACATTTCACCAATACCACCATCTTCGCGAAGCCATTCACGCATCTTGGCAGCAGCGGGATTCCAGCGTTTGTTCTGCCCTTGAACAAGCATTAAGCCCGGATTCGCTTTATGTGCGCCGATAATGTCGTGGAATTCTGCCTGTGTTGTCGCGATCGGTTTGACACAGAGGGTATGCATACCGAGATTTAGGCTTTCGACAATTAACTTGGCATGAACAGTTGTGGAGGCGTAGATGAGGCAAGCTTGTGCCTCGTGTTTCTCTTTCGCCTCGGCAATGGTCGTGTAGATACGGTCTGCTAAGCCTTCAGGCGCACCGTTTATTGATGATACGCCATCCCGTGCAGCTTCAAGATTGATATCCACACAAGCGACAGGTTCCAACCCGTGTGAGTTGACTTGTGCTTGTAAGCGACCGTGCGCGAAATGGGTGCATCCCACATGAATTGTTGGGATAGGCATTCGTGGATCTCCTTAATTTGGTGTAAGTTTGCGGTCAGGAAACCTCAACAGCAGGTGGGTTGATGAAATCGTGATATTTCTGTGCGACCTTTCCAACAGTGGCATCGCCTGCGTGGATCAGGACACGGAACCGGAAGTGCATCTCTTCACCCTGTTTGAGCGTGTACGACCCATCCTTATCCGGATCTCTTTCAAAGGTGCCGCTACCGAAAATGTTGGTACCCATTAACCCGTAGTTACGTACATGCCAATACGTCGGATAGCGTGGATTGACAATATGATCGAAAACAGCGATCCCGACAGGTGTTCCGTCAACGACACCAGAATAATCGCACCAGTTCGCACGTTTACCCCAGGTTTCCGGCTGATTGATACCACCGAAAGCGTTCTCTATCTTCCCACCATCCGAAGCGTTCATCGACGGGTGGACTCGAATTGTGATAATACCGCCCTCCTTGGTATCTCCGAAATGGACATCCCCTACGGAAGCGATAAAACTCAAATCTAAGTCAAGAATCGCGGCATCCTCAGGCAGGTTATAGATTCGGAAGTTCTGCTTGTCTGTCATCAGGACATCACCCGCCTGTGTCTCCCAATTATTTTGTGCATAAATCCTGCCAACAACGGCTCCCCCCTGTTTTTGTGTGAAGCCTTGATGCACGACTCTTCCCGAATTACCCCCTTCACCCCACAAGTCAACATCGTTGACTTCACCATAGGCGACATAAAGAGATCGGTGATGGACGTGATCCTTTGAGACCTCGCTGATTTCACCGCGCGTTACTTCGCGTCCATCGGGACCGAAGACGGGGAAGAAGTAGGGACGGAATTGCGTTTTCGCGTAGCGAAATGTTGTAAAGCGCCGGTCGTTGAGCGTGATAGCGATAGTTTCGGATTCTTCGTTTAGCTGAACGCCTGATTCGCCAGTAACGCTTCCTTCTGAAAGGGTATAGGTCCGCGATTCACCGGCGGCGAGTCCATCAAGTATCCAGTTTAAGGTCGTAACACCATCCTCGTCGGCGTAGCATTGCGCTGAGATGACGCTATCGGATTCGACATCTGTCAAGGTAACAGGATGATCGTGAAGTTCGCTGACACCAGAATGGTCAACGCTGACACTAACCGGACATCCATCTCGGTCGTGGGAGCCAGCATCGACAGTAAGTGTCGGAAGATTCTGATTTGCCATGGATTTCCTTTTCGGTATCTTGGTTTCTCTGAAAAATTCGCGTAGGAGCGAAGGGTATGGCTCCGTGTTGTCGGAGCCATTCAGTCTTAACTACAGTCGCGTAAATAGGGAACTAAATGGCTCTATCGCGTCCATCAACTCTCCTCAGAAGTTAGCGCGAGGATTCCCTCTTCTTCGCTGTTGTAAGTCTCAAAGACAGTCATTAAGCGGCCGAGGATAAGAAGGTTGCGGATATGCGCACCGGCGTTGACAAGTGCGGTGCGTCCGCCTTTACGAGAGACGGTCACATTCACAGAGACGAGCGTACCAAGCCCACTACTGTCCATACGGGTGACATTCTCAAGGTTAAAGATAACTTTCGGGGAATCAAAATGCTCCTCGAGTTCCTCATTAATCTGCTCTCGAATTTCAGCATTTGCTGCACCGATCATGCGTCCGGTGGGTCGAATAACAATGACCCCTTCTCTTTGACGTATTTCTGCTAACATCTATTTTCCTTTCTTAATTGCTCGCGTTATTAACTTATACGGGTTTTCGAGTTATGCCCTAACAAAGACCTTATTAATATAGAACGTATCTCATAAATCCGAATGTGTTCAGATGAATACCATGTGCACTTATTATCCATTGGGTTTACAAAGCCTTTCCA
>PYJC01000019.1 GCA_003635255.1 Candidatus Poribacteria bacterium | reverse complement strand
GGCTGTGATTGTTTATATCACCCCGATTTACTGGATTTTGGCGACATCTCTGAAGGGACCAGCAGATATTACCACAAAACTTCCGAAATTTGTTTTTGAAATATCGCTGGAAAACTATCAGAAGTTGATGCCTTCAGAAGGTGTGCCGGGTATAACGTATCTTTTTCTCGCAGAGGTGTTCATAGGACTACTCCTGTTCGGTGTTTTTTCTCTGTTTAAGGTGAAGTTACCCCGCTATCTCGGTCTGCTCTGGAATAGCATTTTCGTTTTAAGCTGTCTGTATAGTTTTCTAAGCCTCCCGCCACTGCAGAGTCGTCTCCAAACGGATGCCCGATTTAACTTTCTGCTACTGATCGTCTGCACAATTATCGCCTATCTGTTGATTGTCCCATTAAGGAAAACAGGCAGTATCGTCTCACAAACCGAGAAGAAACTGCGACTCACGCTTGTTTTACCGAGCGTCTTTGGAACGATCGCTATTTGTGTCGCATTAGCAAACGGTGGCTCCAAGTATTTCTATCAGCTGCTCAATAGTATCATCATTGGTGGCGGCAGCACAATTCTCGCTGTAGGGCTTGGAACACTCGCCGCTTACGCCTTTTCCCGATTTGACATAGCAGGTAAGGATGATTTACTCTTTTTTATTCTTAGCACACGAATGTTACCGCCCGTTGTTGTCGTTATCCCGATCTATCTGATGTATATTACGCTCGGTTTACGAGATACACATTTTGGCTTGATTCTGCTCTATACCACTTTCAACGTCTCATTTGCGGTGTGGCTCATGAAGGGATTTATCGATGAGATCCCAAAGGAGTATGAAGATGCCGCGCTCGTTGACGGCTACTCTCGGTTTCAAACCTTTGTGAAAGTAATTTTACCGCAATCTGTTACCGGTATCGCCGCAACCGCCGTGTTCTGTCTCATTACAGCATGGAACGAGTTCGCTTTTGCCTTAGTGCTCACGGAAGTTGGGGGCAAAGCTGTAACCGCACCGCCCTCAATTACGAGCGCGACCGGCTCTGCAGGCATGGAGTGGGGAAAAATCGCTGCAGCGACCTTTGTTTTTCTGCTTCCCGTCGCTGTTTTTACTTTCCTAATGCGCGGACACCTACTCAGAGGCGTTACCTTTGGTGCTGTGAAAAAGTGAGAATACCTCTTTAAAGGTAGTAGGCACGCACCGCATGCCGTAGACAAATAATGTGAATGCACGGTCTTCAGCCCCGTAGGTCTTATTTTCTTCGACACTTTTTAGCATCACTTTTTAGCATGTTTATAGAAACTGAAACTTCTGTGGATTTTCAAACAGAAATAATGCTAAAATACATACAACTTTTACACGGCAACTCGGGTCAATAGCGTTAAATCCGAAAACGATGGATGGAGGTTCTTAAAATGAGCAGACAAGCACTACAACTCACCGATAAACAGATGCGGGATTTCATCATCAACGGGTACATCAAGGTAAAGACCGATTTTCCGCCAAGTTTTCACGAAAACATTTACGAACAACTTAACGCAATGTTTGAACATACGGGCAACTTGGGCAACAACGTCCTGCCGCTCATCCCTGAGATGCAAGAGGTTTTTGACCATCCTGTCGTCCACGGGGCAATGCAAGGCGTGCTCGGTTCGGACTACGTCATGCATCCACACCGATACTGCCACTATAACCCTGAAGGGAGTGATGGACAAGGTTTCCATAAGGATACTTACGAAGGCGATGAGCAGATCCGTCGGCACCGCTGCCGCTGGACGATGGCGTTCTATTACCCGCAGGATGTCACTGAAGATATGGGACCTACCGCTGTCCTACCGGGTTCCCAGTATTACGAGACGGGTGAAAGCGCACACGAGCAGCCCGACCTTTCGCTCTGTGGTGAAGCAGGCACTGTGACAATCGTCCACTACGATTTATGGCACCGCGCAACGCCAAATCGGAGTGACAAGAAACGGTACATGGTGAAATTCCTCTTTTCCCGACTCGGTGAACCACAAACACCCGCGTGGAATAGCGATACGGCTAACTGGGACAACCTCGAAGCATCTGAACACCCAGAATTATGGGGATCGTTGTGGGATTGGTATTATGGGAAACAGGACGGTTCCGCCAACGGCGTTTCGCATACTGAAGTGGATACCCTCACCAAAGCTTTGGACAGCGATAATGAACGAGAGAGGTTAAATGCCGCGTATCGTTTAGGACGAATCGGTGCCGATGCGCTGCCTACCTTGAAGCAGGCGTTACACGGTAAATCTGATGCGATCCGTAACTACGCAGGATATGCATTGAGTCTCACTGGCGCATCCGCTGTTCCGACACTCATTGACGCATTACAGGCGACGGATGATTCCGTCCGCGGCACCGCTGCATATACTTTGGCGGATATGGGCAAAACCGCACAGGAAGCAATGCCAGCATTGACGCGTGCAGCTCAGGACGCTTCTGAATGGGTCCGACGACACGCAACGGAGGGATTGGGACTTATCGGACAACAGGTTTCTGAGGATGTTGATTTGTCGGAAACTGTGCAGGTCTTAACAGACGGTCTGGGCGATGACTATTACTGGATTCGCGATAACGCCGCCCGTTCTTTAGCGAAATTGGGCGCACGCGCCGAGCCAGCGATGCCTACGCTCGTCGCGCAACTCGAAGATCAGAACCGATATGTCCGTTTCCATGCCGCCTTGGCACTAAAGCAAATTAAGACCCCAGAGGCACAGGACGCACTCTTCAATCACCTGTTCACTTCGCGATGGTGTGAATTAACAACACGCGGAACACCCTATTAGTCAACAGGCACGACTGATCAAAAAAGAGAGGGAGGCGCGCAAGATGAACAGACCAGTACTGCAACTTACTGATAAAGAGATGCGGGATTTTATCATTAACGGCTACGTCAAGGTGAAAACCGATTTCCCACCGAGTTTTCATGAGAATATCTGCCAGCAATTGGACGCAATGTTCGAGGGAACCGGGAATTTAGGGAACAATCTCCTGCCAGCTATCCCTGAAATTCAAGAGGTTTTTGACCATCCGGTTGTTCATGGAGCGATGCAAGGCGTACTCGGTTCAGACTACGTCATGCATCCACACCGATACTGCCATTTCAACCAACAGGGTAGCGAAGGCCAGAATTTTCATAAAGATAGTTACGCAGGGGACGAACAGATCCGTCGGCACCGCTGCCGTTGGACAATGGCGTTCTATTATCCGCAGGATGTCACAGAAGATATGGGACCTACCGCTGTCCTACCCGGTTCTCAGTACTACGAGACAGGTGAAAGTGCACATGAACAGCCAGAAGCTGTTCTCTGTGGCGAAGCAGGCACTGTGACGATTGTCCACTACGATTTGTGGCACCGCGCAACGTCGAATCGGAGCGACAAAAAGCGGTATATGTTGAAGTTTCTCTTTATCCGACTCGATGAGCCGCAAACACCTTTATGGCAGAATGATACCCCCGACTGGCACACTCTTGGCAACGGCGAAGCATCAGAACATCCAGAAATGTGGGAGTCGGTATGGGACTGGTACTACGGAAAACAGAACGGGACTACCAACGGTGTCTCGCACGCTGAGGTGGACACCCTCATTGAAACATTGGATAGCGATAACGAAAAAGATAGACTAAACGCTGCGTATCGCTTGGGACGGGTCGGTGCAGATGCCGTGCCTGCCTTGAAGCAGATGTTACATAGCACATCAGCCGCTATCCGCGAGTATGCCGGATATGCTTTAAGCCTCACTGGTGCACCCGCGGTTCCGACACTCATTGACGCATTGCAAGCGACAGACGATACAGTACGCGCAAGCGCAGCGTTCGCTTTGGCGGATATGGGAAAAGCCGCGCAAGAAGCACTACCTGCATTGAGGCGTGCCGCACAGGACCCCTCCGAATCGGTCCGACGACACGCCACTGAGGGACTCGGACTCATCGGACAACTGGTATCCGAGGATATGGATTTATCCGAGACTGTGCAGATTCTCGCAACCGGGTTGAGCGATGACTATTTTCCCGTTCGCGATAACGCTGCCCGTGCCTTAGCGAAATTGGGAACGCTTGCTGAACCGGCGATGCCTGCGCTTGTCGCGCAACTTGAGGATGAGGACCGATATGTCCGTTTCCACGCAGCGGTGGCACTGAAGCAGATTCAGACCCAAGAAGCACAGAATGCACTCTTCAATCACCTATTTACTTCGCGGTGGTGCGCGCTAACAACACGCGGAACACCCTTTTAGAGAATATTTGTTATTCCAATAGAGAATATTTGTTATTCCAAGCGCGCTCGTTACGAAACGCCAAAACGTAACGAGCGCGTTTGAGAAAGTTTATCTACTGTCACGGAGCACTTTACCCGGCACCTTCCACAGAAGAATCGTGCTATCGTTACTCCCACTCGCAAGTGTCCGTCCATCCGGACTAAATGCTACGCAATTGACAACACGCGTATGCCCTGTTCGGATGGCTGTATGCTTACCAGTGGTTATGTCTGATATGTAAACCTCCATCCAACTCCCACTCGCAATTGTTCGTCCATCCGGACTAAATGCGATGGAGTAGATCCATTTCGGATGCTTTGGAAAGGTTAGCAAGAGTTCGCCAGTGACAACATTCCACAGCCGGATTTTTCCGTCACTACCGGCACTTGCGAACACCGACCTATTTGGTGAAAAAGCAACAAAGGTCGCCGAACGCGCGTGTCCAATAAGGGAAGTTGGGACCTTACCCATAGGTGTCAATTTAAGAAACAACAACCGTCTCAGACCCAGGCCCGGTAGGTTCGGTTTTGCGGTGTACTCACCCAAATGCGATCTGCATTCCTAACCGCACCTCCACCCGCGATCGTCTGTCCATCAGGCGCAAATGCGATGGACGTAATCCAACTCGACTGTTCTGGAAAGGTTAAGAGCAGTTCGCCAGTGGTAACATTCCACAAGCGAATTGTTCTGTCTTCACTTCCACTCGCAAGCACTGACCTATTTGAAGAAAAAGCGACAGAAGTCACTGGGTGTGTATGCCCTTTGAGGGTAGCTTTGATTTTACCTGTGTGCATATCCCGCAACCGAATCACATTTTCATCAGTAGCAACGGCGAAGATATCTCCATCCGGACTGAATGAAATACTCGGATTTGCCCTTGTAATGTTCTCAGAGATGGTTTTCAGAAGTTCTCCGGTGCGAGCATCCCATAAACGGATTGTCTTGTCCGAACTTCCACTCATAAGCGTCGCACCATCCGGTGAATACACAAGGGAATGCGTTTCAAATTCGTTCTTGGTGAGTATATGCAACCGCTCGCCAGTTTGCGTGTCCCATAACCAAATCGGTCCCTCCAAACTGCCAGCTGCGAGTGTACTGCCATCTGGTGAATACCTCACAGAACAAAAGAGGTCTGTATCCCCATCAAAAATTTTCAGGAGTTTTCCTGTGTGGGCATCTCGTATTGGAATTGTGTTGTCCGCCATGCCAGTGTTCGTGAATGTACTGCCATCTGGCGAGAATGCTACCGAATGTACGGAAAGTGTGTGATTGCTGATAGTTTTTAAATGTTTTCCAGTATGTGCATCCCAAAACCGAATTGTCCCATCGTGCCCCATACTGGCGAGAGTCTCTCCATCTGGTGAGAAGATCACCGAATAAATATCAGATGTATGTCCTGTAAGGGTTTTTAAGAGGTCTCCGGTGCGCACGTCCCATAAACGGATTGTCTTGTCCGAACTTCCGCTCACAAGCGTCGCACCATCCGATGAATACGCGAGTGATTCAACAATCGTTGTATGTCCTGTAAGGGTTTTCAGGAGGTCTCCGGTGCGCACGTTCCACAAACGAATCTTGGCATCGCGTCCGGCACTGGCGAGTGTCAGATTGTCTGGTGAATAGACAACACTATCGACTCTTTTCGGATGTTCGGTGATCGTTTTGAGGAGTTTTCCAGTGCGCACATCCCATAAACAGATCTTGTTATTTTGTCTGCTCCCGATACTCGCAAGCATCTTCCCGTCCAATGAATATGTTAAGGAGCGGGCACCACTCGTGTGTCCTGTGAGCGTGCGTAGGAGTTCGCCGGTGTGAGGATTCCACACATGAATTATGTTATTTTCACCAGCACTGGCGAGTGTTTCTCCGGTCGGACTGAATGCCAAGTTATAGACGTACTCGGGACTTATGAGGAGGTCTTTCTGCTTGTGAGTGCGTGTGTCCCATAGGTAAATATCGCTGGTACCACTTGCAATAGCAAGGGTCTGTCCATCTGGAGCGAGTGCTATAGAGGAGGCATACGACGTGGCTTCTACAAAAAGATCAAGCTCCTCGCCTGTCCGTACATCATAGATCCAGATACCGATTGAACTGGCTACGGCGAGTCGAGTACCATCCGGAAAATAGGCAAAATCACACAGCCTGCCTTTCCCAAATCGCGCGATGGCACCTTGTGGCAGTTTCCATCGGGTGTAGTCTTGGGCAAAACTGCTTGAGAATGGCAGCAGAAAGATGACGGTTATTAAAATAGTCAGCAAATTCGGCGGTTTCATCGTCTATTTTAATTCAGTGTTGGTTCGGATTTGTGTCAAATCCCATAATAGTACTGTACAGTCATCGCTTCCACTCGCAAGCATCTTACCATCCGGACTAAACACTACGGATTGCACCCAATCGCTATGCCCCCTAAGAGAAGTAATATGCCCACCAGCAGCTACATCTGATATATGGATGTCCCTGAAACCCCCACTGACAATTGTTTGACCATCAGGACTAAATGCGATGGAGTAGACCCTGTCCGGCAGTTCTGGAAAGGTTAGTAAAAGTTCACCGGTGGCAGCATCCCACAACCGGATGGTGTAGTCGGAACTCCCACTGGCAAGGACGTACTTGTCTGGTGCGAATGCAACGACATTCCCCGAATGTGTATGTCCTATGAGGAACGCATTAACCTCGCCGGTATGCGCATTCCATAACCGGATCACTTCTTCATCAGTTGCGCCAGCAAGCGTATGTCCATCACGACTCAGCGAAATGGATTTGACTCTTCGGTGCGGTTTCGGCTGCGTAATACTTCCGGTGATAGTTTTCAGAAGTTCCCCAGTGCGTGTATCCCACAATCGTATTGTATTATCCCAACTTCCGCTGATGAGGGTCGTACCATCGGGTACGTATGCGAGAGCGGGTGCTCCCCATTCATGCCCAATGAAGGTTCTTAGCAGTTCGCCTGTTTTTACGTTCCACACACGAATTTGTCCATTCCAACTTCCACTCGCGAGCGTCTCTCCATCTGGAGAATACCTCACAGAAAAAGCGTGATCTGTATGCCCGACAAGTGTTTTCAAAATTTTTCCCGTCTGGACATCTCGCAATGGAATCCGATAGTCCGCCATTTCACTACTGGCAAGTGTCTGTCCGTCTGGTGAAAACGCTACTGATCTTGCGAGGAATGTGTGCCCTGTAATAGTTTTCAGAAGTTTTCCCGTGTCCGCATCCCAGAATCGGATCGTCTCGTCATCACCCCGACTCGCAAGCGTTTGCCCATCGGGTGAATAGATCACACCGCGAACGGTACTCAGATGTCCAGTAAGGGTTTTTAAAAGTCTACCGGTGGAAGCCTCCCATAATCGGATTGTTGCGTCCGGACTTCCGCTCGCAAGCTTTGTCCCGTCAGGAGAATAGACAGCAGCAGCGACACCACTTGTATGTCCGATAAATACGGTCTTACGTTTCCCAGTGTGTACATCCCAAAGATGGATTTCGCCGTTCCAACTCGCACTCGCAAGTGTCAGATTATCCGCGGAAAAGTCAAGGGAAGAGATTCTTGATGGGTGCTCAGTAATGGTTCGCAAGAGTTTTCCGGTATGAGCGTCCCATAAATAAATAGTATGGTCGTCTCCACTCCCAGCACTTACAAGCATCTTTCCATTCGGCGAATATACCAGCAAATTTACGTCGTCTGTGTGTCCTATGAGGGTCCGCAGCAGTTCACCGGTATCTGTATTCCACAAGTTAATGGTGCCATCAATCGCCCCGCTTACGAGTATTTTCCGCGTTGGATTGAAGGTCAAGGCACGGATAAGATCTGCGTGTTCAGTAAGAACGTCTTTCTGATCCATTGTGTGTAGATCTATCAAACGGATGCCGCTACGGCTCGTAAAAGCAAGCGTGTTTCCATCAGCACTGAACGTCATAGCCCAAGCATTCCACCTAATATCTCCAGTCAGTAGGTCAAGTTCTTCACCGGTCTGTGCATCATAGATCCAGATGCCAATTGTACTCCTGACAGCAAGTCGTGTCCCATCCGGGAAATATGCCAACGCCTTTACTCCACCTTTTCCAAAGCGGGCAATGGCACCTTCCGGTAAGTGCCATCGGGTATATTCTTGGGCAAAACTGCTTGAGAATGATAGCAGAAAAATGCAGATTAACAGAATGAGAAACAGATTTAGCGGTTTCATAGTCGCTTCCTTAGTCAGCCTTGGGTTGAAACTGTGTCAAATCCCATAATAGTACTGTGCTATCGTCACTTCCGCTCGCAAGCATCTTTCCATCAGGACTAAACGCTACGGATCGAATCGGACGCTTATGTCCAGTAAGGGTTGCTATATGCTTGCCCGCTGCTAAATCTGAGATATAGATAGCCCCCACAGTTCCACTCGCTATTCTCTGTCCATCCGGACTGAATGCGATAGACATGATATGATCCAACTGTTCTGGAAAAGTGGACAATAATTCACCAGAGGCAGCATCCCATAAACGGATTTTGCGGTCATCTCCACCACTCGCAAGCACCGAGCCATCCGGTGAATATGCGACAGCCGCAACACTCCACCGATGTCCTATGAGCTCAGTTTTAACTTTGCCTGTACGAATATCCCAGAGACGAATTATTTCTGCGTCAGTCGCAACAGCAAGGGTCCGTCCATCAGGGTGAAGTGTAATATCACGGAGACTGTTATTTCGTTCTGGTTCCGTGATGTTCTCGGTGATGGTTTGTAGGAGGTGTCCGGTTGGCACATACCACAAATAGATTGTGTTGTCCCAACCGCCGCTCGCAAGGGTTGTACCGTCCATTGAAAATGAAAGAGCGGGGACCCCACGCTCATGTCCAGGGAGGGTCTTCAGGAGTTCTCCGGTCTGCACGTCCCACAAACGAATTTCTCCACCCCAACTCCCACTTGCTAAGGTTTTTCCATCCGGCGAGTAGACTACGGAACTGAGGTGATCTGTATGTCCGGCGAGTGTTTTCAAAACTTTTCCCGTCTGGACATCTCGTAGCACAACCGAACTGTCCGCCCTCTCACTACTCGCGAGTGTGCTGCCATCTGGTGAAAATACCGCGGCTCTTGCCAAAAACGTATGTCCACTGACAGTTCGCAGGAGTTCACCGGTGTCAGCATCCCAGAATCGGAGGGTCCCGTCGTCACCTTCACTGGTAAGCACCTTGCCACCAGGGGCATACACCAAGGAATCAACTTGCCCCGTATGTCCCGTAAGGGTTTTTAAGAGTTCACCTGTGTCAACATCCCACAAATAGATGTTGTTATTCGTCCAGCTTCCACTCGCAAGTATGCCACCATCAGGTGAATACACAACGGAAGTAACGGACCTCATATCGGTCGTAATGGTTTTTATGAGTTCACCGGTATGCACGTCCCAAAAACGAATCTCGGAGTCTCGTCCGCCACTGGCGAGGGTCTGACTATCAGGAGAGTAGGCAACACTGTAAACCCTACTCGGATGTTCGGTAATAGTTTTCAAGAGTTGCCCTGTTTGCACGTTCCACAAACAGACCGTGTTATCTTCAGTACGTCCAGTACTCGCAAGCGTCTTGCCATCAGGTGAATACACCACGGACATAACGCTATCCGTATGTCCTATGAGTGTTTGCAGCAATTCACCCGTATGGACATCCCACAATCTAACTGTGGTATCTCGACTGCCACTGGCGAGTGTTTCTCCGGTCGGACTGAATGCCAACGTATAGACAGAAAACGTGTGTCCTGTGAGGACATCTCTCTGATTTCTCGTGTCTGCGTCCAACAAATGGATGTTACTATCACTTGCGACAGCAAATATGTTTCCATCAGGACTAAATGCTATAGTGCCAGTATCCCATATATCACCCGTCAGCAGTTCAACCTCTTTTCCAGTGTCTACGTCATAGATCCAAGTGCCAATTGAACTCTTAACGGCAAGTCGCGTCCCATCTGGAAAATACCTCAAACCACCATAGGCTCTACCTTTTCCAAAGCGGACGATAGCCCCTTCAGGGAGATGCCATCGCGTATACTCTTGGGCAGAACTGTTTGATAACGAGAATAGGGAAAACAGGAGTATCGGAATGAGAAAAAATTTCAATTTTTTCATCGGAGATTCTCCTTAATCGGTTTTGGCGCGGAACCGTGTCATATCCCACAACAGCACTGTGCCATCAGTGCTACCACTCGCAAGCGTCCGACCATCGGGCGCGTACGCCACCGATAAAACGTACCCTGTATGTCCAATCAAACCCGATTTAGGTCTCCCAGTTTCTGGATCCCACAAGCGAACCATCATATCCCAACTCGCACTCGCGAGCGTGCCACCATCCGGCGAAAACGCAACCGTTAAAACATACGTCGTATGCCCCTTGAGCATCTGTCTGTTCCGTCCCGTGTACGCATTCCACAGCCCTACCGTCCTGTCATCACAAGCACTCGCAAGTGTGCTACCATCAGGACTGAAAGTGAGTCCTGTAATATCGTTCCGATGTCCCTCAAGCGTCAGTTTGTGTCTCCCGACACGTCCATCCCATAAACGGATTTCGTTATCAGTTCCATCTCCACTTGCAAGTGTTCTCCCATCCGGTGAAAACGCCACTGCCCTGACATCCCCCGTATGTCCTTTGAGGATATGCAACGGATCCCCAGTTTTTGCGTCCCACAAACGGACGGTATCATCATTACTCCCACTCGCGAGTCTGTTTCCATCCGACGAGTAAGCCAACGCCACAACATAATCCCAATGACCACTCAATGTCTGTTTATGTTGCCCTGTCTCTGGATCCCACAAGCGAATGGTAGTGTCCGAGCTCCCACTCGTAAGGGTACTGCCATCAGGACTAAAAGCAACAGCGGCAACCGTCCCACCGTGTCCGGTGAGTGTGTTTTTGTGTTCACCAGTTTTGGCATCCCACAAATCGATCGTGTGTCCCGTATTCCCACTCGCAACCGTCTCTCCATCCGGCGAAAACGCAACCGCCTTGACATCACCCGTATGTCCAGCGATACTTTTTTTCACTTCCCACGCCTGCGTGTCCCACAAACGAATTGTCCCATCCTGACTCCCGCTCGCCAGTGTCTCCCCTTGAGGCGAGTACACCGCCGAGACGACAGGACCTGTGTGCTCCGTAAGTCTTCGCAAGAGTTTACCGGTGTACGGGTTCCATAGATAGATACCGTTATCCCAACTCGTACTGACGATTGTCTCACTGTCCGGTGAAAAGACCACTGATACAACATACCACGTGTGTCCTATGAGGGCCCGCAGATGTTCGCCTGTGCCTACGTTCCATACGCCAATTGTGCTGTCGTCGCAACCGCTGACAAGCGTCTGCCCATCCGGACTAAAGGCGATAGAAGTTACGGCGCGTTTGTGGCCCGTCAAAGTTTTCAAAACCCGTCCGGTGTGCGCATCCCATAACCGGATTGTGCTATCCGCACTCCCACTCGCAAGCAACTTGCCATCCGGACTGAAAGCAACTGTACGTCCCGTGTCTGTATGTCCAATGAGGGTCCTCTTGAACCTTCTGGTGCGAAGGTTCCACAAACGGACTGTATCGTCTTCACTCGTACTCGCGAGGGTGTTACCATCAGGACTGAAGGCAACGGCTCTCACTCGGCGTGTGTGTCCTGCGAAGGTCGCCTTCCGTCTTCGTGTCTTTGTATCCCACAATCGAATCGTATTGTCGCTACTCCCACTTGCAAGCGTTTGTCCGTCCGGGCTGAACGCGACACAGTAGACGTTGCGTGTATGTCCCCTCATCAGCACTAATTCCACACCGGTGTGGGCATTGTAGAGCCAGGTCCCGATGCTACTCGCCACCGCGATTGTATTACCATCAGGCGAATATTTAATCTCATTAATCTTGCCTTTCCCCAAACGCGCGATGGCACCTTGCGGCAAATTCCATCGGATGTACTGTCGCGCAGAACTGTTAGATAACGACAGAAGAAAAATAAAAATTATCAGAAAGGAAAACAGATTCAGATTTTTCATCAATTCTCCGAATAAGTAGGGTCAGAAGGTTGGCAAGTAAGGTCTTCATGATGAGGATTCTTTTTCGTAAACCATATTCGTTAGCGTGGCATACTTGAGAGCAGCTTAGCACGCGCTCCTAATTTTTACCACTATTTTCAGGTTGAGAGTCAGAACCATTCCGTTTTCTGAACGATTTTGTTTCTACACATCAATTGCGCAAGCCGAGTTGATGACTTAACTCCATTAAACGTTTATTTATGCGTGTCTTATCAACTCGGTTTCCTTCCACAAATTCTTGGTATTCCGGCAATAATCCGTCTGGGACCATCATGCGTGAATTCGCTTCTCGCAACGCTAATAACCCCATAAAGATTTGCATCTCCCGCGAATAATCTGGCACAAAGTCGTTTACAGCCTGACGGAGCTCGCCTTCTGTGAAGGTATCGCGACCACTACGTCTGGCGATGTTATTTGCACGTTGAACAATCAAAAGCAGATCCCGCCACGTCAACCCATCCGTCTCTGCGCCTCCGACAAGGGACTGGAAATTGATGTTGCCCGATGCTTGCCCCCGACAGAAAATCCTTAAAATTTCTACTCTGCCACCACTTGTCGGCGGTAGCATAATTAATTTGGTATCGAAAATACCGTACCGTCGAAAGATCGGCGGCATTAGATCAGGTCGCTGCGACGCACCTACCCAGATGACTCTACCGTGCAATGATATATCGTTTATAGCGTTCACGAGGGCAGACGGCAACATCCGATCATGCTCCTCTGGATTCATCGTCGTATGCGGCGATGCCTGCTCAATGCCGTCCATAAAGACAACCGTTGGGGCAATGCCACGGATAAAATTGAGTCCCGCATTCAGGTTCCGTTCATAGGTGTTCCCATCTTGATTAATATTGATCGTTACTTCACCCACCTGACTGGCATAGCGAAGGCGGACGAGCGTCATGTTCGCCTCACCCGCGAGCACCCTTGCAGCGTATTCCTTGCTGGTCCCAGGCGGACCAAGCAAAAGTATGCCACGCGGCACACGTCGCAGATCTCGATTTTTCATACCATCTGCAATATCCCGGATGATGCGCATCACATACCAACCGTCGTCAGAAGGCCCCCGCTGCGTTTCACCAAGTTCAAGAACGCCGCGACTGAAGGTCCTAATACTCTCAGCTCGGTATCTGAATAAGGGTTCACCGCCCGCTTTTTGTTGCGTAGATTCTGCCTGTTGCACAACATCGTGAACACCGAATAGGTTCAATCCAATTGTTTCCCCGGCCAAGGTTTCCCGCTCGCGATGATTTCCTAAGGTTTTACGCATCTGTGCCGAACCATCCGAGATGTCATGTAGATGTTCAATAAACCTTAAGCGTTCCTCATAGTTCGGAAACGGAATTTCTACCACAGGAATCTCAGGATTCACAGTAAAATTCGGGTGTACGTCGGATATATTGTGCGTAACGAGTAGGATGACGTGCTTACGCCTTCGGATATCAAGATCCGATGCCCAATATTGGATTTGGCTAAACAAAAGTTGGACTTCATTTTTTGCGACCTCGTTCAACGATGGATCGTTCGGCGTGAGCAGCTCCAGAGAATCAATCACCAACCCAACCCTTGCTCTGCCTTGCCGCAAGAGGCGGTTTAATCGTTGACGGAATTCCGCAGAAGGCGAAGGGTCCATGGTCACGAATGGATCTTCATGTTCTTTATCAAACGCTAAATCGGCATTAATTCTTCGGCGCACAAGCTGCGGATCTACGTCCTGTTCAGCGAGATTAATGTCTTCAACTTCTCTAAAGCGTTGAAGCGTCTGAAGCCATGTCGCTAAACTCTGAAAATGAAAAGCACCTGTTTTGTTGTACTGTGGGAAAAGCTCAAGGGCTCGCTGTGTGTTTCGCCATTGACCCACTTTTGGGAAATGAATGCCTTCTGCTGTATTATATCCGAGAACAAGCTGGCAACCTAATAAATTGAGCTGCGCCATCAGATAGTCCGTAGTGCGCAAGTAGCCGTAAACATCGTCGTATAGCAGATCATTTACATTAAAATGGATCAGAAATTGGTGAGCAGAACCCGCATCATAGTGTCTTTTGATTTCATCCCAGAACATTTTGCCTCCGCGGTTTAGTGTGAAATTTTGGTAAACAGACGCAATCAAATAGTTTATCCATCTTTATAAAGCCTATCTCATAAATACCTGTGCAAGTCCCCCTGATAAGGGGGATTTAGGGGGTTTCTTCGATGAGAAATGCCCATTTGGTAATACTCTCAAACTATTTATGAGACGCACTATAGTAAAGCCGAAAAATAGATGGACACCCTTTCAAGAAACTTGCTTGAGAAAGACAATTTTAGAGCAAATCACTAAAAACTTCGTACCACCACAGATGAATTCAAATTCCCATTTAATATCAGTGCCATCAGGCACAGGTTCAGGCATTGTGCATGTGTTTAAAGTCCCCCATGTTGGACCTCCTTTTGGACCATGATCCGCCAGCGGCGATAACATTTCAAAGGATTGGACATCCTTAAATTCAACGTGAACGAATTGGTTATGTGCTTTTCTATAAGGGTAGGTGTTGACGGTGAGAATAACTGTCTTATCAGCATTTCTAATGCCAGTAGACGCATCATCGTCATCCAAGGCTTTGTAATTTTCAAACTTAATTTCAATCCCAGCAACGTGATCGTCATGAAAATGATTAAAATGCTTTAGCACTTCATCAACTTCATCAATATTAGTGGCTTCAAATCTGTCATTCATAAAACCCTCTCAATTGTTTCTGAAAATCCGGTCGTTAATTTTTCTATATTTTCCCCAGGTCCGGTAGGTGCGGTGTTTTTGCTTGGGGTGTTTTTGCTTGGGTATTTCTGCGGATTTCCTCTAAGCAACCGCACCGGGCTTCGCTTAATTTCCGATTTTACTATAATGCAATTTGTTCTCTCATAAAAACTCATAGAAATAGACACTTTGATAGCAGCAAAAAGCAGCCCCAGCGGGACGATATGTGTATAGAAATAATGTTCACAAAACACACACAAACCCCAGCGGCCCGACATCTGTATAGAAAAATTGAGGTGACGAGGATACTTGGGCGTACTTTTTTAACCCAATCTTCACATATTAATTCAGAAAAAACACCCAAAGTTTAGCATGGATGTAAGAGACACAATGAATTGCGCGGCGACAGACCGACAACACACCGCAAAGAAACGTGATTGTCCTTTGGAAATGCTCACCGTAGATAGGATCAATTTATCTCCCAGAGAAGCACAGAACCATCTTCACTCCCGCTCACGAGGGTTTTGCCATCTGGACTGAACGTGAGACTTTTGACCCGAGCGCTATGACCCGTCAGTGTTTTCTGGTATGCTCCGGTCTGTGTATCCCATAAGTGAATCGTGGCATCAATACATCCACTTGCGATTGTTTTGCCATCGGGACTGAACGCTAAAGTGTACACCCAATCTGTATGCCCAGTGAGCGTCATTTTGGTTTTCCCTGTATCCATATCCCATAAAAGAATCATGCTGTCTCCACCGCCGCTTGCGATTGTTTTGCCATCCGGACTGAACGCTATACTTTCGACCCACTCCGTATGTCCAACAAGTGTCATTTCATTCTCACCAGTGTCAACGTCCCAGAGGCGTATCGTTTCATCGCCACTCCCACTTGCGAGTGTTCTTCCATCGGGATTGAACGCGATACTATTGATCATCTTTGTATGTCCAATAAGTGTCTTCTTGTGTTTGCCGGTGTGTGCATCCCAGAGACGAATGGTTTTATCCCAACCTCCGCTCGCAAGCGTCTTACCATCCGGACTGAATGCTACACTTCCGATAGCATCTATATGTCCGGTGAGTCGCATCTTATGTTCACCGGTCTGTACATCCCACAGACGGATGCCATCGTGTCCAGTTACGAGTGTCCCTCCATCAGGACTGAATACCAGATTATTCGCTATATCCCCAAATCCACTGAGTGTTTTGATGTGTTGCGCTGTGTCTGCATTCCACAAGTTAATAATGCCAGTGACAGATCCACTTGCGATAATGTCCCCCTTGCGGTTGAATGCCACACTATAGACATATTCCGAATGCCCAGTAAACGTATGTTTTGCGTTGCCTGTGTCTGTATCCCAAAAACGGATAGTGCCATCATCAATACTGCTCGCGAGGGTTTTCCCATCTGGACTGAACGCTACACCTGTAGCATCTTCCGAGTGTCCAGTGAATATTAGCCTATGTTCGCCGGTATGTATATCCCAAAAACGGATAGTGCCATCATAATAACTACAGCTCACGAGGGTTTTGCCATCGGGACTAAACGTTAAGTTGTCAACATGTTCCTTATGTCCCGTGAGTGTCAGTTTGAGTTCACCTGTGTTTAAGTTGTAAAGATAGATGGTGCCATTCTCACTGCCAATAGCAACTGTCTCCGCATCCGGACTGAACGCTGCACCTGTAGTGGAACAATCGGGATGCAAAGCGAATGTTTTCTTATGTTCACCCGTGATTGAATCCCATAGACTGATTTTGTTCTCCCAACTCACACTCACCATTGTCCTTCCGTCTGACGTGAATGATAACATAGTGGCATCATCCGAATCTTTTGTGAGCATATACTTTTCTTCTCCGGTGATAACATCCCATAATCGGATAGTGCCGTCACGACTATCACTTGCAAGCGTTTTGCCATCTGGACTGAATGCCAAACTTGAGATCCGATGTGTATGTCCGACGAGCATTTTTTGCGCGCCCGCGCTCCTATCCAATTGGATAATGGGACCGTTCAGGATAATGGTGCCATCCGCACCTCCACTCGCAAAGGTGCGTCCATCCGGACTAAATGCGAGGTAGTCAACTGCACTCGTATGCTCGGTAAGCAGGGCGGCTTCTTGATGTGTTGCTACATCGTAGAGCCAGACACCAATACCACTCGCAACAGCAAGTAACTTGCCATCAGGAGAATACTGCATTTCACGTATCGCACCTTTACCGAGACGTGCTTTGGCATCTTCAGGGAGGTTCCATTGCATAGACTCTTGTGTTAAGTTGTTTTCCACTGTTTCTGTTCCTGTTGATAAGCCGTTATTGCTATTTCTACCGAGGGTCGTCTCGTTGCCAACCCGATTTTGTAAATCGCGTTTTGATTGACTATTAAGAACAATCGGCGCGTCAATAATTTCAATTGTCGGTTCTGATGCTG
>PYJC01000018.1 GCA_003635255.1 Candidatus Poribacteria bacterium | reverse complement strand
TTATCAGTCGCTGATAAATATTGGGTCGTAAGGAGGTATTTTACTATAATTCCACTGCCTTTCCCATACATTTTCAGTCAAATACCTGCTAACACAACGCTTCTCTAAAAAATGGGGGTAGGTGAGGTCTCTATCGCATTGACTTTTCAAGTTTGAGCTGTTATACTGAAGACAAGGTAGGACAAACCAATGCTCCGAAAATCTTTCCCTATTCTACTGCTATTACTGTGCCACGGGACTCCGATTTCTGCACACGATGCTTTCTATCCACATCATCGTGAAGATTTTGAGAACATGGGGCGCCGTCGCGAATTACAAACGACTGTCCTTCTCAGTACGGTTGCTTTTCTCGGTATTCTCGGGACAGTCATCTACGTCGCCTTGCGAAGAAACACGGATGATAACGATGTTGACGCAGCTGATACAAAAACAGCTCAAGCGCATTTGGAACATACCATAAATAGAGCCGCAAATGCTGCGCAACAGGTCCTTGATGCAACGGGAAATGTCGCCGAGGCTGCCACAGTATGCCTCACAACCTATGCTGAAGCAGCAGATGGGACATGGCGACCGCGTCCTTATGGACAGCCGCATCCAGAGGCACTTCCATACCACATACGATGTAAAATTGGGTCGGATGTTGTCACGCTCAGCATCAACACGAAAGCCATTCACTTGAAAGTAGAACGTGGTTTATCTAAAACAGGTTTCGGCTCGCAAGGATCATCGAAAAGTGTCAGCGCGACTGTTGTACTGGAAAGATCAGATCAGAGAGAGAAATAGAGTGTGGCAGGTTACGCCGTGAGTCGATTGATGAGTGAAGCACTATAGCCCGCGCCGAAACCGTTGTCAATGTTCACAACGGTGACACCAGACGCACAACTATTTAGCATACCTAACAGGGCAGCAAGTCCCCCAAAACTTGCGCCGTAGCCGATACTGGTGGGTACCGCAATGACGGGACAATCCACCAATCCACCGACAACACTCGGAAGCGCGCCCTCCATACCCGCAACAACAATGATAACGCGGGCTGTCAGGAGTTTTTCGTGATTATTTATCAACCGATGTAATCCTGCCACGCCGACATCGTAGAGGCGTTCGGGTTGGTTTCCCATCATCAGTGCCGTTTCGACAGCTTCCTCTGCGACTGGCAGATCGGAGGTGCCAGCAGAGACCACGAGAATCCCCGACATGCCTTCATTTTCAGACTCTCTGACGGTAATGGTGCCTGCGAGGTCGTTATAACGTGCTGTGGGCTGGATTGCTTTCACTGCTGCGTACATGTCGGGTGTGGCGCGAGTTGCGAGGAGCGGGTGTCCAGCGGAGAGGATACGTTCACTAATCTGCTTGACGTGTTCAACAGTCTTCCCTTGACAGAAAATGACTTCAGGAAATCCTGTACGCAGCTGGCGATGGTGATCTATTTTTGAAAACCCTAAATCTTCAAACGGAAGCGTACGGAGGGATTGCAGTGCATCATCCACTGCAACCTCTCCGCCTTTAACCTGTTCAAGCAGGGCTTTTAGCTTTTCAATTTCCATTAGGCTTCTTCGGTAGCCTCTCCATCGGCTCTTTCGTCGGCACCGACGCCAGGAATGGACTCAGCGATTTTAGCACGAACATCTGCCGAAACTTTACGTCCAGTTTCCACGGCACTCTTCACCTGCTCGCCTGCTTCATGGAGACGTTCCTTGCTGCTGTCCACGATCCCGTGAACGCTCTCTTTACCCTGTTCTACGAGGGTCTGAACGCCTTGTCGCGCACTATCAGATGCCTGATGCGCAAGTTCAACCGTCCGGTTCTTCGCGTCAATCGAAGTGTCGCGAATCTTCTGGCGAGTCTCCTTGCCGGAACTCGGTGCATAGAGCAGAGTGATGACAGCACCCGCCATAAAGCCGGTGAAAAAAGCAAAAACCATTGTTAGCCCGTTGTTCTGTCCATTATTACTCATTTTTTTATCCTTTCTATTAGATCGAATCTGTTTCGGCGCAACTTGTCCACCAAAACTTATTGTTGAAATTTACGAAGATTGACGTTAAAAGTTTCAATTCCTGCATTTATCTCTTGGTGTAATTTTTAATGCGTTTCCTTTGTAATTAAACGTCCTGATACGCTTTAGGGTTGACGGTTAAACTTTGCCTAATTTGGTTCCGCGTCGGACGCATCGGCTGTCGTGGGATCTTCTGCGGGTTCTTGTGATTGTCCGGAAGCAAAACTGTCCCATCCTGCTTTCACACCCTGCCACAAACTTATAATATCAGCCAGTGAGACAGCTATCTGGTTACGGAAAAACGTCGCTTGTTCAATCGTCTGCCCAGAAAAGCCACTCACCTTCTGAACCAAGTCTTCGAGTTGTTGAATGCTTTGGTTCAGCGCACCGCTCATTTCTTGGATATTATGCACTGTAGGTTGAATTTCGGTCTCGCTAATCCCTTGCAAAGATGCTGTCAACCCATTGAGATTTTGTAGCAACTGGGGTAATTCCGCGTTCACCTCTTTCACTGTTTTATCCACATCCATAATCAATTCCCCGATTTCTTGATTAACGATGTTTTCGATGGAATTCAGTGTATTTCGGACGCTATTGAGTGAATTACGGAGGCTGCCGATTGCGGCACAGAGATACCCCGCAAGCGCCGTCAGGGCAAGTAGCAAGACCCCAAGGCTGAATTTCCAAAAAATTGAACCAATAAAACTCCAATCCATAAATCCTCCTTTACACGCCCGTTGCGGGACATTACCCCATAGCAGATAAACTTTTCAGGTGTATCCTACAAACTTAAGTTTCAAGGTGTTTTTTGACGATTTCACCCGCTGCATCAATTGCGGCGTTCACTTTGCTCGGATTTTTGCCGCCGCCTTGTGCAAGTTCAGGACGTCCGCCGCCGCGACCATCTGCCAACTGTGCTAATTCAGAGATAATTTTGCCTGCCTGTAAACCGCGACGCTTCACCAAGTCTGGGGTTACACCGACCACAAACGCTACCTCATTTCCAGCCACAGCAGCAAGCGCGACAACACCAGATTCTAAGCGGTTTTTGAGTTCATCAACAAGCCGACGCAAGCTATCTCTATCTGTATCAGCAACACAGGAAGCGACCACTCGGACATCTTCTACAAGTACGGCATCTTTGACCAAAGCGTCAACGTTGCCAAGCGCGTGTTGACTCTTAAACTGTTGAAGCTGCTGTTCCAACTCGCGTTGTTCTTGCAATAGCCTTTCAATCCGTTCAAGTAAATCCGTTTTGGGTGCTTTTAACAGACCCGCCGCGTTAGAAAGCAGTGCAGTCTCTTCTTGAATATTAATCGCCGCTGCACTTCCCGTCAGTGCCTCAACGCGCCGGACCCCTGCAGCGATGCTGCTTTCACCCATGAGTTTCACGAAACCGAGTTCGCCAGTCGCACCGACATGCGTGCCACCACAGAGTTCAACGCTATAGTCTCCAACTTGCACGACGCGGACGATGTCTCCATACTTGTCCCCGAAGAAGGCTAATGCGCCTTTTGCTTTTGCGTCGTCCAGCGACATTTCATTGATAGAAAGCACATCATTTTCACGAATTTTTTCGTTGACGAACGCCTCAATCTCACGTAACTGATCCGCTGAAACAGATTCGTAGTGGGAAAAATCAAATCGGAGTCTACCGGCTTCAACGAGTGAACCTGCCTGCCCGACATGTGTTCCAAGTATTTGCCGTAATCCGCTGTGTAGGAGATGTGTTGCGGTGTGGCTCACTGCAACGGCACTTCGGTGTTCAGTATCAATTTTTGCATGTACAGCCGTATACGGTGTAATTTCACCCGCAAGAACCTTACATTTATGGACAATCAAATCAGGAGAAGGTTTAAGTGTGTCTTGGACAGTCAACTTTGCATTTTGACTCTCAATTATACCAGTATCGCCAACTTGTCCACCAGACTCGCCATAAAAGGGAGTGCGATTCAGCAACACAAATACTTCCTCTCCCTCTGGCGCGCTGCCCACAGATTCCGCATTGGCAATTAGAGTGACAATCTCTGCATCAATGCTGCCTTGTGTATAACCAACAAATTCTGTCTCGCCATATTCTTTAAGGACTTCTGCATAGATAGAGATCTCTTCGTCTTTAGTACCGCCTCTCGCCTCCCATGCTGCCCGTCCACGCGCCCGTTGCGCCTCCATGCTATCTGCAAAGCCTGCATCGTCTACAGTAAACCCGCGTTCACGGGCAAGCACTTGGGTCAAATCGAGCGGGAAACCGAACGTATCGTGCAACTCAAAGGCACGCTCGCCATCAAGTTGGGTGTTGTTTTCCGTTGTGAGTGTATTAAACGATTGGTCAAGCAGTTCTAAGCCGCGTTCAATTGTCTGATGAAAGCGACTTTCTTCACTTTGAATCGTTCGGGTAATAAATTCACGCCGGGGTAGAACATCAGGAAATACATCACCGAGCAATTCGATAACGTTATCAACGAGTCGGTAGATAAAGGCTTCGTCCATCTCTAATTTTTTCCCGTAAAGCACAGCGCGCCGCAAAATTCGGCGGATGACATAACCGCGCCCCTCGTTAGACGGCATTACACCATCCCCGATTGCGAACGTCAGACACCGGATATGATCAGCGATAACTCGATGGGGTAAGCCACGTTCATCATCAAAATAGGCAATGTCTGTCATATCAGCAATAGTCGACAAGAGCGGGGTAAAGAGGTCCGTCTTATAGTTTGAATCGACACCTTGCAAGATGGAGGTAATCCGCTCAAAGCCCATGCCTGTATCTACGTGTGTCGCAGGCAGCCGTTCAAGGGCACCGCTTTCGTTCCGATTGTATTGAATAAACACCAGATTCCAGATTTCTCGGAACCGATCGCTGATGTTCGGACCGGTGTTCGGGTCATTCGCGGTTTCAGGATAGGCTTCAACACCCATATCAACAAAAAGTTCGCTACAGGGACCACAGGGACCCGTCTCCCCCATTTCCCAAAAATTGTCCTTATCGCAGCGACGGATACGCGAAAGCGGGATATCTGTCTCTTGGAGCCAAAGTTTCTCTGCTTCGTCATCTTCAAGATAGACTGTTGCCCAGAGAAGTTCCTTTGGAATCTGCCAAAGTTCGGTTACCAATTCCCATGCAAAGGCAATTGCTTCCTGTTTGTAATAGTCGCCAAACGACCAGTTTCCAAGCATCTCGAAGAAGGTATGATGGCTTGGCGAATAGCCGACCTCTTCAAGATCGTTATGTTTGCCGCTGACACGCAGGCATTTCTGCGTATCCACAGCGCGCGTGTATTCCCGCTGCCCGATACCGAGAAACACATCCTTGAATTGGTTCATACCAGCGTTGGTAAACAACAGCGTCGGATCATCTGCGGGTATCAAAGATGCACTCGGTACAACGGCGTGCCCGTGTTTGCGGAAGTATTCTAAGAAACTAGCTCTGATTTCATCTGATGTCATTATGTCAATTTTACTCCTATTATTGCTCTCCCAATTATAGTCAATTCTTGTAGAGAAGTCAAGGCAAAAACGGATACAAAAATGCGATTAGATTGCCTGCGCAGAACCCCACCACACATTAAAAAATCTGCTCAAGTACCTGCCGAACAATGTCGGATCCGAACCCGCGCCGCGCTAAGAATCCGTGGAGTCGCCGTTTAGCAACGTGCGTCGGCAGCCGCTTATATTGCTTCATCCGTTTTTGTGCAATCTGCAGCGCAATTTCTGCCTCATCTTCCGTTTCTACTGTCGCGACAACCTGTTCCGCCGTCTCTCTGTCGATACCTTTGTCAACCAATTCGTGCTTAAGTAGCGTTTTCCCTCTCGGATTTGATTTCTGTCTACGGACGATCCAATTCTCTGCGTACTTCCGGTCCCGAATATGCCCTGAACGAATCAATTCTTCAATAGATGTTTCAATCGCGCTTGTTGAAAAGCCCTCTCGTTCGAGGTGTCGTGCTATTTCGCTTTTGGTATACGTTTTCGGTTTTACTGTAGGGCGAGAATCTTCTGGTTCGTCTGTTGTAGCGTTATTTTTTTCTTCGCGGAGTAGCCCGAGCGCGTGGTTCTTCGCTCGCATCACTTCATCCGCTGCAATTATCTTTTCAATGACCTCGGCTGCAATTTCTAAACCGATCCGCAGCCCAAATTTTTCAATCAAAGATACATGGATAACAACAAAGGGAGCACCATTGAGAAAGAGTTGTCGGTGTGAGAGCAATTCAGGTGCTACCTGAATATCGGTAATTTTCTGTTTCATAATGGCTCTCGGAAACCATCAGCAGTCAGAACCTGAATCAACGCTGAATGCATATATGGCGTTCAGCGGGGAGGGCTGTGGCGGTTAACATTTCTGATACTGCCACAGGTTCCCTCTTTGCCGAAAGCCGATTGCTGGCAGCTATTTCGTCTACTCGCCACCGTTACTGCCTGCCCAAAGGGCACCGCGCTGTAAGAGCGTCCCAAACATCTCATGTTGACACGCCGAGGCATCGTGACCGAGTGCGAGATAGAAGACCTTACCTTCGCCCCAATTCTTTGTCCATGCCACTGGTACAGCATCGCCTTTCCATAGGGCTGATGCAAGCACGTGGTTTCGAGGATCATAATCGAGGATATACTGCTCATCCGTCACGACGAATTCGTCAAGCCCTTCGGTAATCTCGTGTTCGCTATCGACAATACTAACTTGATAGTCGCGGTAGCGTGGATGCGTAACGAAATAGCCGCCTACCATTGAGCGGTATTCCGGACATCCGCGGAACGAATCCGCCGCCGAATGTATACCGACATATCCTTTGCCGGAAGCGACGTGATTGAGTAAACCGTTCTTCTGTGCGTCCGAAATCTCGCCGACTGTGTAATAGAAAACGATGAGATCGTACGGGTCCAAATTCGGTGAAACAAGCGCGTCAAGGTCTTCCTCAACTCTCGTAATCTCAAATTCATCACGTTGTGAAAGCACACTCACGATTGCGTCGCTACAACCTTTCCAATCGTGAATCGCCCCACCCGCAAAAACAAGTGTGTTAATTTTTCCCATGAGTTAGCCTCCTTGCTAAATGATATGCTATTATAACACACGTGCAAAAATACGGGCAAACTTTTTTCGACGTTTAACAAAGCCATTCGGTTCCATTACAGTTTCGATTTCTTAGTCACTGACACTTCCGTATAGGAGCAATATCTGCATCACGAACCTTACTGACTGCTGATTGCTTTTGGGTTTGCATCCCAAGGAGGCTTGTGATAAAATAAAAACTGTATCTGAAGAATCCACTATCCCGGTGTTTCCGATGCTAAGAGGAAAATGAATTGCGTTCCAAAAAACTTTTAACTTTCTATGTGCTAATCACGCTTCTTGTCTCTGGTTTCATGGGTTTTTATATGTTTTAGAAAATTGATCCATCGAATCAGAGATTTGCGGAACCTCCAGAAAAACTCACACCCATTACTGAGTTCAACCACGAAGATATGATTCACGATGTCGCGTTTTCGCCTGTAGATGTCTCCCTTGTTGCTGGGACTGATGGTAACACAATAAAATTGTGGAACCTCGCCAACACGTCAAAACCACAAACAATTCTGAACGGACACGTCAGTACAGTTAAATCTCTCGCTTTCTCGCCTACCGGAGAATCGCTCATAAGCACCGGTTTAGATAATCAAGTTATATTGTGGGACATCCGTTCTGGAACAAAAATCAATTCCTTTAAGACTTCCACCTTGGCAATTGCCGTGTCACCGGATGGGTATTTCTTGGCGACTGCCTATAGACAATTGAAACTCTGGGATATTCAAAACCCAAAAGAGATAGTTGAGATTCAGACCTTTTCACACGATGAAAGAGAGAAACTTTGGACAGTTGATTTTTCACCTGATGGAAAATGGCTTGCATGCGGAGATGAAAACGGTAGACTCGAAATTTGGGATCTGCAGCACCAGAAACTTGTCCAATCTCTAAAGGCAAGCTCTGATAGAATTTTTTCTGTCCAGTTTTCTGCTAATAGTCAATTTCTTGTAAGTATGGGGAGCCATAGATATACGCTCTGGCGTTCACCGGAGTGGCGACCTCATGGCAAAATACTCGGTGAAACACTCGGTTTAGATATCGCTTTTTCCCCTAATAGCAAAATGTACGCAACCTCTGATCTCAGAGGCGTGACGCTCCGCTCCACTACGAGTGGTGAGCGAATTATTTCGCTTAAAGGGTCTGCTAGTGCAATCATATCTACCGCCTTTTCACCAGATGAGAACACAATTGTCGGTGGCGATAAAAATGGCATACTCAGTATGTGGGATATTTCAGCGCAGCAATTAGCAAAAAGTGACACCATCCAACACGATAGTGTCCGACTCATCTACTTCCTCTCAAAGGAACGTCCGCCGCAGCGCGGTATCTCTACCAAACTCAATAGATTGATAAGACAAGCCCAGTATTTTTATGCAACACAGATGAAAAGCCACGGGTTCGGGAGAAAAACCTTTACCGTTGAGACAGATGTCAGCGGTAAACCGAAAGTATATCTTTTTAAAGCACAGCATCCTGACTATTATTATCGTGAAGATACTATTAAGAAAATCAGAACGGAAATAACCAAACATTTTGATCGCTCAAAAAACATTTTGCTTGTTGCTGTGGATATCAGGAGCGGCATATTTTATGACAAAGATAGTGAAACAGTTGGAGTAGGCAGTGTTACACCCTTTATATATAACCATGAACTGAACAGAGCTCTTCATGGCGGTAGTGCTTTCGTCTCCGCTTCCCCTAACGCTTTAGAGTGGGATACGATTGCCCATGAACTCGGGCATACCTTCGGTTTAAAACACGATTTTCGTGGGCGGAATCCCAGAATCATGTCTTATGCAAGCGGGAGATATGAATTGTCGAAATGTGCTGCGGAATGGTTGCATAAAAGCCGATTCTTTAATCCGAATCAACCCTTCTTTGATAAGCCAGCCACAATCGAAATGCATCCGCTTCCAGCTGCCTCCAATTCGGCACTGCTCCAATTCGATATTACCGATGAAGATGGACTTCACCAAGTCCAACTGATTGTGCCAACGACCCCGCAGGATCCAGTCACAAAGCAAGGTTTTAAGCTGCACAGTTGTCAATCGCTAAACGGCGTAGAAAAGGCTACAGTTATATTTGAATTGCCAAAACTCCCTATGACAAAGATTGAACTCCAGATGATGGACCTGCACGGAAACATTGTATGGAGAAAGTTTAACCTCAGTAAAGATTCAGCGCAACCGTCCGAAAAGCCTTAATTTCATCAGAAAGGAAATCATAATGTCCGAAAAAATCGCCATCTTTCCAGCAAGTTTCGACCCCGTCACAAACGGGCATGTTGACCTCATTGATCGGATTTGCAACCTCGGTATCTTTGATCAACTCATCGTTGCAATCGGTGTGAACCCTGCGAAACCCGCGCGTTTCACACTTGAGGAGCGCACAGAAATGCTTGAAACTGTCATTCAACCATATCCACAAGCCACGATTGATGGCTATACCGGATTAACAGTACACTACGCGCAAGCACGCGGCGCGTGTGCCATCATCCGCGGGCTACGCGAGATATCCGACTTTGAATGGGAATTCAAGATGGCACGGATGAATCAGCAGATCGCACCGGACATCGATACCCTCTTTATGATGGCAAATACACAGTATGCACATATCAGTTCAACGCTTGTAATGGAAGTCGTGCAGATGGCACAGCGAAAGTTAAGCGAGGAAAAGTTAGAAGAGATGGTGCCAAAAATCGTCGTCGAATTTATCAAGAAAAAATTTGATGTCCTGTAAGTGGTTGTCAGGCATCATGCTTCACAGTGAGAATAAATAGATGGCAACTTGCATTATTGCTAACAGTTAACATTACCGAGGACAAAACAGTGAGAAACTCTTAATACGGGTAACGTTATAATTTCGTCTTCAATGTTGCCCAAACGGTTGACAATTTTCCTTTAGGCGCGATGTTATAAGGTTGAGTTGATTCAAAGTTCTGGATCACTTCATCTGCTGTGAGCGGACGATTGTAAAAGCGGACTTCATCAATCATACCTGTGAAGTAACCCTGTGCTTTCCCTGGAAATTTTCTTGCACCAAGGTAGACAGGTACTGTAAATGGCAAAAACGCTCTGTCTACACCCGAAAATGCACTTTTGCTTCTAGAACCGGATACACCGTCTATATAGCGAACCTCTATACCATTTCCCCTGCCTCCTTCATGTATCACATAGTCATACGTATAAACAATGTGATGCCATTCTCCATCAAAGATTTCTGCCGGACTTCCTCCACCATGGCCGACGCATCCTTGGCCTTGTCCTCCAATGCTCAAGTAATCATAAAGAATTCCCTCAATAATCCGAAACTCAAATTCATTATTAACAGCATTGAGTTCTATTCCCCAATTAGGACATTTCGTACCGTGTGTATTAATGAGCGTCATCCAATCCTTCTTGTTAGTGGTTTTGATCCAGGCTTCAAACGAAGACGTGCCAAATTGGCTGCCAAAATCGCCAAGCGTGGTTAGGTTAACACAGTCGCCAGCACCATCAAACGCAAGTGCCTCTCCTACCTGACCGGGAACAACTCTCGGATTTCCACTGATTGTGCCGTTGTTGGCACCCCACACATCTTTTACTGTTTTCTTAATGATGTATCCTCTGTCAAAGGGCCAATAACTGACAAGCCCATCTGTTACAACAGAGGCAGGTGCCGTATTTAACGAGAAAATACCGATGACTATCGTAAATGTCATGAAATAGATTCCGCGTTTCAATGTGATTGCTCCTTTTGAAAGCGTGTTAAAACAATCCAAACTTTTGTAGTTGCAGCAAATTGATCTACACATTAGCACGGAATTCACGTTATTTGGCAAGTTCCGTCCCAATGTGAACAATTAACCGACAACTCCTAAAACCGATTGTCCAGACTCAAACTCACATTGAAACCCGGTGAATTGATACCAGACCCGTGCTGACGATACCGCTTGTTAAGTAGATTATCAAGCGATAGCGTCAAACGTGTCGCACCAAAGAGCTTGACACCACCGCGGACGTTCAGCGTAAACCATGCTGGTGTACCCGCATCTATAGCGGCACCGTTAGAGTCAAATTTAACTTCCGCTGGGTCGCGCGTTGATCCTTGAATCCGTGGGTCGCGGATATCGCTCCGGTTTAGTCTTCTTTGGGCGGCGGCACCACGCACAAAGAACATCGCCCAATACGGCGTATTTTCTGCTTCCCACTGGACCCCGACGACACCGTTCAAGGGCGGTTCTCTACGGATGCGTTCTTCCCAAGGTTTTTTCCCATCCGCATTCGGTTTTTCACCACCAATTGAAAGGATTTGCCCACGGAGCAATGCGACATTACCAAAAATTGACAAAGCAGGCTGGATTGGAACGAGCCCGGCGAATTCAACGCCTTGAAGTTGTGCTGAATCAATGTTATCAAATACGAGTATGTCAATATCTGGATACTCTCTGATTAGGTCTTTGTGAAGTTGAGGTAACTCTTGACCGGCGTATGCCTCTTGAACAGGTTTGCGCCCAACCAAATCACTAACCCGGCTGTAGAACAGCGTTAAGGCACCACTGAAGTAATCATGTTGTGCTTTAAAACCGGCTTCAGCCGTCCACGAAGTTTCCGGTCTCAAATCCGGACTCGGTGCTGTAACACCCTCATTAGTGACTTCCACTGCAGTCGTGTCATTCAGAGAGGGCGCGCGGAAAGCGGTTCCAAAGGTACTGACAAAGTTCAGATACTCTGTCAAACTGACAACTACACCGGCACTGCCTGTCAAACTGTTGTCGAAAACATTGAACGCATCAAAAGCGGGGTCCCGGACAGAGAGGTCTGCATTGGTCTGATAAAACGTCGCGCGTCCACCGAGTGTTAATTCAACAAGATCGGGGACCACCATAATTTCATCTTGAAGATACAGACTCGCATCCCAGAACTGAGAGCCGTTAATGAAGCGTCCTTTCTCGTCATCAATATCTTCCTTGCCACCAGCAGTTTTGATGGTCTGACTCTGTATCGTATCGAAATAGAATTCAGCACCACCAACCAAACGTTGCTTCGGAAGAATTGAACTGACCGCTTGGGCACTCAAACCGATGGTGTTAACCGTATCGTATCGCTGCCGCCGATCCGTTACGCCTCGGACCACCTCGTTCCGCCCCTCTTTTTGGCGATGATAAGAGGCTGTCACGCGGAATGCGTCAATGCTCGCTTCTGCTGGGCTAACTGTATAGTTGGCATAAACGAGGTCTCGATTTTGCGGTTCAAAAAAGAACTCCGCAAACTCTTGCGGTGCGATTTTATCATACCGCGGTGTTTGCGGCTGCCGCCACATCTGATAAGCGACGTTGATATTGCTGGTATCGTTAAGTTGATACCCAAATTTTGCATCCGCATTAAAGGCTCTCCAACCCAAGGGACCTTCATTCTCAACAAGCCATTTGTCAGGGATGTTATCCTTTGATATCTCCTGCACCTCATCTGAACTCTTATAAATCTTCACACCACTCGGCATGTCGTCCACGATTTCATACTTTCGGTTCTTATAGTGGAGGTCATACCCACTGCCGGGCGTTATATCGCCATAGTCTCGTAAACCACCACCGACGATGAATCCAAAGTTCCCTTGGTTCCCTGATACCTCTAACCGCCCAAGCTTTTCCTGTGTGGCAGTCGAGTAGCGAGCAAGGAGTCGTGGCTGTATAGCCAAGGTTTCCTGCGATGGATCAATCAGGACATTTCTGGTAAAGAAACTCACAACACCACCCATCGCGCCGCTGCCATAGAGCGTAGAACTTGAACCGAGTAAAACCTCTGCACGCTCTAACATTTCTGGTGCGATGGTTGCTGTGTATTGATTGGGTCCCGAACGGAATGTCGAATTATTAAGACGAACCCAGTCAATATGTATTGAACTTTGGTAACCGGTTAAGCTCCGAAGCATCGGCGACCCTTGTCCGACTGTTGTCTCCTGAGCGATGACACCGACCGAATCACGAAGTAGGTTGGACGCGTGCTCTGCGTTGGACCGTTCCAGCTCTTTCAGGTTGAGAACTGTAATAGCATTAGGCGTTTTGAAAGGTTCTTTCGCAGCCCGTGTGGCGGTCACCGTCACTTCCGGTACCTCTACAACCTTTTCGTCGCTGTCACTATGGCCTTCCGCGCCCGCGCGTGAAATCCAAGTCACTAACAGAATTAAGCTTATTATAAGGCAAAAAAGACAAAACGATTTTTTCATTGTAGCACTCTCCTTTGAATTTCATTATTGTGAGTGTCGCGCAGGTATTCTACGCTATCTGCAACCTCTGCTTCCTATCTACGTAGTACGCAAATTGTATGCCACTTGCAAATTAGCATAAAACAGGTGAATTCCGACCTATTTTCGCTATAATTTGTTCAGTATTGTTCATTTATTGGACAGTTTTTGTCAAATGTTTTCCAGCATATCCGTATCCCAAATCAAAAATTAACGCTTGCATTTTGCTATCGGTTATGATAGGTTACACGACATAACTTTGTAAATCCAAAAGGAGCATTCAACAGATGGCACATTTCAGGTTGACTTTCGTTTTGATGGCATTCGCAATACTGTTTACTGGAATCGCTATACCAGAAGATCAAGATACGGCAGAGGGCGGCACGATCATAGGGGATATTCAAGATACAACACTGCTTGAAAATTACCTTAGCGGTGTTCGGGTTGTATTCGTAAAAGCAGACGGCGCAGAGTTTGAAACGCACTCTGATAAAGACGGGCATTTTGAACGTGCAGGTTTACCCGCAGGTCAGTACGTTGTCAACATCTATAAACCCAGATACGAAGACCGTCTCGGAAAACCTGTTACAGTTATTGATGACGGACGGCATTATGTCCCACTAACGATGAACATATCCAAGAGTCCCGACGATAATAGCAATCGAGGCGGTGTCCTCCGGTTCCGGGCTCACAATCGCACTAAACCCGGAGGTCCAATGGAGGGACTTGAGATTATAATTACCGGCACTGTTGGAGTGGATCCACCCGTAGTGACGGGTATTTCTGACGCATACGGACAATATCGAAGCGACAGATTGTCGCCGGGGACCTACATCGTAACGCTCATCAAAAATGATTATCATGTTGTCTGCCCAATGACTGTTCATCCCGACAAAATCACCAATGCCGGTATATCTCTCTCAATTCCCAATAAAAACACAGATGCCAATATTACACCAGCACCGGAATCGGATTGGTCAAATGTAAAGAATGTTATCCACGGCAGGATTCATGAGATGATTCCTCTTTGGCCCACCTTAAGTGATGTTAAAGTTGTGATTGAGAGCGCAGACAGGATTGTGTTTAGTGACACAACCAATGCTGATGGCGAATACGAGTGCCGTGGTCTGTCAGCAGGGCGCTATCTCATTAGCCTCCATAAGGACGGATATATTGAGAAAAAAGGGATGCCCCTAATTGTTACGAACAATGGAAACCATAGTTTGTGGGTTACTGAAGAAGGTATGTTTGTCAGTTATGCCGTGGTTGCAGACGGAAGCGTCTTTAAATTCACACACGGAATGCGGAAAAAGTAGAATGGCACGTTTCGGGTTGACTTTCGTTTTGATTGTATGTGTGCTGGTGTACGGTGGGGCAGCTGTTGCACAAGAACAAGGCATTGCAAAAGGCGGCACAATTCACGGGTACATTACAGATACAACCCCTACGCAGCTTCCTATTGTTAATGTGCGTGTTCAGATTGACAACAGAAAAGGGCATATTTATGAAACAGAGTCTGCCGAAACAGGTGAATTCGTATATAGAGATATACCCGCGGGTGATTATCTGATTAATATCCACAGGTCTGGATACCAAAGTCGAACTGGGAAACCCGTGTCAGTCACCAACGGCGGCGTTCATTATGTTCCCCTTACAATGAACAAACGGGAAAATATATTCACCAAATTCCAGAATTTGTTCAGATCTGAAGAACAGCAAGGCGGCACGCTCCAATTACAAGTTACAACGCAATCTCCGCAATCTGTTCCGATTGGAAACGTTGAAGTTAAAATTAGCCAACTTTCTGATGACGAAGGTGGTGCCTCAAATAAGATCAAAATCACTGGAACATCTGACGCGAACGGGCAGTATCGGCACGACGATTTACCATCGGGACGCTACTTCGTTACCGTTAGTAAGGACAGTTATCATACGACACTTTCAATGACTGTTCAAGAAAATCGGATGACGACTGCCGCTGTAAAACTTCCTATTTCTAATGGGACTTTACCTTCACAAGAAACAGACACAAAATGGGTTATTCGTGGTAAAATTTTTGATACCAACTTTCAACAAACCCTGGTAAGTGGTGTTAAAGTCAATATTAGCGGTAGAAACTTGAAATACCCGAAAAACGCTTTATCCAATGCGGATGGCGAATATGAGTTTGTCTTACCTCCAGGGCACTACAGTATTTTCCTTTTTAAAGTGGGATATGAGGAGGCAATTGGTCTTCCTGAAGTAACTGCTGCGAGTCGGCAAAGCAGTGTCACTGTGATTAAAGAAGGCATGTTCGTTGTTTACGAGGCAGTTGCGAAGGGGAATGTGCTTGCACTTAAACACGGCATATCGAAGAAGAGTTTTTCCGAGAAATATGGAAGAATGATTCGGAGCGAGCTTCTCTTCGCAATCATCACTGGTATAATAATCTTTTTCCTTTCAAGGTATTTAAAGAAACGTCAACGAAAAAACAATCAGGAGTAAGTATGTCAAAACAGAAATTGAACTTTGCATTCATCGGATGTGGTGGCAACGCACGCGGACACGGACGCAGTGTGTCTGGTGTCGATAACGTTGAGATTGTTGCCCTCGCGGATCCGAGTGAAGGTTCACTGGACGCGTTCAAAGAAACTGTCGGTTTAGACGATTCGGTACCGACCTACGCTGACCATGTTGAGATGTTAACCGCTGCCAAACCCGATGCGGTCGTCATTAGTTCACCGCACGGTCTACATTTCCAACACATTATGGACGCACTTGATGCAGGCTGCCATGTGCATACCGAAAAACCGATGGTCTGCACGGTGGATCACGCCAAACAGGTGATAGCGAAAGTCGAAGAGACCGACTTACATCTGATGATTGGCTATCAACGGCACCTAAGCCCTACCTATCAATACTGTCGTAAGGTCGTCCAAAGCGGTGAGTTGGGACGCGTTAACTTCGTTGCCGCACATCAATCGCAGAATTGGTATCGGAATCAGCAGGGAAAATGGCGACAAGATCCGTTCCTCGGTGGTGGTGGTCAACTGAACGATTCGGGAAGTCACCTTATTGACATCCTGCTCTGGGTGTTGGAAGCGAGTCCCGACACCGTCTTCGCGATGATAGACAATTTGGACATTGAAGTAGATGTCCTCACTGCAATGTCAATCAAATTTGATACAGGTGCCTTGTGCAACATCAGCATTGTTGGACATGCCTACGGTGGTGTGCGCGAAGCGTTTTCCATCTGGTTGGAGGAAGGCGCGTTACATCTCCGTGAAGGCAAACTCCTTCGCCAAGAACAGTCAGGCAATCCGGAACCCGTTGACGAATCTGAGATGCCAGCGTCAGGCAACAAAGATGTCGCTTTTATTGAGATTATCCGCGGTGAGCGGACAGAGAACCCGATCGGTGTTGAGAACGGCTTGCGCGTCATCCAATTAACCGAAGCTGCATGGCAGTCCGCCGAACTCGGTAGACCGGTCAAAGTCGATCTGAGTTAATAGTAGTAGGCATGCTCCGCCATGCCGTTGAGATATAGTAGAACGAATGCAATGCTTGATGTTCAAAACCTGTGCAAGTCTTTTAAAAAAAAGCCGTTTCTCACAGAACTCACATTTCAGGTAGCCGCCGGTGAGTGTCTCGTTTTGCTCGGTAGAAACGGCGCAGGCAAGACGCTCCTGCTCAACATTTTAGCAACCTTAGTTGAACCGACATCAGGCACCGTTTCTATTGACGGCGTTGACGCATTTGCAAATCTCAAACAGGTGCGTCCGTCTATTGGATATATCCCTGTCGCATTTGAGGGGTACCCTGAATTGTCTGTTGTAGATTACCTCAATTTTTTCGCCGCTGCATACAAATTAGAGAAACGCGGGCGCACAGACGCAATTGATGCAGTACTTGAATTAATGGACATCCAACACCTACGCGAGGTTAAAATCGGGGTTTTGTCAACAGGTGAACGGCAACGGCTCTTGTTCGCGAAGACCTTTCTGTACGAACCGCAACTGTGGCTACTTGATGAACCGCTCACACCTCTTGACCCAAGTGGACAGGTCGAGATGATAGCGTTGTTTAGTGAACTTCAAGCCATGGGAAAAACCGTTGTAATTGCGACCAATCGCCTTGATGATGTCCATCGGTTGGGCAGCACGGATGCACACGACAAAAACTACGTCGGAATTCTAAGCGATGGGCAATTTTCTGTGTTCAAAACATTTCGCGAGTTGCGAGAGGAGAACACCGAAGCCGATGCCGCAGAAACTCCCTCGCCAGAAGGGTTGTCCAAACTTTTAGCGAAGGATCCCCATAGCGACTAACGTATGAGACGCGGCACGTTAAAACTTACGACAAAAGTCTGGAGGTTACAAAACCGTCATGTCAGATATAGGTACATTCTTTCAGGAAAACGGATACTATTTCGCCAAAGGCGTTTACGCCGCTGAAGAGATTCAGGCGATGGAAAGCGATTTTGATCGCGTGGTGGACCAACTCCTCAAAAGCGATGAGAATGTCAACGCTCGCTGGGGTGGTAGATTGATGGATGCCCTTGATGGCGGCGAATCCGTTATTATCCATACGCACAATATCCAGAGTTTCTCTGGGGTTTGGATGCAGGCGTTCATGCAGGAAAAGTTTCTTGATGTTACTGAAGCGATTCTTGGACCGGATATTATGCTCCATCATTCCAAACTTTTCTGCAAGCCGCCGGAGACCGGCTCGCCTTTCCCGATGCACCAAGATTGGCAGTACTTCCCCTCCGTCAAAGACACGATGATAGCCGCTATTATCTATGTCTCGGAAGCTACCGATGAGATGGGGTGTGTTCGCGTTTATCCGGGTTCTCACAAGCAGCTCGGACGCACCGACGGTATGATGGGGAGTGGAAAAAACGCTGAAGTTACCGACCAATACCCGATTGAGAACGCAACCGTTTTAGAGGCGGAACCCGGAGACGTGCTTTTCTTCAGCTACTTCATGTTGCACGGTTCAATGCCGAATCATTCTAATAAAACACGGAAAAGCGTTCTCGTCCAGATGCTCGCCGGTGATGATGAAATCGAAGCCGAAAACCGGCACACCAATGTCAAACTGGTGCTTCGTGGCTGGAACCATCTCGCCACTCGCTCCTCTGTCGGACGGATTATATAGATAAGACTTATTACATAGATAGGCGATAAATCACCTTACTACAAACGGACATACCTCACAAGGACGAGTGTTTCTCAAAATTGACCCTGTTCGTAGTAGCGCAATTCATTGCGCATCACATAGGTCCTGATAGATAGCAAATTTTGCTACAAAGGAGAATCAATTACATGATAAAAATTGCAAAGATTAGTATGGCGCATGTCCACGCGGGTGGCTATGCCCGAAGAATTCACGAAAACCCTGAAACCGAACTCGTCGCTGTTTGGGACGAAGAAGAATACGGCGGCAGAAGTGCCGCGGAACAATACGAAGTCCCTTTCTACGAAGATCTTGATGAGATGCTCAGCCGTGACGATGTAGACGCAGTCGCTGTTGATGCGGTTACATCCGACCATCCGCGCGTGATGATCGCCGCTGCTGAAGCCGGTAAACATATCTTCACCGAAAAAGCACTCGCAATTACCGTCGCTGAATGCGATCCAATTATTGATGCCGTTGCAAAAGCCGGTGTGAAGTTCATGATTTCACTGCCTTCCCGCGCTAACGCTGAAATCCTATTTGCGAAAAAGGCAATTGACGATGGACTCCTCGGCGACATAACATTCGGTAGAGGACGAATCGCACACTCTGCCGCACTGGATAGTTGGTTCAGCGGCACGAGCGCATGGTTCGCAGATCCAGTACGTGCCGGTGGCGGTGCCCTTTTCGATTTAGGGTGTCACCGTGTTGATGTGATCCGATGGCTGATGGGTGAACCTAAAAGTGCGATCGCCAAAATTAACAACTTCACCGGCAATTTCCCGATCGATGACAACAGCGTTTCCGTCGTTGAATTCGCGAATAAGGCACTCGGTGTGATTGATGTCGCGTGGACACACCGTTCCGGTCCGAATATGCTTGAGATTTACGGTACAGAAGGCTCATTCGCCGCAGGACACGGCGAGATGCATTTTGAAACCCGCAAACTCTCTGATGAAGAAAAAGCGGAATACATCGCCAACGCACCCGAAGCACCCCCCGAACCGATGCAACAGTGGATCAATGCCATCCTTCGCGAT
>PYJC01000017.1 GCA_003635255.1 Candidatus Poribacteria bacterium | reverse complement strand
AGGAAGCACCCAGATTTTATGCTGCATCAGCTTACCAGCGAGGTACGCCACAACTTTGTGATCGTTCTCCTCTAACTTGACATGAAACAGGTTACCCGGCAAGGACTCCAATACGATCCCCAGCACACGGATACCAGTATCTTTATTATTAACATTTTTAACAGATTCATGAACTTCGGGCGTTACGTTTTCATGTTTCATTTCTATTTTCTCCTTTTTTTGATAACTGTTATTCTTTGTTACACTCTATTGGATGCACTTTACTAACGAATTGTTCGGAAAAAAAGTTGACATCAACGCTCGAAAGTTGTAAAATACACAAGAAGGAGATACCATTTTCACTTTTTTCTACAAAAGGAGAAACAGATAATGAGCCAAGCCTTACCTCTCGTAGCCTACCCTGATCTCGAAAACCAAGTCAAGGCGATGGAAGAAGACGGGTACGCCTATCTTCCAAAGGTTATTGACGAGGCAGAACTCGCGGAACTTCGCGATGCGATGGATCGACTCACCGCGAACCCTGAAAGTTTTGACCGGCACAGCCTGCCTGAGAATGGCAGCGGTTTCCTTAACAAACATATCAATAACGCCTTCAATCGCGACACCGTTTTTCTGTCATATCTTGACAAATCTCCGGTCATTGAGTTAGCAGAAGCGGTTCACGGTGACGACTGCCACGTTATTGGTATGACTGCTTGGGTAACAGGTCCGGGACGCCCCGATCAAGGACTGCATATAGATTGGCTACCCATCCCACTTCCCGCAGATATTTTGGAAGACCCACGCGTCAAGGTCCCGATCTTTATCACAACCGCCCACTACTATCTCGATAACCTCTACGAAGATCTCGGCCCAACAAAGTTCGTTCCGGGTAGCCATCTTTCCGGACGACGACCCGACGGTGAAACTGAATGGAAAGGTGCACAGGAACAGAGTATCCTCTGTAATGGTGGCGATGTCGTGATTTTTCGGAGCGAGGTCTGGCACCGAGGCACCGCGAATCGGAGCGATCAGACCCGATACCTCTTACAAGTGCATTACGCGAATCGGATGATCACGCAGAAATTCCCACCCTATCTGAACCGATTTCAGTTCGATGATGCGATCTTGGAGCAAGCGACAGAACGTCAACAGCGTTTAATGGGTAACCACCGCCCCGGTGCCTACGATTGAGCCCAAATTTTTCAGAGATAGGACTTACACAGCCCCTTTGCAGGGTTTTTGCTTAGAAGAAATACACAGAAACACCCTATCAAAGACCCCAAGCAAAAACGGTATTTCTTCAGGGTTTTAAACCCCGCCTGCAGTGCGTAATATGTAAATTATCATAGAAAATGCATAAGTCCTGAGAGAATAATAATTGCCACCGAGGACAACAGTTGCCTGCAAATAGAAACGAGCCTACCGGGACACCGCCCAGACCCAACGTTATCAGCGAGGAGCCGCACGGGAAAATTATTGCTCTCAGTCTGCTCCTCGCGTTTCTCTGGGGTGGGAACTCGCCCTCAATAAAAGTCGGTTTACAAGACTTCCCACCGATGGCGTTGGCGTTCTTCCGCTTTGTGATTGGTCTTGTTGTCGTCGGCGGTTGGTCGCTGTTTCGCCGTGTTTCATTGGGTTTACGCCGCGGTGAATTTGCTCGATTGGTGCTGCTGACAACGATTTTCATACTCCAAATTATCTGCTTGAACACCGGCACCGAACTCACAACAGCATCCCGCTCTACTATTTTCATTAACGTCTATCCTTTTTTTACGGCACTCTTCGCGCATTTCTGGATTCCCGGCGAACGCCTCTCTGTTCCGAAGACTTTAGGGATTATTGTCGCCTTCAGTGGTGTTTTCATAACCGTCGCCCCGAACCTCGGTGAAGGTGAAACGAGTATCCTTGGCGACATCCTTGTGCTCATCAGTGGGTGTTTCTTAGGGCTACGCGTCGTCGTGACAAAACTACTCGTTCAAGCCATTCACCCGTACCGACTCTTGGTCTGGTATTTAAGTTTGAGTCTACCGTGTTATGCTGCAATGAATCTGCTACTCGAGCGCGGTGAACCGATGCAACTGACACTTGCAAGTGCTGCTGCGCTCCTTTACCAAGGCGGTGTTATCGCTGGCTATTGTTTCTTGGCGTGGACAGCTATACTTGAGAGATACAGTGCAAGTAAACTGGTCGTGCTTTTTTTCGCGACACCGCTTTCGGGTGTTGTGTTCAGCTATCTGGTCTTAGGTGATGAACTCACACTGAGTCTACTCGTCGGTGCCGTTCTCGTGGCAGGCGGGATTTATCTCGTAAACATGCGGCGTTGAATTGTGTTTTCGTGCTGTCTTGACATATTAAGTTATCGTTTGCAGCCATGTATAGTGCAATTGCTTGGGACCGGTTTGCATAGCCGTAGGAACCGCATCTGCCCAGAAACACCCATTTCACCTGAAATTGCGCTAAGACCAAACCGGTAAACTTCTAAATCCGTCATTTCATCTATAACTTTCGGTTGCTCATCTTTCGGACTCTCCTGTTTCTCCTAGCGGAGCTTTTGGATTCCCTGCATAATCGTTTCCATATCTAAACCATCTAACCACTTATGGCGTTTTACAGTATAATCTCCCGTAGTCGGTTCGCACTGTTGGAGGAACCTAATCGTCCCCGCATGCCCAAGTTTATCCAAAAGCACCTCAAGTCCTAGTTCATACACCTCAGCGTCTGTTATATCTCGTACGTTCATTTGCACTCCCCTCCACTAACTATATGGGACGTAAGACCAGGCTTATTTGCTCTTAGACTGCGGTTCCATTGCTGGGTAGATTTCTATATCAGAACGCGTGATGAGTACACCCGTGTAGAAAGTGAGCCAATCCCCGCAAAGTTCAATAGACATGAAATCATCATCATCACTGGCGTATTCGTGGAGTTCTACCTCGAATTTTTCTTCGCCTTCGGCATCCGTAACAGTGAGGGTTGCGTTCACAATATCCTGTCGGCTGTATTCAATAGCGATATCCTCGTCCTCATTATCAGGATCAGGGTAATAGAGCGTCATATCGTCAGGCAGCGGATCACCGAGTTCACATTCATCATCAACAATCCACCGAGAAATCTCGTATTCGTCCTGAGTGCCTGGAATATGATCAACACCGACCACAACATCTTCTTCAGCATCATGGATGTGATACATATAACGACGTAGGCTCTCGCCTTCATACTTTTTTCGTGTAACAAGTTTGAAAGCACGCGAAGTATCTCCCGTCTCCTCATAAGTAATGATGTCGGAGAGTTCAATCATGCTGTCAATCGGGATATCAACCAATTCATGCCGTTCCGGCTTTTTCGGTTCAGTATCCTTCTTTTTACCGAACAGGGATCTCCCGCCTTTTCTACCAAATAGTGCCATACCATCACCTAAAAATACCCCTTGTTATACATGACTAACATAATAACGCCAACAACAAGGAGACTCCCAAAGATAAGGAGAAACCATGTTGCCCCAGATGTCTTTTTCTCAACATAAACAGTCCGCGTAGCCGGTGGTGCACGCGTTTGCGCTGTTGTCGTAGCGGTTCCTGTCACTGTCGGTGTCTCTCCAGCAGCGGCGAGGAGTTCCTGTTTTATTGCCGCCTCATCGGGGAGTTCGTCAACAGTGTAGACCTCTGCATCATCTCCATAAAATTCATCCGGATTCTCTTCAACGTAACTCGCCACGTAGTCTTCATCGCGATTGGTTCCCGGATCCACGTAATTCGGGTTCGGTTCAACACCTTGGTTTTCGTAGTAATCCCGATAGAACTCATATTCTGCTTGCTTCTCGGCACTCCAATGGGATCGATCATAATCCCGATGGTGATAGTGCCACAAATAACTACGTTGAATTGCATGATTGTAGTAATCATGGAAATAGATACCGAACATTATATTATTAAACGCCATCGCCGCAGTCATGCTGTACATAGAATAACCCATCACCGGGTAATAACCATGGTAGTTGTTCATGGTAATCGTAGCACCTCTTTCCCGACGGGCGCGTGCGGTTTGGCGATTGGCTGTTCGGACTTGACGTTTCAAGGTACGGTTTTCGGCTTTGAGTTGCCGAACCTGTTTTCGGTTTTGTGCAGTCGTTGCGCGTTGTTGGCTGCGGGATGCATTGCGCGTCGTCGTGCTTCGGTTCGTCGCGGTTGTCGCTTTCGCACGGTTCGTCGCGGTCTGCTTCTGGCGTGCTGTCGTGCTGGCACGTGTGCCGGTAGTTCTCGCTGAACTGCTTCTGCTATAGGTACTACCTGTGCTACGCGTCGTCCGGGTCGATGAACGCGGGCTTGTATAAGAGCGACTCGTGCTACTTCGGCTCCGAGTGCTACTATAGGAACGCTTCGGCGCACTGTAACTCCGTCGGCTCGAACTCCGACTAAAACTTCGGCTACGACTGAAACTCCGTCCACCACGCCGACTCTCTACAATATCCGGCGCAAAACTGAATAAAAAAACAATTAGGATCGTGAGAATTGAGAATTGTTTGAATTTACGCTTCACCCTGATAGCCCTCCTTAGATTTTTTCCTGAAAAACTTGACAAAAGATATTGCGTCTGTTAAAATATTTAGAGATATTTATAAATGAACATCAATTTCGTTCTTGAAACCTCTATGTGCCTGTAGCTCAGCTGGATAGAGCGTCAGCCTCCGGAGCTGAAGGTCGGGCGTTCGAATCGCCCCAGGCACTTTCTTTAGTTAACCAATAGTGTGTCAAGGCACACTATCACCACGTGAAATCCCATACTTACCATTTTAGATTATGTTACCATTAATTAAGAGAGTTGTCAAAGATATTTTCAGTTTTTGACCTTGCACCTTCCTCCAAAGAAAACAATTCTCTTAGGCATGATACCAAACGGAAAACGTTACACTTTTCGATTTTTTATCACAGAGACTCATAATCGAAAATCCTTTAGAAAGTAAGACAGGACGTGGGTTTATAGACGAACACTTCAACACGCAATGTTACACTGGTGTAACATTTGAGAGGGAAATATGGCACTTGACGTACGCGACGCGCGCTTGTTAGATTTAGTTGACGCAGCGGCAGACATTGAACAAATAGCAACAGGCTGCCAATTTACTGAGGGACCGCTCTGGCACGCCACAGGACAGTTTTTACTTTTCAGCGATATTCCTGCCAATAAGATGCGGAAATGGGATGCGGCGTCCGGAATGACGATTTTCCGTGAACCCTCTGGAAAGTCAAATGGATTAACTTACGACAAAGGCGGACACCTGCTCGCTTGTGAACACGCAAACCGCCGAGTCTCCCTTACAACAGCGGATGGCGATGTCATCACAATTGCCTCGCACTATCAGGATAAACGCTTGAACAGTCCGAACGACATCGTTGTGAAATCTGACGGAAGTATCTATTTCACAGACCCGCCTTACGGGTTAAGTGCAGCGTACGGGGTCGAATCGGAAAAGGAACTCGATTTTCAAGGCGTCTATCGTTTGTCTCCTGACTATGAGACGCTGACGCTTCTTGTTGATGATTTTGATAGACCCAACGGTATCTGCTTTTCACCGGACGAATCTATCCTCTACATTAACGACACCGAACGGATGCATGTGCGGGCATTTGATGTTCAACCTGATGGCACAATTGCCAACGATCGCGTCTTCGGTGAAGAAGAGGGCGACAACGGGAAACCTGACGGTATGAAGGTCGATGTCCAAGGGAACGTTTATCTAACCGGTCCGAACGGGATTTGGGTCTTCGCACCAGACGGCACACACCTCGGAATTATTCTCGTTCCGGAGCGTGCGGCGAACTTGGCATGGGGTGGCGATGACTGGAAAACGCTGTTTATTACGGCGAGCACCTCAGTCTATCGGATAGGATGCAAAGTAGCAGGAGTCGCAGTACCATAAGATGAAAGTTAATATCAAACGCATAGATAAAACGCTCCCCTTGCCGAAATACGAAACGGTAGGGTCTGTAGGCTTTGATCTTATCTGTCGCGAATCAGCACAGATTGCACCGCAGTCCATTGTCCTGATTCCCGCAAATGTTATCGTTGAAACACCACCCGGCTATATGCTAATGATATGCCTGCGGAGTAGTACCCCTCGTAAATTGGGATTGATGATGGCGCAGGGTGTCGGTATCGTTGATAACGACTATTGTGGTGAAGAGGACGAACTGAAAATCCAAGTCTATAATTTCACAGATGAGATCGTGAATGTTGAGAGAGGCAGTCGGATTGCGCAAGGGGTTTTTGTGCGCGTGGACACGCCCGAATGGAATGAAGTTGAACAAATGTCTAACACCTCAAGAGGGGGTTTTGGCAGCACAGATCGGTAGTCTTATACGCCAGAGTGCATCTTATAGGAGGCGTACGCGTAGCAAACACTGGTAATGAGTAAGCATGGAACAATACCTTGAAGGACTTCAGCAGATATTGGATACAGGTGTTGATCGCGAGGGCAGAAACGGCGTAACCCGAGCACGCTTCGGTATGCAAATGCGATACAACATGGAAGACGGGTTTCCTGCCGTAACGACCAAAAAACTCGCGTTCCGGTCAGTAAAAGCGGAACTCTTAGGCTTTTTGCGTGGTTACGATCACGTTGAGCAGTTTCAAAAACTCGGCACACAGGTGTGGAACGCAAACGCTGAGGCGTGGGGACGTGATGGTGCCCTTGGACCTATATACGGCGTTCAGTGGCGAAGATGGAAAACGGAAAATGGCACGATTGATCAGTTAGCTAAGGTCATAGAACAACTCCAAACCAACCCGCATAGCCGTAAACTTATTGTTACGGCGTGGAACCCAGCGGAATTAGATGAGATGGCACTGACACCCTGCCACATGTGTTTTCAATTCCTCGTAGCAGACGGTAAGTTGTCGGTGCAGATGTATCAACCGAGTTGTGATATGTTCTTGGGTGTCCCGTTTAATATTGCCTCGTATGCGCTCCTGCTACACATGGTCGCTCAGGTAACAGGTTTAACGCCTTATGAGTTCATTCACACTTTAGGCGATGCACACATCTATCACGAACACCTTGAAGCGGTTCAGACGCAATTGAAGCGAAGTCCGTATCCACTCCCGCGACTTGTATTGGATCCGAAAATCAAGTCAATTGACGCTTTTAAAATGCAGCACATTCAGTTAGAGGACTATCAACACCACGATGCAATTCGCGCACCTATGATTGTCTAATATGGAGAATCAAAATGTTAAAAATAAAAGGGTTGATACTTCTCGCTGTAAGCCTCGCCGTAATGCTTGCAGGTTGTGGAGAGTCCAATGAACATGCTGTTTTCCGCTCTGAGGACATGATTACCATTTATTGGGTCTTGGAAGATAACGAAGAAATTGACAACTTTCAACTTAGTAATAATATCCTGGAATTGGACATCAAGATGGGTGAATTACACGAGAAACAGAGCCTCCCTATCAAATTTGCTGCGAACCATGAAACCCTTGAACTTAAAGGAATGAGCAGACTTGATGAACTCGCAATCTTTCATATTGTGGTTAACCCGATGATGCCATCACATCCAGAACTTCCGACCACCCGAGCAACTTACACGACACACCGAGGGCACAAATACAGTCTGGACAATGAGCCGGGTGATTTCACAAAGGCTAAAACCTTCCGATCCGGTGACAGGATCACAATGTTTTGGCATAGACCCCATAAACCTGAAAAGAGATGGCATAGGTGGGCGCAAGGAAACAGCAGAAGTGATATGTGGATGGAGGGACGGAAACTTCCTGATAATTGGACGGAAGGACTCTCTATTACTGATGTTGAACCAGATGAAAATATAAAGGTAATAGGCATCGGCAGCACGCCTGAAATTTTTATCGTATATTTTCGCGTGCTTCCCAATCCTACTGAGTAAATCGGAAACTGTATATTACTGTATATTATAGTAAAGCCCATAATTAATGAAACACATCAAATCGAAGCGATTCCAATCTTATTCCCCCCTGATAAGGCGGGTGTTTTTGCTGGGGTGTTTCTTCATAGGGGGGTTATCTTCTTCTTCTTAAAGTGTCCATTTATTTTCGGATTTTACTATAAAAACCCGAGACACAAATTACACATTACTACAACGGAATCCAGAATAGGTACCCAAAGGAGACAATGGAACAAGAAAAGCAAAACGGAAATAACTTCGACGACATAGAACAGAACGGTAATCACCTAAATGTTGAAGAATTGACCCTGCCAGAGGAAGCGGGGTTCCTCATCCAACTTATCTTTGAGGAATTTGAAGAACTTCTAAACGATTATCCACATCATGCCGCTTACTGTTTCGCATCAATTATCCATCTGGCAGACACAGCGGAGAACCTCTCACACTTCGCACGGCGACTGGGTATGTGGTTATGGATCGAAGTGCTCTCTTTTCAAACTGAGGAGCCTTTAAACCTCAGTGAACTCGCTGAACACTTTGAAACCGATGTGGAAACCGTTCAAAACGGGATTGATGAACTCGTGCAGACGGGGCAATTCAAGATGGAGTGGAAACAGGAAGATAAGATCAAACTCGCACCGCGTATGCTAAAAGAGACAGTCATCCATTTTGCCGAACAGGTTTTGAACGGAATAGAAATGGGAGAACAAGAAGAAGGAGCAAAACCTTAAAATGCTAATATCAATGATCGCCGCAATGGACAAAAATCGGTTGATCGGCAACGGACCAGACATCCCGTGGCAGATGCCTGTCGATCGGCGGCATTTTCGCGACATGACCGTCGGTAAACCCGTCGTTATGGGACGCAAAACTTTTGAAACCCTTAAACGTCCTTTAGGGAAGCGGCGCAATATTATCCTCACACGAAATACCGATTATAAGGCTCCGAAAGGCTGTATCGTCGCGCACTCCGTAGAAGAAGTTATAAATGGCTGTAAGGAGACAGAAGAACTCATGATATGCGGGGGCGCGCCGATCTACGAAGCCTTTTTACCGCACGCCGACAGGCTCTACCTCACGCAAATTCATGCCACCTTTGAAGGCGATGTCTATTTCCCAGCGTTCGACAGGGCAGCGTGGCAAGAAGTGAAACGCATCGACGGTGAACCCGACGATAAAAACCCGTACCCTTATAGTTTTCTGTTTTTAGAAAGAAAATAGTAGGATTTACGCAGCTGCTTTGCAAGTCCCCCTGATAAGGGGGATTTAGGGGGGTAAAAATCAAAAAATTTCGTGCAGCGTGCTAAATTTGCGTAAGTCCCGAAGAAGATAGAAAGGAACAACCCCGTGCTTAACTTGTGCATGCTCTCAGGTTCTTTTGAATACGACTCCGAAGCATCTTTGATCTTTTTTAAGGAATTTGTTGAAAAACACTACCCGATCAAAGCAAATTTAATCATCTATAACTCAGAAGACGACGATCCTTCTTTGGCAGCATTAGACAATGCCGATGCCTTGTTAGTCTTCACGCGCCGACTCAATACAGATGGTGCATCGCTCAGCCAATTTCAAGCCTACTGTGAACAAGGTAGACCGATTGTCGGCGTTAGAACCGCCAGTCACGCGTATCAAAACTATCTTGCGTTTGACAAAGATGTTCTTGGTGGCGACTATCAAGGACACTACGGTCATGGACCCATTACCCGTGTGGAATTAGTTGCAGCGGAACACCCGATTCTAAAGGACATCCCAGCGTTTGATACCTATGGAAGTCTCTATAAAAACCCATCACTTGCGGACGATACATCTCTACTACTGATGGGACACACAGATGAACACTCAGAACCCGTAGCATGGACACGCTTGCACAATGGCGGTCGCGTCTGCTACACCTCACTCGGACATCAGCAGGATTTTGAGGTAGAAACCTTTCTGCGATTTCTCGCGCAAAGTGTTTTGTGGGTATCGGAACAGATTTAACGAAATTTAAGGCACACTCGGAGATATGGAAACACTGACGATTGTGAATGGCGACATCTACACCCCAACACATTACGGACAGGGGCATATCGTCATTCAAGACGACACAATTTCAGAGATAACAAAAGATACACCTCAACCCTCGGGGAAGGTCATTGACGCCTCTAACTGCCTTGTCATTCCGGGATTGATTGATGGATTAGTGCACGGTGGTGGCGGCTATGGGACGATGACAGGTAAGGTTGAGGACGTAGCGGCAATCGCGCGCGCACACGCCCGCAGTGGTGTCACTTCGTTGGTGTTAGGTATCTCCTCTGGCAGCATGGAACAAATCAACAGTTCCTTAACCGCTATTGCACACGTTGTTGATGAGCCAGTGGCGGACGGTTCACAGATTATCGGTTCGTATGTTGAAGGGAAATTCGGGAGTCTCGCCAAAAACGGTGCACAGAACGCAAAGTATATTACACCCCCGAACTTTGAAGAATTTCACGCAATGTGGGCAGCCTCCGACGGCACCTTGAAAGTAATTTCGCTCGCACCAGAAAACGACGAAAACTTCCAATTTATCAAGCACCTCGCCGCCTTTAGGACGGACGCTTACAACGACATCGTCATCGCAATGGGGCACACAAACGCCACATATCAACAAGCGATGGCAGCGATCAACGCAGGTATAACGCGTGCTACACATACCTACAACGGTATGAGCGGGATGCATCACCGAACCCTCGGTGCCATTGAAGCGGTACTTTCCCACCCAGATATCCACGCAGAACTCATCATTGACGAACACCATGTCCACCCCTTTTGGGGGCATCACCTGATTCAACAAAAGGGAATTCACGCAGTCGGGTTGATTACGGACTGTACAGAACTCGCCGGGGTCCCTCCTGAAGAATGGCAGGCATCAGCCACTTATGTTCCTGAACTGGATGCCTACCGCCTCAATGAAGATGCAATCTCTGAACACGATACCGCTTTTGAAGCCGGCACCACCGAGAAATACGTCCGCAACGGCGCGATGTGGCTCGATGTCGGTACACCGACGGAACGTCTCGCAGGTGCGACCATTACCCTTATGGATGGTGTCCGTAATGTTATCAATTGGGGAAATTCACTCGAAGCTGCATTAACAATGGCGACATTAACACCGGCGCAAAATTTAGGGGTCGCGACATCTGTAGGTTCAATCGCAGCCGGTAAAACAGCAGATATCGTTATTGTTGACGAAGATTTAAGCGTCCAGACGGTTATTTTACGTGGAAAACCGCTAATAGACGACAGCATCCCCTCTCAATTGTAGCAGCGGAATCGCCACTGCCTACCATATTTCCCCATAAAACTCTGATAATCTCGACACTCTTTCAGTTGACTGTGATAACCCCCCGCTTGTTCCGAATGACACCCGATACAGAGTGCCATCAAATCCTTCGGATCGTTATACTAACGTATCTAACCCTTGTGGCGTAAGGGTTTTTTATGGGTATATAGGGGCCAGTCGCGTAAAAGATAAATGGATAAAAAAAATAAATTTTTCATTTTTTTTACATTTTGCACGTTTTCCAGTTAAAAAAAGCCTCTTAAATAAAGATAAAGAAAAAAATCGGAAGTTCATTATAGTAAATTCCAAAAATAAAGACACACTTCCAACCCCTGGTAGGTGCGGTTCAGACTCAGATCCGGTAGGTTCGGTTTGAAACCGCACCGATGCTGAGTGTATAAGTAATTATGGGATCTACTCTAAAAAACGGAAAGGTAAAAAATAAAAGATGCTTAAGGGATAAAGGCGGGTTGCGACGGGTATTATTGCGCTTTGTGTAAGTCCTGACCATTATTTAGAAATGGTATCAAATTAAAATTCCGATTCTCTCGAAATAATGCACCTTTGCGAGCAAAAAATTGTCTCATTAATAGGTAAAACGTGAGTTTGAAATTAAAGCTCCCGTAGGGGTATTTTATTCCCCAACCGACATTTAATTATCAAACTCTATCAAACTCCCAGAATTTTCATTAAATTTTCCCTAAAAATACTATATAATAGTAGTTATAATGAGATTTATAATTCGATAATTGAAATAATAACAAAAATGTACCGGTTATAACTCAAGTTGCGGGTTGTCCGTCTAAGCAAAACCCAACATTTCACTTTTATCAAATACTCTATCCCAGAACCAAAAGAGATTCGGAAGATTATTATTCTTGGCGAAGGGACAGTTCAAAACATAGATATCTACGCGCGGGATGGTAAGTTCAATTGGAAGGTAGTTAAAAGAATCAAAAACAAAGTCACCTTCCCAATTGAAATGACCGTGGTCGCGAACACCGATGCCGTCTGGATTCTGCAGAAATCCGTGACAGGCACAGGGCAGATACATACCGTTGAATTTTACACGGTTACCTCAGAAAACCAGTGATTTTCCTCACATCACAATCTTGAAAGGAGACCAAAAATGAGAAGGATCGTATCCGCACTGCTTTTCGGACTAACTTTAAGTGTATGGCACATAACACACAGCACATCGGCAGACAAGATTGTTTTTGCGTGTTTTCCCGACGGACAGAGGCATTCGGACATTTGTATGATAAACTCGGACGGTTCAGATTTGCGCAGGTTAACAGAGATACCCGAAAGCAAGCATTGGCCTGCCTGGTCACCCGATAAAAAAACAATTGCTTTCGGGAACGCCAATAAACTTTGGCTCATGGATACAGATGGAAACAATTTGAGAGTTTTAAAAGAGGAGTTCAGCTTTAATCTCCGCTTAGCCTGGTCCCCGGATGGCAGAAAGATTGCTTATGGGGTAGTTTTCGCTATTAACATTATAGATATCCGCACGAAGGAAGAAACCCTGTTAAAGCTGCCTCAAAACATGGTCAGAATCAAGGAGGTTGCTTGGTCCCCGGATGGTCGCCAACTCGCTTTTGCTGCCGACGCGGATCTGCCGACACGGGACATCTATGTTGTCAATACGGACTATGTCCTCAACGAGGAAGGAATCGGGCTGCGTCAACTCACACAACATCCTGGCGAAGACCGAACCCCGGCGTGGACCCCGGATGGCAAACAGATTGCTTTCTATTCCACCCGCAATGAGAGTGGCGGTATTTTTTTGATGGATGCCGATGGGCGAAACATCACCGAACTCACTCATGAGGGTGAAAACACGCCATCTTGGTCCCCGGATGGCAAACAGATGGCTGTTCATGTGCATCCAGGTCCCCCCGTGATAGGTGGGAAGGGTATAGCCCAAGGTCCGCTGCCAGGAAAACCTCATATCAGGGTAATGGATGCAGAGGGTCGTAATTCAAAGTTTATCGCTGTAGGACATTCTCCATCGTGGCAATCGACATTTCCGGGCTTGGCGGTTCATCCAAATGAGAAGTTAACCTCAACATGGGGACAGATTAAATCTGATTGAATGTCATTGCTTTTCTCTTTATGGAAAACGTTCCATAAGACCACCTTATAACCTTAATAACATAACCCAAGTTGCTACTAACGAATTTTGGTTTTTTGCTTGGGGTGTTTCCGCGTATTGATAGGGTGTTTCCGCGTATTTCTGCATATTTCAATGGGGTTTCAACCATTTTCATCACCCCGGAGAGGTGGTATGTCTATAGAAATTGCGTATCCAACCTCCCGCACTCCAGCGGAGTGCTATGTGAATAAAAAAGTGGCAACTTGCGTTAACATAGAGAAAGATGTTAAATCTTGTACCGCGTTATAGCTTGGAAAGGAGACACGTAAAAATGAGAAGGATCGTATCCACCTTGCTTTTCGGACTAACGTTAAGTATATGGCACATACCACACAGCACATCAGCAGATGAAATTGTTTTTCTGTGTCTTCTAAGAGCGGATGCCGTCGGAGGAGAGAGCGCGATCTGCACAGTAAATCCAAATGGAGGAGAACCGCGAATCCTCACCAAAAAACCGAAAGGTGCATTTAAAAAATGGCCAACTTTGTCACCAGATAGAACCAAGATTTTTTTTGTCACCCATGGAGAAAATAATCTTTATCTCATGGATGCAGATGGCGGCAATGTGACGCTTCTAAAAGAGGACTACCGTGGGGAGCGTCCCGCTTGGTCTCCCGATGGGAAGCAAATCGCTTATGGCGGAACGGGTCCGTGGATCGCTATTTTCGATGTCCATACGCTAAAAGAAAAACTAATGTTTGTTCCGGTAGATCAAGCCTATGACATCGCATGGTCTCCAGATGGGCGGCAATTGGCTTTCGTCAATTGGAACCGGGATCAACAGACAGGACGGGACATTTATGCCATCAATGTGGATGGGACAGACTTACAGCAGTTAACCGATCACCCTGGGCACGACCGCTGGCCCGCCTGGGCTCCCAATGGCAGGCAAATCGCATTCTATTCCACTCGCAATGAAAATAGCAGCGGTATATCCTTAATAGATATAGAGGGGAACAATTTGAGAGAATTAACAGATGGTGGTGAAATTTACCCATCTTGGTCCCCGGATGGTAAGCAAATGGCATTCTGGGTTTGGGACGGTAACGCGCATAAAGCACATATCGGGGTAATGGATGCAGGCGGGCACCATTTGAAATTGATCGCTGAGGGACGTTATCCATCGTGGCAATCCACGTTTCCGAGATTGGCTGTTCATCCTATTGATAGGTTAACTTTAACTTGGGGACAGATTAAATCTGGTAACGGTTTCAAATAAAGGATGCTAAGTAGATGCAGATACTGTATCAATCATAGCATCCAGCGGAGGGTGAGTTAATGAAATTTATTGTATGTACCACAATTCTTGGACTGATCTTCAGTTTTGGAAGCATGACACAGGAAAGTAGAAATAGTGTATGGGCAGAACAGATTGCGTTCGTATCATCTAATTGGGACTCAGGTAAATTTATTCAGGAAATCTGGACGATACATTTGGATGGAACAAACCCACAGCCGCTTACCAACAGTCCTGACTTACTCAAAGGTTGGCCAACTTGGTCTCCAGATGGCACAGAAATTGCTTTTGCCACCGATGAAGGGATTGGAACACTTCATCTGATGGACGCAGATAGTGGCAATTTGACTGTTTTAAAAAAAGATTACACCTCTTCCACGCGTCCCGCCTGGTCCCCCGATGGACAAAAAATCGCGTACGGCGGCACCTTGCTCATTCGGATTTTCGATGTCCGCACAGGAGAAGTGGAGACAGTTCGAGTGCCGGCACATCGCCTTTCTGGTAGTACAATCCATGATGTTGCTTGGTCCCCCGATGGACACCAACTCGCCTTCGCTGCAAAAATAATTGATCAGGCAGGCAACTCTCAGGCACGCGACGTTTATGTTATGAATGTGGACAGCACCGGTTTGCAGCAACTCACTCAGCATCGGGCTGAAGACGACGCGCCGGCGTGGTCCCCGGATGGACAAAAAATCGCTTTTGTTTCTTACCGAAACGTTCTTGACGGTGGTATCTTCATAATGAACACGGATGGATCAAACATCGTAGAACTCACAAACAGTGGTGAAGATTATCCGGCGTGGTCCCCGGATGGCACGCAGCTCGCCTGTACACATTTCGGTACGAACGTTCATATTGGGATCATAAACGTTAATGGCGGCGATTTGAAACTCATAACTGAAGGGGCTTACCCGTCTTGGCAACCGAATGGCTTGGTGCCGGTGCGTCCCACAGGGCAGCTGGTTTCAATGTGGGGATCGATCAAAGTCGGCGAAGGTACAAAATGAAACCCTTACAAGACACCATCTTCTTGTAGGAGCGAATGTTTTTGCTTGGGTATTTCTAAGGATTAGTTCTTTCACAGGGCAAGCTACTTCTAAGGAATAGCATCTTATTAGGTTCGCGAGTTTATTATTATACCATTCACAAACAGTTAGGGAGGATTTCTGATGTGTATCAACTTTAAGTGCCTACTCAGTGCGGTGTTTTTGCTGAGTTTGGTTATACCAGTATTTTCTTTTCAGCCTTCGGGTGGTGTTTTGGTGCTCGATGGTGAGGATGACTATGCGATCCTCCCGCTTGCCGAACACGGCTATATTATCCCAAGAAATACCGAGGCGTTTACTGTTGAGGTATGGTTCTATCCGAAAGCTGAACCCAAGAAGGGAAAGAGACATCTCATTCTGGGTCAGCAAGCTGCTATCGGATTGACTTCACTGGAAGACGATGATTGTGAACTGAATAAGAATCAAATTTGTTCCTACGGCTTAGCGTATCTTGCAGGGAAAGGGGTTGGCGCGGTCATAGGTATTGAGGTTCCAATTGAGAGGGATCAGTGGAACTATCTGGCAGTCATTTTCAAAGACAGTTCATTTTTTTGGCATACAATGACGAAATTCTTCGCACAAGCAGAATTAACGTGGTGAACTTTGTGGATCCAGGGGTCCCTCTTCAAAGAGAGTTTAGGGATTTCTTCGTAGGCGGTTTTGCCGAAGATTTTCTAATATTCAAGGAGGGTGAGTTATTAGTCCGAACGACTCACTTTCATGGTTTGATTGATGCAATAAGGTTTTCAAATATCGCTCGGCATGATTTACCCGCAGCGCACGGGTTCTGGCGGTTTGAACCGCCGCAGCACTTTTTGAGTGATGAACACACGTTGGCACTCTGGGATTTCAATGACAAGGAAGGCGCGAATCGCTTTGAAGATACGTCTGAGAATGGGTATACATTAATCGGTATGAACGGTGCCACTGTGATTGATGGTGGAGGTGTTGGTAACCTTGAAATTCGTCCCGACACTTCTGTAACAACGACATGGGGGCAAATCAAGTCAGAAACGTTCTGACCTTGAGATTCATAGAGAGTTTAGAAGATGTGAGTCTTGGCTTGCTGTTTGTCGCAACGATATAGCTCCATCATTAGCATTGACAAATGTGGTATGAATAGGAGAAATTGGGTGAGGGTGGTGAGGGTATAGAGCAGCATAGGGGTGTATCGCTCGTGTCTATGCTTAATTTCACTCAACGTGAGTTTGAAAAAAGTTTACTGTAAACATATTTTTGGATTTTACTATAAAATCAAGGAGACCTACAAAGATGAAAAATCTACGAAATCAGTCAATTTTCGCTTGCCTTTTTCTGCTGGTTTTAATTCCGCTGAATGCTGCAGCGGTTCCACCCCCATCACCCGCGGGTGGGAACTATTTAGTACTTGATGGCGTGGACGACCACGCCATTTTGGACTTTGAAACCTTCGGTCTTCTCATACCAAAAGACGAAGATGGATGGACCTTTGAAGCGTGGATATATCCAACCACGCCGCCTAACAAGGAGATACATGCCATGGTGCTCAGCCAACAGGTGATGATGTATATCGTGACGCATGATCACCAGGAATTCGCGGGCTTAGTGGCACCGGAGGGACATTTACTGCTAGCATGTGCAGTGCACATTGCTGTTAACGAAGGGGCCCTTATAGCGTGGTACCCCCCGATAAAGTTTTTACCAAATCAATGGAATCACATCGCCTTTCAGGGAGGAAAGGGACGGAAGACGACAGTCATTGTTAATGATTTCGCACAAAGCATAGGGGGAGAGGAAGGAGAAATTCTCGCACACAACGCAGACGAGTTCGCTCCATTCGGAGGGCATCCACAGGATTTTAGACTTGGAGGGTGTGACGCAAAGATTCCGTTTCACAAAGGGCATTCTTGGGGTTATTTTGCGGGCTATATTGATGAGGTCCGTATCTCAAAGGTTGTGCGTTACAATACCACCAAACGCGGTTTCACGCCACAGAAGAAGTTCAAGAATGACGCAAAGACGGTTGCGTTGTGGCATTTTGACGAACCGAGCGGAACACGGGAATTCTCGGATACATCAGGCAACGCCTACCATCTAATGGGGAAAAATGGCGCAGAGATCGGTGGCACACTCACAGTTGAAGCAGAAGAAAAACTTGCGACGATATGGGGGCGGCTTAAGCAATAAAAGAATGGGATTTTTCTGGAATTGTTAAGAAGAGAAGAAAGTTATGCTCGCAAACTTGCTTGCAGCAGAGAATTACATGCTAAAAAAATTTAAGCGTTCAGACGGCTATTTTACGTGGAAAACCGCTAATAGACCACAGCATATCCCATAAATCGTTTTAGAACTCTTTGCCATACATTCTCAATCATAGCGGCGGAATCGCCACTGCTTACCATATTTCCCCATAAAACCCTGATAATCTCGACGCTCCTTCAGTTGACTGTGATAACCACCCGGGTGTTCCGAATGGCACCCGATACAGAGTGCCGTCAAATCCTTCGGATCGTTATGCTAACGTATCTAACCCTTGTGGCATAAGGGTTTTTATGGGTATATAGGGTACAGTCGCGTTTCTCTATAAATGGGTAGGAAAAATAAATTTTCATTTTTTTAACATTTTGCACGTTTTCCGCGTAAAAAAAGCCTCTTTAAGAACAGAAATCGGAAGTTTCATTAAAAAACGGAAAGGTAAAAAATAAAAGATGCTTGGTTTTCCGAAAATATTGCACCAACTTCATCTCTTTGAAGAAGAGGGTGTCCCCTATGTCGCCGACCTCGACAAAGCACGCGTCGTCGAACTCTCGGCTGTGATGATGGACATCCTAAAACTCGCAGAAACGCAAACCGATGATGCAATCGTCGAAACGCTGAGTGCTTCTTATGAAGAGGTCGACATCTCTGAGGCGTTTAAAAGATTCGCCGAACTTGAGAGAGAAGGTTTGCTGTTCAACCGCGGTGAGGACTTAGAGCGGAGCCTCGCGACGGAGAGTAAGTGGCGGAAGCTGCTTGTCGTGATACCTGGTATCAATGTGGATTCGTTTTTTGATATTGAAACGTTATCTGCCGGCACGAACATGGCACTCGCTTATATGATCCGGCATCTCACCAAGTATGCTGATTTGCATTTTGCGGGTTCTCGGAACAGGAAAATCACAGATAGCGTGTATGAAGTCGATATTGGCATTGAAGACTTGGTTCGCCTTCGGTCAAAGATCGCGGAAACATATTACGGTATTCTAACGCTGCATCAGGATCATGAGCGGTGGCTACTTCCGCTTTATCAATACCCGGAGTTCCCGCCAATTCTCGTTCAGTGTCATGCGCCGCGCGGGCATGGTGGGCAGGCGATGAATTCGATTTTTCGGCATTACGCAGCGATGCGGGATTGTGATGGCTTTACGGCACCATCGGATTATGTCCGTGAATTTTATGCCGATTATGTGTGGGATCCGAGTTTCTTCAATACGTTACCGAATGGTGTCGATTCAAGTTTGTTCCGTCCAATGGATAAGGCGGCGGCGAAGCGCGAAATTGCTGAATTGGTCGGAGACCAACGGATTGAGATCGCACCGACTGTCGGTTATCTCTCGCGGGTGCAATCGGAAAAAGGGGCATCGGTCTACTTGAAGTTGGCAGCACTGAATCCGCATCTAATTTTTATGATTGCGGGACCGAACCTGGGGAGATATGCGTCTCGGAGGCTGCCGGATAATCTCGTGTATGTGGGATTCCATCCGCGTGAGAAGTTGCCGGTGATCTACAATGCGTTTGATGTCTACTGTTTCCCGTCGATGTCGGGTGAGGAGACGTTTGGACTAACCGTGCTGGAAGCGATGGCGTGTGGTGTGCCACCTGTGGTTCCGAATTTCGATGGTGTCCCTTCGGTTGTTGGGGATGCAGGCTTGGTTGCGGATGCTGAGAATTTTGACCGAGATGTCGCCACGCTTGTGAGTTATCCGTGTCCGGTGGATTTTTCTGTGAAGATCAACGCGCTGTTGAATAATATAGAGATGTGGGAGTCGCTTTCGGAGAAGGCGAGACAACGGGCACTTTTATTCACTTGGGATAAGACGGCAGGCTGGATTGTGAAGTTATTTGAGATGCTGCATCAGAAGAAGAAGTTAATCAATCCGAACAGACTTCTGAATGTGTTTGCACCGGTGCCGCCCATAGCAAACAAAAAACCAGAAGGACAGAAATGTAGGTCGGTTGTGCTGAGTATGAATGCGCATTACGAGCGGTGTCTGATTCGAGATGCAGTGTATCCGCTACCTGTTGAGGATGGATTGGTACTGAGTATTTTGAAAGCGCATACCGCGAGGGAAGCGGAGTCAATTCTTGCTGAATTGGTTGCGGATGAGACAGAGGCAAGGGCGATTCTTAAAAGGGTTCTCGGTCTAATCAACGCGACTGCCTAATCAATCCTTTTGACACTCTGTGCAGAAAGGAAGTTTCAACGAACTTAGCAACTTTAGGCATTTTAGGCACTTCGCAACTTTGAGTAGGTGTAAAATTATGGTATCTCAGCGGCGTTATCGATTAAAACGTCATCATAAATTTGAACAGGACGAACGCAAATATGTGGCGGACCTTGAAACAGGGGACATCGTTCAGATAAACGATGTGGAATGGGAGATTCTGTCGCGTTATGAATCTCAGACACCATATCAGATCGTCCGGCGGTTGAAAGGGAAATACAAACTAACGACTATCTTTGAAGGGATTGAACGTTTGGAACGGCTTGGAGGACAAGGCATCCTTTTAAGTCCGATCACCCAACCCGCAGTACCGATGACTGCAAATCGGAATCAGACGGATCGGATGCCGAAGTTATTAGTCCCTTTCCAGTTTACGCAGGAGAAGTCGGCGTTGGACTACATTACAGGATTGAACCGCTACCAGTTTTTGCAACATCTCTCGGCGTTCGCTGAGTTGGAAACATTGGCTTTTTCTGAAATTGGTGACGAAAAACAGGATATCCCAGATTTCGACGAGATTCGGATTCGGAAGATAGATGTCCCGAAAAGCAGTGCTTTGGCAGCACCGTGGTATGCGCTGGATGGGTATGACGGCATCTTGCTCCTTTCGCAATTCTTGACGGACGATTTGTTATATTACCAGGTGCCTGATGTCCCTATTGTTCATTGTATAGATGGTGCCCAGCAGCTGCGGCACATTTTGCCGAAAACACTCCTGACGCTCAGTGCGTTCCAGCATTCAAAAGATACGTTGGTTGTCAAAGCCTCATGGATGCTGGAGTGGCTCGCTGAATTCGGGGTGTCAGTGGAAAACGTGCGTGTGATTCCCGATGGGATAAACGTTGGCGCGCTGATCGGTGATAAGACACTGGCAAAACAGCACACCGCGGCTATCTTTGAGAAACCGATGTTCATGAAGCAACCCGTTGTTGGATTGATTTCTGGATTTGAACCGAAGCGCGGCGCGGCATGGATCTCTGCGTTTGCGCGTGCCAACCCGCATCTCGCTATTTTTGTCTACGATGCGATGTTAGCGGAACGCTACCGCCATCCACCAGAGAATGTGGTCATTTTCCGGGCGGATGATGAGGAGACACTATCGGTTTTACCAATATTTTTTCAGGCATTGGATCTGGTGTGTTTCCCTGCGATGCCGGGCACCCCGCTTTCGATGGTCTTGGAGACAATGGCGTTTGGTGCGCCGTGTGTCGCGATGTCGAAGTATGGGATGCCATCGGAAGTCACAGGTGCCGGCGTTGCTGTGAAGGCGGACTGGGACAACTTTGGCAATTTCCGGGTGCCGATGGCGGAGTTATCAAAAACGATACACAAGTGGTTGCAGCCTTCCCAAGTGCGCACGGTGTGTGAAAATTTTTCGGAACGGATCGTTCAACGACATACGCGAAAAGACGCTGCAGAGGCGATTGTCGGGGTATTTGAAGAGAGTTTTCAACGAGAAACAGATGATTATTTAGGGAAAACCGAAAGAACACTGTTCCCACCGATTTTCTGTCGTCAGTATGAACCAGAGACGGGCGCGCTGAGGTCCTGCGTGTATCGGTTGGGAATCAATAGAGACGATAATGATCTTGAAGCGGCTTTGGCGGAGGTGTTGGCTGAAAAACATACAGCTGCTGAAGTGGCATCGGTTTTCAAGCATTTCCAGCGGGAAAGTCCCGTGTGAATATGTTTCTCGTTGGAACCAGGTGTTTCCCAACTACGGTTGGGAGGCGTATCCCGCCGAGATGAGATTCCCGGTAAAAGAGAGGAGGTGAATTTGATGAAAAGAAATCTCCGTGGTAAAATTCGCGAATTCATTGAGTCTGAAGAAGGGAAAGTAGGAGTAAAATCCCCGCTGACTCTCGGAGTTGCAGTTGGTGGTGTTCTGATTGCGCAGACTATTATCGGAACGTCTGCCAGAGCAGACGACCTGTGCGAAGATGATGATGACTGCGATCTTGGACATACTTGTAATGATCCTTTCATCTGGAATGGACAGATACATCAAGGAACGTGTTATTAATACTGTCAATGTAGATTATGGTATAGACCGCTATAATCTCGTTGATTATCCGGCGTGTGGTTGTTTCTATCACCACACGCTACCACCTATTGTGTATATTATGCCCTTTGCGTAATTGGAGGAATATCTTATGAGACTTACATCCACTTTTCGCATGCTCGCGCTAATATTGCTGTGTGTGAACGTTTCTCCAGTTTTAGCGAAAGCACCGTCGACCGCTAAAATCCTGTTTACCTCAGCACGAGATGGCAACTATGAAGTTTACAGCATGAACCCCGATGGCTCAGAGCAGGTAAACCTAACACAGCATCAAGCACGCGACCTTAACGCTGTCTGGTCCCCAACCGGTGAGAAGATTCTATTCATCTCCGATCGCGGAGGTAGACGAGACCTCTATCTGATGGACCCAGACGGTTCCAAGGTCCGACGCGTTTTGAAAAGAAAAGCGAAAGTTGATAGAAAGAATCCGACGTGGTCGCCAGATGGAAAACAGATCGCTTATAAGACCTTGGATTGGGGTGGTCCCGAGTATGGTATTCACATAGTAATCTTAGGCGAACAAGAAGCGGAACACATCGTGGAAGGCTCTTATCCAGCATGGTCGCCGGATGGCATGGAAATAGCCTGTACTGTGAGTCAACCACTGAGTGCTCAACTTACATTTATCAACGTCCACACACGCACACAAGAAAAACCGCTATCCAAAAAATTACTGCTTTGGCAATATGATCCATCTTGGTCTGCTGCAGGAGACAAACTTGCTTTTGCTGGGAATAAACACCCCATACCTGCTATTTTGGAGCTTCACAAAGCATGGGCTGATAAACGGAGCATCTACATTGTCAACCGCGACGGCACTGGTCTTAGACAACTCGTTAATGAAGCTGGCCCCAGGGCATCGGCGCCTGCGCTATCACCAAACGGAGACGAACTTCTTTATACACAAGAGGTTAAGGGGCACCTACAAATATTCAAACTTGATATAGACAGCGGCGTTCGGACACAATTGACACATGATGTATGGAATCTTGGCGGGGATTGGTTTGATCCAGCGTATGCGTTGCCGGTTAAACCACAGCCGCACTTGCTATCAACGACCTGGGGCAAACTAAGATCGGAGTAATGGTTTTAGGTTTTCTTGAGACAGGTTTGCAGAGCGGTTGGGAGATGGTCGCATCGCTGCTGAATTCGGAAGCAACGACACTCTGGATAAACTCAAGCAAACTGAGGCGTAAAGGAAAGATATTTGAATGTTATATGCTGATTTTGAAGAGGCGTTTGAAACGCGTTTGCAGACACGCGCCGACGCGTATGTGAACGCCGTAGAATATCATCGCGTGCGGTTTGTACATACAATTCAATATCTGTTGCGTTCCATCTTGGAACAGACAGATGCCCTGATTCAACAGCCTGATGCGGGTTGGGCACTCACGGAGGAAGTTGTAAGCGATATTCTCTATTGTGCAGATATAGATGTAGAGCAGCTCTTCGCACTCGAAATTCCGAACGAATTGACGACAGATAGAGATTTTGAGGCGGTGAAGACGAAACTCTACGAAACGAAGTATTATCCTGTTAGCGAACACCTGAACTATATCTCGTTTCCACCGGCGCTGGAGCGGAAGGCGTTTATTGGCAAGCATTTCAACCGTTTCAGAGAAGATTCATATTTCTGTGATCTGGGTTTCGGTCCCGGGGTGCTTACGGCGTTTATTTTACAGCAGGACGCTTCATGGCGCGCGGCGGGCGTTGATATTAGCAAGGATTGCCTTCGCCACGCGGAGCGACTTTTAAAGAAAAAAGAGGTTTCAGGGAGGAGCGAATTGTCGGTTGCGGATGTTCGCAGCCTCCCATATCCTGATGATACCTTTGATGTTGTTGTTGCCGTTGAAGTGCTTGAGCATATCCCGAACCCTGAAGCGGGTTTAGTGGAGGCGATGCGCGTGCTGAAACCCGGCGGATACGCGATGACTGCACTCCCCGTGCAATTGCCACTATTGATGCATCTCTATGATTTTGATACACCTGATGAAGTCTTAGCACTCTACGAAGAAGTTGGGCTTGAATTAGTTGATTTTGAGACGAAGGAATTTCAACTTCAAAGTGGTTCCTTCGTGGATACGTTCGCGTTGAGTGTGAATCCTTAGACGAAAGGTTTTTATTATACAATGTCGGTTTATGAATATTTCCTTATATTTTTAGCCCTTATTTTCTGCGGTTATGCCAGTTATACCGACCTGAAAACACAGAAGATACGTAACTTCTGTTCGCTCGGACTCCTCTATGGCGGGACGCTGAGCCAACTGATGGCGTGGCATCTCGGCACAGCAACGCCGCTCTACATCTTAGCACTTTTCTTCGGGAGCGGACTCATCGCTTTTGCATTCTATTGGTTCGGTATCTTCTCACCAGGAGATTCCAAACTCTTTTGGGGACTGTGCCTCATTTTCCCGCTACCACTTTTCAGGAACCTGAGTGGAAGCTTGAGTTTTCCGCCCTTGATACTCACGCTGAATATTATCATTCCGTATTCAGTCGGGGTCTTTGGATATCTACTTTTCAAATTCGCATTGATGCCAAACAAGTTGGCACTCCTTCAAGCGTTTTTTACCGCACACTTCCAGAAGACGGCACTCCTCGAAAAACTTTTCAACCTGCTGTTCTTCATCGGTATCGCGACCGCACTGACATTTCTTTTTGAACTGATTGGGTGGCAGCCCGACCAGTTTCTGCGTCTGGTTCTGGTTTTGGGAGCGTTCGCTTTGGTTCAGAAGTTGCTATCGCCGATGCCGAAAACACCGGTCTATTACGCGATTATTGGATTTGCATGCGTCTGGCTCTCGGTGCGGTCAGCCCCGTCTGTGCCGGCATTTCTCTCCGGTTTCGCCTTTTTCTTGGGACTGTATCTCGTCGTTTTTGTTATCGCCAAGCGGTTAGTTCTTGGTTTAGCAAGCATAACATTCGACAACGCCGTTGACGTGAATGGGCTCCAAGTCGGTATGATTCCCGCCGAGCAGATTATTCGGGTGACGCAATCCGATGGCTCTGTCCGGTATGAAAGAAAGCAGGTCGGATTTTCAAGCGGTTGGGACGACAACGTCATCGTTTCACCAGATCCAGCGGGACTTGACGCAGAAGACATCGCACAATTACAGCATCTTGCAGCGAGGGGGCACTTGCAGAATTTGAGAATCAGATAAGAATTCAACCCTCTATCCGCTTCGCACCGGTGATTTCCATCGGAGCACTTCTCACGGTCCTCTGCCAAGGACCGTTCTATCTGAAGTTGATGCAGCTATTTTAATTGAGTTATCAGTTTGCCTCGCAGTGAGAGTACGATTTTCTCTCACCGCGAGGCATGAAAAATCTTTCAGTTATCAGTTAAGAAACCTTGTGGCAGTGACCATAACGGTTACCTCGACAACAAACCTCTTTAACTGATAACTGACAACTGACAACCGATAACTATTATCACACGAAAGGATTACGAATCAACGGGTTTTGATTTAATAATTTGTTTTATGAAACGCGCAGTGTTAATTCTAATATTTTTAACGGTGGTGGTAACGTTACCGCCGCTTTACTCACAATGGGCGGAGTCTCAGAGGATCAAACAGATACAAGAAGTAAAACAACAAGCACGAACAGTTTTCGGGGATCGGTTGGAGACGGTTCTCTCAGAACTCGAAAGCGGCGAACCGCCTTCTGCGGTGATCCTATATACCGGCGGCACGCAAAGCCATCTGGAGCCGTGCGGATGTTATCAAGAGCAGTCCGGCGGACTCCCACGACGTGCTTATGTTGTAGACCAAATTCGGAAGCACGGGTTCCCAACACTTTTGGTCGATGCCGGAAACATTTTTGACGGGAAAGAGGAAATTGATGCGAAGCGATGCGAGGTCAACCTGAAGGCGATGTCCACAATGGAATACGATGCCGTTGCACTCAGTGAATCGGATCTCACCTATGATGATGCCTATTTGAGCCGTCAGCACGCAGTTGCGACATTCCCCTTTTTAGCACCCGATGCCGTGCACAACGATTTTACTCAGTCGCTTGTCATTGAACAAACCGGACAACACACCATCGCTTTTGTTGCAGATACAGCGTATCATAAAGCAGTGTCGCAGGCAAATGTTGTTGTGGCTTTAGGGGATCCTAGGGGCTCCGAACATATTGATGTCATCATCCGACCCAACGAGATTGAGGTGAGGGAGTCTGAAGACGGAACGCTTTACATCGGTTGTTCATCTGAAGGCAAAACGTTAGGAATGCTAGCACTCTGGATAGATATGGATGGGAAACTCGCACGCTACGATGCCACACAACTTGCATTGACACAGGAAGTCAGTGAGTCGGAGCCGATCCCTCAGCTCCTGACAGATTTCTATCAGAGCACCGCTGCGGAGAACAGCACCCAAGGGGTCGTCCTTTTTGCTGAGCAGCTGTTGGAACAACAGCCGGAAAACGGATACACCTCGGCGAAGGCGTGCCAGCGATGCCATGAGCAGGAATATCTCCAATGGTCAGCAACGCGGCACGCCTTCGCCTACGAAACGCTTCTGAAAAAGGAACGATACTTTGACGCAGGGTGTGTCTCCTGTCATACGACAGGCTTTGGGTATGCAACGGGGTTTCAGATTGGCGATTCGGACTCAACGCTCAAAGGGGTGCAATGTGAAACGTGTCACGGTCCGGGCAAGCAGCACGTCGGCAACCCAAAAAAGAGTAATATCCGCAGTGGCGCGGATACTTCGCTCTGTTTGCAATGCCACGATACGGAACATTCGCCGGGTTTCGCGAAGGTGGTGGCACTGCCTAGCAAAGATGTCGATCATAGCCGAGAACCTATGAACTTGGAAGAACTTTTAGAGTCCCGCATTGCCCGGATGGGGAAGCCGAGGTTGGAGTTGTTTGTGATGAGTTATTGCCCGTTCGGTGTTCAGGCGGAAGAAAAGGTTATTCCAATCGTGAAAAAATTTGGTGATAAGATTGATTTCAAGCTGCAGTTTATCGCACAAGAAAAGGAGGAGACCTCCGCACAAGACATAACACCTTTTACGAGTCTTCACGGTTACCCGGAAGTCGCAGAGAATATCCGGCAGCTCCTGATAGCACAAGAATATCCTGATCGGTATCTTGACTATATTTTCTGCCGCGGCAAAAAACTTGATAAGAGTTGGGAAGATTGCGCGCAGAAACTCGGTATTGATGTGGTAAAGATTCAAGCGTTGTTTGATACCGCGGAAGCAGAGGAGTTTTTCCGGGAAAATATTACGCGTGCTGCTGAGTTGGGGATTAAAGCGTCTCCGACGATTTTGGTGGATAACCACAAATTTGGAGCGAATCAACTCCTACGGGCGAGTGGAACACCCTGCCAGTAGAAAAGGTTTATGGACTTATAGTAAAATCCGAAAATAAGTTTACAGTTTATCAGGGAACAAACACCCTCCCACCGCTGGCGAGGATTGTATCCTCGCCATTTTGTGAGTGTATAGGCAATTACGGGTCTTACTATAAACGCAACTCTCTGAGTTGGTACAGTTTTTAAACATTTTCGGTGGGGCAGCTCTACTCCTATTTGCGAGGCAACTCGTGCTGAAAATGGGTTTCTTGACAGTGATGTGGAAACTAATCTCGTTGGATAAGAGCACCAGCAGAAAGGAGAAACCCATAAATGAAGCATGACATCCGCGGTGAGATCCGTCGATTCCTTGAATCTGAGGAAGGGCGTGTTGGTGCTAAATCACCGTTGGCGTTGGGCGTGGCGAGCGCAAGCCTGTTGTTGGCTCAGATGATGGTTACGCCGTCCGCTCAGACGCATTGGGAATGCGATCCCTTGGAGGATGATTGTCCAGAGGGTCAGTATTGCGCAGTTCGGTGTGAGGGTACATGGAATTCATCAGGCACCTGTTGGGGCACACTTCACAAGCACTGCCAACCTATTGATCCTTAATCAAATTAACCAAGGATTAGTTAATAATCCGTTTCTGGCGGTTCGCTGTCTCTGATGGGGGACCGCTATTTCAGCAACCTTGAAAGCGATATTAGATGAATCTTGACATCTTTCGTGCGTATGATATTCGCGGCGTTTTCGGCGTGGACTTTGAACCGAAGGATTTTTATCGGATTGCGTGTGCGTACACCGACTGCTTTCAACCGAAAACTGTTGCAGTTGGGCATGATGTCCGCGAGCATTCACCCGAATTGTGGCAGCAGGTTGCGTCGGGTTTTCAAGATTCAGGGGTTGATGTTCTGAATCTCGGTCGGATTTCAACGGATATGCTGTATTTCGCTGTGGTGCATTATCAGATGGATGGCGGGATTGTGATCACGGCATCTCATAACCCAGCTGCGTCCAACGGCATGAAGTTAGTTGGGCAGCACGCCGCGCCGATTTCTGCTGATACTGGACTATTTACGGTGCGTGATGCTGTTGAAAGGGGAACCTCGTTTGCGAGACAGAACGGACACTGCCAGGGGAGCCTTTGGGGAATATCGTTTCTGGATGCCTATTTATCGCACCTTAGCTCGTTTGTAGATTTGCGCGGGTTGTCCGAAAAGCAAATTGTTCTCAACACCAATAGTGGACTTGCGGGGCAGATTGCTGATCGGTTATTAGTAGAGACACCGATTCAGGTGTGTCAGCGGTTGTTTACGGAACCAGATGGGAATTTCTCGCGGATTCCTGGGGGTAGACCCGACCCGCTGAGACCAGAGAATCGGAAATTGACCACAGCAGCGGTTCAGCAGACAGGCGCAGACTTGGCAGTGGCATGGGATGCGGATGCCGATAGGTGCTTTTTCTTTGATGAGACGGGGACGTTTATTGAGGGTTGCTATATCACGGCGTTGCTTGCGGAAAAACTTCTTCGGCGGCAGAGAGGTGGTGTCATTTTTGATCCGAGAGCGGTGTGGGCGGTAGAGCATGCTGTCGTTTCTAATAAGGGCAGACCGATTTTGAGTCGGTGTGGACACTCGTTTATCAAAGCCGGTATGCGAGAAAGTCAGGCACTTTTTGGTGGGGAGGCGAGTGGACACTACTATTTCCGAGACAATTTCTATGCGGATAACGGGATGATCCCGTTTCTACTGGTGCTTGAATATCTGAGTGTAAACGGAATGTCGCTGGCTGAAGTTGTGAATGAACTCATAGCGAGTACGCGCTATGAATGGTTGAAAGTTATACGAAAGTTAATCATTGAATATGCGAGATGACGAAACCCCAGACGGGTCTCTTTGAGTTTATCATAGCTCAGGGCAAGTCTTCGGTAAGTGTCTTGCCACCCGAAAGTTCGCTCAACTTTATATCGGTCTTTGTATATCCTTTTGTCAAACCAACGGAACTTACGCGCAATGACAATAGGTTCTTTAGCATTGCGACGGTTAGGATAAATCACGGGTCTCAACCCGTGTCCTCTAATAAGTTTATGATTCACCTTAGAATCAAAGGCAGAATCAAGTGTCAGAGCCGAACCGCAAAGATCCATGCCAATACGTTTGCTAAAAGCGATTATATCACTCAGGGCTTCGGGCAAAATCGTTGTATCATGTGCGTTGACGGGTTTCAGCGTTATCGGTCCTATGATGAACCCATGATTATCGGTGAGCGTCAACTCTTTTTCGCCTTTCTGATGTTTGTGTCCTGAGTAGCTGATACCGTCGCCCCTTTTTTCACGACGGTGTTTGAACCATCACCGTGAAGGTGTGTCGTATCAAGTTGATCCGTATCAAGCAAGTGTATAACCGACGCTTCAAAGAGGTTCTGATACGAGCCATCTTTTGACCAGCGATGATGCCATTTATAGACATTAGACCAATGGAGTTCATTCCGCCGTGTTCGGAGTTGCTCCCATTGAATACCCGTATGCAAAACATAGAGAATGTAGTTGAATATCTTGTAGAAAGAGAGTTTCGGCTTTGGACCTTTAACACGTTTCTTCAGATGTGGCAAGATATAACGATTAAAATCCTTACGCGAAACCTGCTTCGGAATACCGTTGTATCTCGGAGACTTTTCGGACTCGGAGACCGTCATAAGAGCACCTCTCATAAAGTAAGTGACTATCAAAAGTGGAAATAAAGGGACATAAAGGATCGCCTTTTATTCCACTATTTTACTACATTTTTATGTTT